>JASBSO010000207.1 GCA_030148905.1 Kordiimonadaceae bacterium | reverse complement strand
GGAGTAAGCTGAAAAGGTCGACCGTTTAAATTGTAGAAAACTTCATACATTGGGCGTCAGAAAACTCCCCGCAATTCGAGACCAAGCGCATTTTCCAGCAAGTCGCCGGTCTCGTCGTTCGACTGTCTTACGCTAAAGTCATAACCGATTCTAAACACGAAATACCGTGAAAAATTATACAAATATTCAGCAGACGCAATAACTACGTTGTCGACCCGGTCACTGCCCTCAAACAAATTACGCCGATAACTTGCGGAAAAGCGTGCATCAGACTTTGGCGTCAACCTTCGGTCATAGCCAGCCGACACCCCCCAGTTCGAAGATGTACCGGTCTCATTGTCAAAAATACGCTCTTCAAAAGACGCGGTGAGAAAAATGATATTGCGCAAATTCTGCCAGCGAATGCCGATGTCTGCCGCGCGCCGCCTGAAATCAATATCGCTCAGGGTAAAGGCGGGATTGGTTTGGTCAACAGGGATGCCTGTCAGGTCGGTAATGCCCAATCGGTCATCGAATTGCAGATTGGTCAGCCCGGTGTTTTGCAAAAAGCTGTTTGCTGTCACCTGATCGGTGTAGTTGACGGTAAAATTCAGCCGCCTGCCGGGTCGGAAAACGCCCTGAACAAGAGCTGTGGTGCGCGGCCCTTCGCGGCCATAGCGCGCTTCAAATTCTGTTCGCCGCGACGGTGCCCACCGGAACCCACCATCCCAGGCAAACCCGTCACCCCCAGCGGCAGTGCTTTGCAAGCTGTTGCGCGATATGCCTGTCGACGCAAACACAGAGAAGGTTCTGTCCAGGCGGTAACTCAGTTCGCCGGTCAGACGGTCATTTTCAAAATCCAAATCGGTCAAGGACCGCGACACCCGCTGCGCCGTCGCGCGGATGCGCCCCCCGAATTTGCCAAACCGGTCACCGGTGTCGACCTCGATGGACAGTTCCTGGTTTTGCGAGTCTGAAAATGTCGTGGGCAATGTATCGTCGGTCAGGTCATCTGCCGGCGACAGTTGCAACCCATAATTATAGGTCACATTCCAGTCGGCATAATTGGCAAACTGGCCCAAAAGGCGCGCCTCGCCCGAATAATTTTGAACCGCGCGGCGGTTGTCAGAAATATTGGCGTTCGAGCCCGATAGGCTTGCCGTTCGGTCCAGAAAGGTTTGCTGGACGCTGGCGCGGCCGGAGACAAAAAACCGATTGTCGATCAGTTCTGCATCCACCAGGGCAAAGGCGCGTGGACGAATGTCGGTGCTGCCGTCCAAAACAAAATACAGATAATCAAGGCCGTAATCGACCGATGCCTGAACGCGGCGCCCTTCGATCCCGATATTGATCCCCGGCGACGCGATCAGCGCCAGATCAAATTCGCGGTTATCCGGGGTTAGAAACACATTATCGGTGGCTGTGACCTCCAGATTAATGCGCGGCGAGATTTCAACGGCCGGCTGGTTGGGGGTTTGAGGGGTGATTTGCGCCCGCACCGGACCGTGGTCAAACCACAGCAGGGCAATGACCACCGCCGCAAAGGCGGGCCGGGCACGCAGGCAAAGGATTGACGCAAACACACCCTGCCTGCGCAGCACTATTTTGCACCATATCCGTAATATGTCGCAAATTTTGTGTTGCTGCCGCTAAAGCGCGTTTTGTTGAGCAGCAGGTTGATATGCTCGCATTCGCTGAGCAGGTTTAGGCTTTCTTTGATTTGTGCTTCGGTGGTCCTTTCCGCCTCAATCACAAACACAGCCTGACCCGCATGGAGTGCAAGCACCGATGCAGCCGAACTTGCGAGTGCGGGCGGGGAATCGAAAATAATCAGCCGGTCCGGATACCGGGTTGCAAGCTCTTCCGCGACCTCACGCATGCGGTCACTGGCCAATAGCTCTGTGCCCAAATTATGCGGTCTGCCTGCCGGCAACAAAACCAGATTGGGAATATTGGTACGCACCAGGCATTCGCCCACCGAAATGGACGGATCGTCAAGGATGTCCATCAACCCCTTGCCAGCATTGATGCCAAGCCGGTTCAGCGCATCAGGCTTTGAAAAATCGGCATCGATCAACAACACGGTGACGTCCTGCTCGGTCGCGATCGATAGCGCCAGATTGATGGTACAAAAGGTTTTGCCCTCGCTCGGGTTCGAGCTGGAGACCAAAATCATATTGCCGTTTCTGATCGCGTGATCGCCCTTTGCAAAGGCTTTGAGCACCAGCGAGCGTTTGATAATGCGAAACTCTTCAGACAGAAGATTGGTCGGCATATCCGGGGTGATATAGCCCGCCGCCTTGAGCGACTCGAGGTCCACCTCTGCATCCACCTTCGACCAGGCACGCGGCGGTCTTCCCTTTTTGGGGGGCGCCGCAGTTGGGGCATCATTTGCCGCAGGCGTGCTTGCCGCCTGGCCATCCCCTTGCAAGGCGTCATGGGTTGCTGTGGGCACAATGGGGGGCGCACTCGGCCCGTCTGTAGAAACAGGTTTGGGTGGTTTTGCCGACGGCGGAACCGCCAGCGCCGCCTT
>JASBSO010000200.1 GCA_030148905.1 Kordiimonadaceae bacterium | reverse complement strand
CAAGCGTCGCCTTGGGGTTCATCGAGCGGGCAAATTCCAGCGTCAGGAACGGGTCATTGGTGTCGCGGAAGTTCCAGCGATAGTGCATCGCCGGGCGCAACAGCGCCTCGTCGCCAAAGGTCTCCAACAACAGCGCAATCACCCCAAGCGGCCCATTGGGGATCACCGGATTGTCGCTGTGGCGGGCTTCCAGCGTGTCGATAATATCGGATGTGTCCTGCAGGATTTCGCCGTCGTCGGCCAGCACGGTCGGCAGTACAATGCGGCCCACGGCGGGCATGACCTTGGTGAAATGATCTGGATGGCTGGGGAGTTTTTCCTGCCACGCCACCCCTTTTTTGCGGAAATAGCACCGAAGCTTGCCGCTATAGAGCGAGAGGGGGGCACCAAACATCGTATAGGTCATTGAAAGCTCCTGAATAACTGCGATATTCCGCCTAGCACCACTCTGCGTGATGTCAAAGTGACTTGTGCGTCAGGTCGAATTACGCAATGAGTCTAACCTTTGGGGGAATATATGCCTGCTCGCGCATGGATTGCACGTAAACTGATGCGATGGCTTTTTTATCGACCAGTCCAAGGCGCTTTGGTCGGTGAACCGATGAGCAAGCTATATGTTGCTCTAGATGAGATTACTCAGCGGCAGTCTGCTATCGTTAGGGGTAAGACACATATTGTCCATGCCGAGGGATTTCCTGGTGACAGCGAATTTGTCTGGGCTCATGGCGCTGGGAGTGGTGCGCTTGTCTTTTTCTGCCACGGAGGAGGATATACTTGGGGCCATCCGAGGCATTTTCGTGACTTTGCATGGCGATTGACAAAGCACACAAACGCTAAATTTTTCTCGCTCGATTATCCGCTGGTTCCTCAGGCCAAAGCACCCGAGCAATTACAAGTTGCTTATAATGCTTTTGAGAAAATTTCACGGCAAGAGGGCGACCGAGAGATATTTGTAATTGGTGACTCAGCTGGAGCAGGGTTGGCCCTAGCCCTTGTACTGCAACTCCGCGATAGAGGTGCAAAATTGCCCAAAGGGGTGTGTTTGATTTCACCTTGGTTGGATATGACCTTATCTGGAGAAAGTGTAGAAGAAAACCGCGCGAGGGATGTCTCACTTGATCCTGATGCCCTTCGGATCGCTGCGGGGCGATACATTGGCGACCTTTCTCCTGATGACCCTCAAGTTTCCCCGCTTTTCGGGGATATGACGGGCATGCCTCCAATGTTCGTGCAGGTTGGCAGTATCGAGGTGTTAAGAGATGATAGTATTCGGTTAGAAGAGCGTGTTCGCAAGGCTGGGGGGCAGATTCGGTGCGATATATGGCCGAACATGCACCATGATTGGCATTTTCTCGCAGCGGTTATCCCGGAAGGGAAAAGGGCTATTAAAGATATTGCGCATTTCATGCAGCACGGCATTACAGCATAACCCAATATTCAAACTCTTGAGTCTAGTCCCGCAGGGTGTCAAGCTTGACAGACGATGTCAGGGAGAGAGTGTATGTCGCTGCGCGCGTGGTTGGTTCGCCGCACCATCTATTCAATTTTTCGCAAGCCCGTCAAAGGGCAGCCGCTGGAGGCGCGCATGAAGCATTTTGCCGTCGCGCTGGATAAGGTCAGCGACGCCAAGCCGTTCAATGCCGAGGGCAAGGCGGTGATTGTCGCGGCAGAAGGCTATCCCGGCATGTCCGAATGGGTGATTGCCCACGGCGCAGACCAAAGCGCGACCATTTTGTACAGCCACGGCGGCGGCTATGTGTGGGGCTCGCCGGTGCAGTTCCGCGATTTTGCCTGGCGGCTGTCGGCGGCGACCGGCGCGCGGGTGCTGATGCTGGACTATCCGCTTGCCCCCGAGGCCACCGCCCCGCAGCAGGGCGATGTGGCGCTTGCTGCGTATCGCCGCCTGCTGGACGAGGTGGACCCAGGCCGGGTGATCCTTGCGGGCGATTCTGCGGGTGGGGGGCTGACCATGACACTCGCTTTGCGCCTCAAGGCCAAGGGCGTACCGCTTCCGGCGGGGATTGTGCTGCTATCGCCCTGGCTTGATCTGACCGGCGGCAGCGGCAGCGTGCGCGAAAACCAGGACAAGGACGTGATGATCGACGGCGCGGCATTGGCGCTTTCGGGCGAGATTTATGCGGGTGGCTTGGCATTGGACGATCCCGAGGTTTCACCGCTATTTGGTGACCTGTCGGGCTTGCCGCCCATCCTTACACAGGTTGGCTCCACCGAAGTGCTGCGCGATGACAGCACGCGGCTGGCCGAGGCGGTGCGCGCTGCGGGCGGGCAGATCCGCTGCGACGTGTGGAAAAACATGCACCATGATTTTCAAATGAGCGCGGCGGTTATGCCCGAAAGCCGCAAGGCGATTGCGGATATGGCGCGATTCATTCAGGATTCTGTCAATTTTACGAATCAGGAGACAGCGGCATGAGCGGCGCGATTCAAACCGCCTTCATCACCGGGGCGGCGTCGGGCATTGGTTTGGCGCTGGCGAAAAAGCTGGCGGCAGACGGGGCGACGCTGTTTCTGACCGATATCAACGCCGATGCGCTGGAGGAGGTGAAGGCCGATCTGAAGTCGGCGGGCAACCGCATTCATACCCGCGTGCTGGATGTCGCCGACCGCGATGCCTTTCGCGCTGTCGCGGGCGAGGCGATCGAGACGCTGGGCGGGGTTGACGCGGTGTTCAACAATGCCGGGGTTAGTCTGACCGACCCCATCGACCAGCTGAGCGACGCCGATATGGACTGGCTGATGGACATCAATTTCTGGGGTGTGGTGACCGGGACCAAGGCATTTCTGGGGCATATGAAGGCGCGCGGCAAAGGCCATATCGTCAATGTGTCCTCGATATTGGGGCATATCTCGCTGCCGACCCAGTCAATGTACTGCGCCGCCAAGCACGCGGTGAAGGCGTTTAACGAATCGCTCGATCATGAACTGCAGGGCACCGGCGTGTCGGTGCATTCGGTGCACCCCGGGGGTGTCGATACCGGGATTGTCTCCAACGGGCGGCACCGCCACACTATGGACGGCGACGCCGACACGACCGAATTTGCCAAGCGGTTCAAGAAAAATGCCGTGCATTCGACGCCCGATCAGGCGGCCGATCAGATTTTGTCGGGCATTGCGGACAGTAAATTTCATATTCTGGTGGGGCCGGATGCCAAGCGTATCTTTTTCCTGCAGCGGTTGTTTCCGCGCTGGTTTCACAAACAGCTGGCCAAGCGCGGCCTGGCTTAAGCGTTTCGGGGAGGGACATCATCATGCGCACCATCACGCAGCACTATATCGACGGCACATTTGTGAACGGCGCGGGCGACACGCGCGACCTGTTTGACCCGGCAACGGGTGAAAAATCCGGCACCATGATCTGCGGAACCACGGGCGAGCTTGACCAGGCGGTCCAGGCTGCGCGCAAGGCGTTCCCGGCCTTTGCCCAGACCAGCCGCGAAGAGCGCATGGCGCTTCTGGACCGGATCATCGGTGAATATCAAAACCGGTTCATGGACATGGCCGAGGCTATCCGCCTGGAAATGGGTGCGCCCAAGGGCTGGGCCGAAAAGGCGCAGGCGCCCTCGGGCATGGCGCATCTGATCACCGCGCGCGGTGTACTGGAAACATTTGAATTTGAAACCCAGCACGGCGGCAATCTGGTGGCGCGCGAACCCGTTGGCGTCGTGGGGATGATCACGCCCTGGAACTGGCCGATCAACCAGATCACCTGCAAAGTGGCGCCCGCACTCGCCACCGGCTGTACCATGGTCTTGAAGCCGAGCGAAATCACCCCCACCTCGGCGCTGATTTTTGCCGAGATTCTGGATAAGGCAGGCGTGCCAGCGGGTGTCTTTAACCTTGTCTTTGGCGAAGGCCCGGTGGTGGGCGAGGCGATGTCGGCGCATCCCGACATCGACATGATGTCGCTCACTGGTTCCACCCGCGCGGGCGCGGCGGTTAGCCGAAATGCGGCGGGCTCGATCAAGCGCGTGGCGCTGGAACTTGGCGGCAAGTCGGCCAATATCATCCTTGACGATGTCGACCTTGCCACCGTGGTGGCGCGCGACGCGGTCGGTATGATGATGAACACCGGGCAAAGCTGCAATGCGTTGACGCGCATGCTGGTCCCGCACAACAAAATGGACGAGGCCGCAGGGATCGCCGCCGCTGCCGTGGCCCAGCTCAAGGTTGGCAACCCGCTGGACGACGACGTGCGTATCGGCCCGATCGCGCACAAGGCCCAGTTTGAAAAGGTGCGCAGCCTCATTCAGCAGGGGATCGACGAAGGGGCCAGGCTGGTGTGCGGTGGGCTTGAGCCGCCCTCGGGCGCGCCCGAGGGCGGCTATTATGTGCAGCCTACGGTCTTCAGCCACGTCACCCCCGATATGACTATCGCGCGCGAGGAAATTTTTGGCCCCGTGCTCGCGATCATCGGTTACGCGGATGAAGATGAGGCGGTGCGCATCGCCAATGATACGGTGTACGGCCTTTCGGGCGCGGTCAATTCTGGCGATCCGGAGCGCGCCAAGCGTGTGGCGCGGCAACTGCGCACTGGCATGGTGCTCATCAACGGCGCCAGCCTCGATTTTACCATGCCTTTTGGCGGCTATAAACAATCGGGCCTTGGCCGCGAATGGGGTGCGCACGGCTTTGAGGATTATCTGGAGGTCAAGTCGCTCGCCGGGTTCGCGGCATAAGGCGTTTGGTCAGCCTTCACGGTTTCAATCTGCGTCGATGGGGGCGGGGCCGTGCAGGCGTTCCATAAAATGGCGGCGGCACAAGGCGATATAGCGGTCATTGCCACCGATCTCGATTGATTCGCCCTCGCGCACGGCCTTGCCGTTTTCGTCGATGCGCAGGTTCATTGTCGCCTTTGACCCGCACACGCAAATGGTTTTCAACTCGCTGATCTCATCCGCCAGTGCTAAGAGCCATTTTGATCCCTCAAACAGGTTGGCGACAAAATCGGTGCGCAGGCCGTAACACAGCACCGGAATTTTCAACTTATCGGCCACCGAGGCCAGTTGAAACACCTGATCTTTGACCAGAAACTGCGCCTCATCCACCATGATACAGTGCAGGGGCCGGTGCTTCAGCTCCTCGGTGATCGCCTGAAACAGGTCAGTGTCGCTGCCGAACACCCGAGCGTCGGCTTCAAGCCCAATGCGCGAGGTCACCTTCGGGTCGCCGTAGCGATCATCGATAGCGGCGGCAAAAATCAGCGTATTCATCCCGCGTTCGCGGTAGTTAAACGACGCCTGCAGCAGGGTTGTGCTTTTGCCGGCATTCATGGCCGAGTAATAGAAATAAAGCTTTGCCATCCGGCCCAACCCCTTTACACCAAGTCCACCCAAGCGATACGCTTTTGCCCGTCTTGGCTAAGGTTCATGTGCTGCGGGTGCAAGTTCTTTTTTCACCACTTCGCTGCCTTTGAAGGGGAGAGGGACAGCATGATGTCGAGAGTGATTTCGGGCTTTGTGGCGCTTGTGCTGACGAGCGCCGCCGCTATGGGGCAAAGCGACCTGGACCGGCAGGCCCGGCTTGCTGCACTGGCAATGGATAAGGCCTTTACCGGCGGCTGGGCGCGGCCGTTCATGCAGGCCTTTCCCAAGGGCGGCGACATTCACAACCATCTGCAGGGGGCGATTTACGCCGAAACCTGGCTGGAGTGGGCGGCCGAGGATGGGTATTGCATCGATCTGGACAAACCCGCGATTGTTGACCCGCCGTCTGGGGCCGGGGGCGCGTGCGACGGCGGCCTGAAAACCGTGCAAGCCGTTCAGGAAAACGCCATTTGGCGGGACCGGGTTATCGACGGCTTGTCGCTGCGCGATTTTGTCCCTTATGCGGGCTGGTCGGGGTCCGACCAGTTTTTTGACAGCTTCTTCCGCATGGCTAGCCGGCCGCACCGGTTTGGCGACATGCTGGCGCGGGTGGCCGACCGTGCCGGGCGGCAAAATATTTTGTATCTTGAGCTGATGCACACCATCGTACTGCCCGAGCTTTTTCCGCTTGTCGCCGGGCTTGAGATGACAGGCGACGTGGCGCGCGACCATGCGGCGCTGATGGCCTCGCCCTTTGGGGCAGAGCGCGCACGGTTGGTGGCCCATATCCGCGGCGAGATTGACGCCGCATACCGCGAGAAAGATATGCTGCTGGGTTGTGGGACGCCCGACGCTTCGCCCGGCTGCGATGTCAAAATCAACCTGCTGCATCAGGTGGTGCGCGAATTTGAACCCGCGCATGTCTTTGCGCAAATTGCGCTGGGCTGGGCGGCGATGGCGGCTGAGCCCAGGCTTGTTGGCCTCAATCTTGTGGCGCCCGAGCATGGTTACCGGGCGCTGCGCGATTACCGCCAGCATATGGCGATGATCGACCATCTGTACCAAACCGAGGGCGCGCGCAAAGTGACGCTGCATGCGGGCGAGCTGGCGCTGGGTCAGGTGCGGCCGGAAAATCTGCGCTTTCATATTCGTGCTGCCATCGAGACGGGCCATGCGCTTCGCATCGGGCACGGCACAGCGGTGGCCTATGAAGACGACAGTCGCGGACTTTTGACCCTGATGCGCGAGCGCGGCATTCCGGTAGAAATCAACATCACGTCCAGCGATGCGATTTTGGGCATATCGGGCCGTGACCATGCCTATCATCTGTACCGGCTTTATGATGTGCCGGTGATTTTCAACACCGACGACGAAGGTGTGGCACGCAATGACTTGACGTCGGAATATATGCGCGCGGTGACCGATTTTGGTGTGGGGTATTTTCAACTCAAACGTGCGTCGCGTAACAGTCTGGCCTATAGCTTTGTCGACGGGGCGTCGCTTTACCGGACCCCGGCATGTATGAGCGCGCTGATGGCGGGCGGCACTCCAACCGGAGCGTGCCTTGATTTGGTCAACACCTCGCCAAAAGCGGCGCTCGAATGGACGCTTGAACAGCGTTTTCGTGCCTTTGAAGCGGCGGTGACCGTCCCGTCCGAGCGACCAACAGGATTGAATTAGACCTATGACCGAGAGATCCCAGGACGCGGTGCGCGAGCTTACCGGTCAAGCCGACCGAGTGTCGGGCGATATCAACGCCGGCTTTGCGTTTTTCCTCGACTGTGTGGTGAACCTGTTTGTGCTCGCCGGCATATTGATCGGGCTCGATTTCCCGCGCGATCTGGTGTTTGGCCGCATCATCCCCGGTGCGATTGTCGGTATTCTGGTCGGCAACCTGCTGTTCGTGGCCTACACCCGCCGCCTGGTGCGCCAAACCGGCAATTTGAATATGACCGCGCTGCCGCTCGGTATCGATTTGCCGACGGTGTTCGGGATGTGTTTTTTCATCATGGGCCCGGCTTATGCGATCGCGCTGGAAACCATGGACCGCGCCGCCGCTGCTGAGACCGCGTGGTTTATCGGCATGGCGGCCACCTTCTGGATGGCGGCGTTTAAATTTGGCCTGTCGTTCATCGGGCGGCTGATCCAGCGCGAAATCCCAGAATTTGCCCTGATCGTGGTCATGGGCGGCATTGCCACTGTGTGGCTGGGGGCCGAGGCGATTTTCGGCGTGTTTCAACTGCCCGAGGTGGGCCTCGTGTCCTTTGCAATTATGGCCTACAGCCTGATTGCCGGGCACCGGCTGCCCTTTGCGCTGCCGGGGGCGGTGATCGCCATTCTGGTCTCAACGATATTGTTTTACGTCTTCGCCGGGGTCGGCTTTGACGGCTATGTCGCCCGCGCGGTGCCCGACCTGGTGCCTGCTTTGCCGGTGCCGACGCTCTCTGGCCTGACGGCGATCTTTGGCAGCGTGACCGGCTATTTGGGGATCATCATTCCCTTTGCGCTGTTGATCGCGTCCTCCTCGATCAATGTGGTGGCGGGTGCGCGCGTGGTGGGGGACGAGTTTGACCCCGCAACCACCGTCCGGCTGGACAGCGCCACCACCGCGATCAGCGCACTGTTTGGCGGGGTGGTGCAAACCACACCCTATTTCGGGCATCCGACCTATAAGCGCATGGGCGCGGGCACCAATTATTCGCTCGGTGTGGGCACCGTCATCGGCGTGGGCGGGTTTCTGGGCGTGATCGCCTTTGCCTCCGAGCTGATCCCCGATGCGGTATTGAAGCCGATTTTGCTGGTGGTGGCCGCCGACATTTTGCGGCTGGCCTTTGCCTCGGGCGATGTGCGACACGCGCCGGCGATGCTGTTTGCGATTGTCCCGGCGATCCTCAATTTTGCTTATACCAAGGTGCTGGATGTCTTTACCAAATTGAACGCGGCGGCCCTGACGCTTGTTGGCCCCGACACCATTGCATCGGTGACGATGCTTGGGGTGTTGTCGCGCGGCTATATCTTTACCAGTTTGATCTGGGGCGCGATGATGGTGTGGATCATCGACCACAAAATGAAGCGCGCGGGCGGTGCGGCCTTTCTGGCCGGGGTGTTTACGCTTTTTGGGGTGATCCACTCGGTATTGCCGTCATCAGGGATGTATCTACCCTGGGCATTGCCCGATATCGGCGGGGCTGAGGGGCTCGCATACCGGATTGCATCGGCGTATTTTATTGCCGGGGTGCTGCTGTTTGGCTTTAGTTTCAGCACAGCGGGCAAGGCTGCTGACGACGTGTAAAACTTGACCAAGTGGTCAGATTTTGCCATGAGCATCTCCAAGACTACGCGCTCTTCGCCAAAGGCTGCACACACAAGGACGGGCATTATGTCGGACACGACAACCATCAACCAGGGGACCGGCTTCCAGCCCGACTGGCTGGACGGGATCCGCATCAACAAAAGCGCCATTGAACGCCGCACCGCCACCATTGTGACGCGCCGCAGCGTCAAAAAAGAGGCGCAAACCGCGTGGCAGCTTAAGGCGGTCAGCTGTATCGACCTGACGACATTGATGGGGGATGACACGCCCGGGCGGGTGCGGCGCCTGTGCGGTAAGGCCAAACGGCCCGTTGACCCGGCGCTGCTGCGCGCCTTTGGCATGGACGACCTGAAACTGACCACCGGGGCGGTCTGCGTCTATCACCAAATGGTGCCAACGGCGGTGGCGGCGCTTGAGGGCTCGGGCGTGCCGGTTGCGGCGGTATCGACCGGCTTTCCGGCGGGCCTTGCGCCGTTGGAGACAAGGTTAGAGGAAATTCGCCGCTCGGTTGCCGCAGGTGCGCGCGAAATCGACATTGTGATCACCCGCGGCCATGTGCTCTCGGGCAACTGGCAGGCGCTCTATGACGAGGTGCGTAGCGCCAAGGAAGCCTGCGGCGCGGCCCTGATGAAAACCATTTTGGCCACCGGCGAGCACGGCAACCTGACCCAGGTGGCCAAGGCGTCGGTGGTGGCGATGCAGGCGGGGTCTGATTTTATCAAAACCTCCACCGGGACCGAGGCGGTGAACGCCACATTGCCGGTGTCGCTGGTGATGGTGCGGCAAATCCGCGACTTTTATGACCGTACGGGCATGCGCATCGGCTTTAAGCCCGCGGGCGGCATCCGCACCGCCAAGGACGCGGTGAATTATCTGATTTTGATGAAAGAGGAACTGGGCCGTCGCTGGATGGAACCCGACCTGTTTCGCTTTGGCGCGTCGGGCCTTTTGAGCGACATCGAACGCCAGTTGGAGTATCATGCCACGGGTGCCTATTCGGCCACGTACCGGCATGCGATGGGCTAGGGGGACAGTGTCATGACCGTTAAATCCTATTTCGACAGCCTTGATTACGGCCCTGCTCCGGAAAGCCGCGCACAGGTGGACGACTGGCTAAACAGCCACGGCGGCACATTCGGCCACTTTATCGGCGGCGACTTTGTGCGCACCAAGGGCGGCAAAACCATAGACGCCTTTGCGCCCGCCACGGGCGAAAAGCTGGCGACGATCGCCAATGGTTCCAAAAAAGACGCCGATGCCGCCATTAAAGCGGCGCGCGACGCGCAGGGCGACTGGGAAGCGCTGGGCGGGCACGGTCGGGCGCGGTATCTGTATGCACTGGCGCGCCATATTCAAAAACACTCGCGCCAGCTTGCGGTGCTGGAAAGCCTCGATAATGGCAAACCCATTCGCGAAACCCGCGATTTGGACATTCCGCTGGTGGCGCGGCATTTCTATCATCACGCCGGGTGGGCACAGCTGCTGGAGGAGGAATTCCCCGAGCACGAGGCCATCGGCGTTGCGGGGCAGGTGATCCCGTGGAATTTCCCGTTGTTGATGCTGGCCTGGAAGGTGGCCCCGGCGCTGGCCGCAGGCAATACGGTGGTAATGAAACCCGCCGAATTTACCTCGCTGACTGCGCTGCGCTTTGCCGAGATTTGCCAGGAGGTTGGCCTGCCTGCAGGGGTGTTTAATCTGGTCACCGGCGCGGGCGAAACCGGCGCGGCGGTGGTCTCGGGCAAGGTGGACAAGGTGGCGTTCACCGGCTCCACCGATGTGGGCAAGGTCATCCGCCGCACAATCGCCGGATCGGGCAAAAAGCTGACGCTCGAACTGGGCGGCAAGTCGCCTTATATCGTGTTTGAAGACGCCGACATCGACAGCGCGATTGAGGGCCTGGTGGATGCCATTTGGTTCAATCAGGGCGAGGTGTGCTGCGCGGGCTCGCGCCTGTTGGTGCAGGAAGGCATCGCCGAGCGCTTTTACGCCAAGCTCAAGGCCCGAATGGAAGGCCTGCGCGTTGGTCATAGCCTCGATAAATCCATCGATGTGGGTGCGGTGGTCGACGCTGTGCAGAAAGAGCGCATCGAAGGCCTGTTGAAACTTGGCGCCGACGAAGGCGCGGAGATTTGGCAGACCCCGTGCGAACTGCCCGACACCGGGGTGTTCCTGGCCCCCACGCTCGTCACCTCGGTTGGCCCCGATAATATTTTGATGCGCGAGGAAGTGTTTGGCCCCGTGTTGACGGCCATGACCTTCCGCACCCAGCAGGAGGCGGTGGCACTTGCCAACAACACGCGCTACGGCCTGGCGGCGACCATCTGGTCGGAATCGATTGGCCGCGCGCTAGAGGTCGCTCCGGCGATCAAGGCCGGTGTGGTGTGGATCAACGGCACCAATATGTTTGATGCGGCGGTCGGCTTTGGCGGCTACCGCGAATCTGGCTTTGGCCGCGAGGGCGGGCGCGAAGGCATGCTTGCATATCTCAAGCCACGTTATGAAGCAGGCCTGAAGGACTATGCACCGATTCCAGCCCCGGCGGATATCGCCAAGCCCAAGGCAGGCAGCGGCCTGGTGGGCGTTGACCGCACCGCCAAGCTCTATATCGGCGGCAAGCAGGCGCGGCCCGACGGCGGCGATAGCCTGATCATTGCCGATGCCAAGGGCGGCTATGCAGGCACGGCCTCGCGCGGCAACCGCAAGGATATCCGCAACGCGGTCGAGGCCGCGACCAAGGCCGCGGGCTGGGCGGGCACCACGGCGCATTTGCGCGCGCAAATCCTCTATTATATCGGTGAAAACCTGTCGGTGCGCGAACGCGAATTTACCGACCGCTTGCGCGCACTCACCGGCGTGTCCGCCAAAAAAGCGGCGGAGGAGGTTGCCCACGCGGTTGACCGCTGGTTCACGGCTGCCGCCTATGCCGACAAGTTCGACGGCCAGGTACACAGCCCGCCCATGCGCGGCGTGGCGCTGGCGATGAAGGAACCCGTGGGCACCATCGGCATCCAGTGCCCCGACGACGCACCGCTATTGGCCTTTACCACGCTGGTGAGCCACGCGATTGCCATGGGCAACCGCACGGTGGTGATCCCCAGCCAGCGCTTTCCGCTGCTGGCAACCGATATGTACCAGATTTTCGACACCTCCGACCTGCCCGCAGGCGTGGTGAACATCGTCACCGGCACCGAGGACGAACTGCTGCCCGCACTCGCCAGCCATCTGGGTGTGGAGGGCATATGGTATTTCGGCACGGCGGACGGGTCCGCCGAGGTGGAGCGCGCCGCCGCTGAGAATATGAAGCGCAGCTGGGTCAATTACGGCAAGGCCTATGACTGGTATGATGTCGGCCAGGTGGCGGGCCCGGCGCTGCTCGAGCGCGCGGTCGAGATCAAAAACATCTGGGTGCCCTACGGCGACGCCAATGAAGGCGGCAAGAGTTATTAGAGTCTCTAAATGTTAGTTGCACCAGCCTCAAGCAGTGCCGGATCACTTTTCCAAAGATTGATTTTGCAGAATGGATCGAAATGTGAATGCAAGCCATAGACATCATCTCTGCAGAAAAGCCATCTATAGAAGGCGATACACCATAAAAAATAAATTGTTGCCGGAAAATACAAGGCTCGTTGAAAGTTGGTTAAAAGACCAACCCGCTTACCATTTTTGACTGGGTAATAACCGAAAAGAAGCATCGACAACGTGCGTCCGCTAAACACCACAAAAAACAACGCAACGGGCAGAGCATAAAACACATATACAAGGAAGAACCAAGGGAGTTCTAGAGCCCAGCGGCTTATATTTAAGTCGAAGAAATTTAGTATGATGTAAAATCCCACAACTAGTGCGACGGCGACAAAAAAGTCTACCATATGAAGTACTAGTTTCATCCCGTTTGAAACTTTGTAGTGTCGGCGTTTAAGTTTTCGTGAAATATCTCCCATTCCGTTAATTTGGTCGCGTATATCGGAATAATCAATAGTCAGGCCAATCACCCCAAGGCACGGGGCGCCCTGCGCGATCTCATTTTGTGGGATGACCGCATTCTGCCGGACTTCATTGGGTCTTAATCGGCGTCTCGGTGATCCGGCTTTCGGGCCGGGCTAGCAAAATTTCTGTGCATTCTGTCAAAATCGCATGCGCTCATTCGTCTAGGGTGTGCAGGCGGCGTCCTGTACACTGACAACCCGAAGATGGAGGAGGGGACCCATGCGCCATTTTGCGCTGCTTTTGAACCACGCGCCCGACCGATATACCGGCCTGAGCCACGACAGCATGATGGATATTATAAAAGACTATGTCGCCTGGGTCGAAGACCTGAGCGCAAAAGGCATCTATCAGGGCGGGCATAAGCTGATCGATACGCCGGGCCAAACCCTCACCTGTGCAGACGGCGGCATCACCGTAACCGATGCACCCTTTGCCGAAGTGTCGGAAATTCTGGGCGGGCTGATGATCATCGCCGCCGAGGATATGGACGCTGCCACCGCCATTGCCAAAACCTGCCCGCATCTGGTGCACAACAGCACGCTTGAGATCCGCGAGGTCGACCAGCAGGTCGAGTAAGGCGATTGCCCGCGCGCGACACCAGTCTCGACACCATTTTGCGCCGGGTGCGGGCCAGCCTGTTGGCGGCCATGGTGGCGCGGTTGGGGGCCGACAAGCTGCCACTTGCCGAAGATGTGTGCCAGGACGCGCTGGAAAAAGCCGTTGCGTCCTGGAGCTATGCCGGTATTCCGGACAAGCCGCTGGCCTGGCTGAAGATCGCCGCGTGGCGGCGCGCCGTCGATGTGCTGCGGCGCGAGGCGTTTTTGGCCCCCATGGCAGACGATCAGGGCGAGCAGGGTGCCGACCCACCCGCTTTTGACGGCGACGGTGGTCAGGATGAAGACCTGCGGCTTTTATATCTGGCGTGCCATCCGGGTTTGTCGCTGCGCGACCAGATGATGCTGGGCCTGCAGCTTGGGGCCGGGTTCACCGCCAAGGACATTGCCGATTTGATGTTCATGAAGGCGAGCGCGGTGGGCCAGCGCCTGGCCCGTGCCAAGCGCAAGCTCAGAGCCGGTGGGCCAGACGACCTGTTGACCTTATCGCCGGACGAGCAAAAGAACCGGCGCCTGACGGTGCTGAATTGCGTCTATCTGATGTTCACAGCCGCCTATGCGCCCCGGCGGCAAAACGCCCTGTTGGTGCGCGATACGGCTGGTGAAGCCTTAAGGCTCGTACGCATTTTGACCGCGCAAAACCCGCACTGCGCCGAGGCAGCGGCGGCGGCGGCGCTTTTGTGCTTTCAGGCGTCGCGCTTTGATGCGCGCACAGGCGCAGACGGCAGGCTTCTTCTGTTGAAGGATCAAAACCGCGCGGTCTGGGATCAGGGCCTGATTGCCGAAGGGGCCGCGCATCTTGGGCGCGCCAAAGCGGGCACGGCGCTTAGCCGCTATCATCTTGAGGCGGGCATTGCCGCCGTGCATGCCTTTGCGCCACGCTGGGAGGATACCGACTGGCAGGCGATCAATACGCTCTACGGTCGGCTGGTGGCGCTGTATCCGTCGCTGGCGGTCCTCGTCAATGCGGCGATTGCCAAAGCCGAAATTGGCGATATCGGTGCAGCGCAGCAGCTTGTTGACCGTGCTGAGGCCTGTCCAGAAGCCGCGCATCACGGCGGAACGGCGTTGGCGCAGGCGCATATTGCATCGCTTCAGGGGCGCATAGAGGACGCCCGGCGGTATCTGATTGCCGCCCGCAGTCTGGATCAGCGCACCGCCGTGCGCGCGCATATTGATGCCTTGTTGGAGAGTGGGGCCTAAATCGTGGTGACAAAATGCTTGAGGATGGGGGTTAGCTTTTTGCCCGCCACATCGCCAAATTCCATGGTTTCTTCGTGGTTCAGCTCGCCCGGCACCATGCCCGCCGCATAATTGGTGATGCACGACACGCCGCACACGCGCATGCCGCAGTGCCGCGCGGTCAGGCATTCGGGCACCGTTGACATGCCCACCGCGCCCGCGCCCATGCGCCGGAACATCTCAATCTCTGCCGGGGTTTCAAAATTTGGCCCCTTGGCCATCACATACACCCCGCTGTGGATCATCTCGCCGCAGGCTGCCGCGCTTTCAAACAGCTTTTGCGTCAGCGCCGGGTCCCAGGCCTGGCTCATATCGAAAAAGCGCGGGCCGATCCGGTCGTCATTGAGGCCAACAAGCGGGTTGACCCCGGCAAAGTTGATATGGTCGGTGATCACCATCATCGCGCCAGGCCCTGCTTCCTTCAGCAAGCTGCCCGCCGCGTTGGTCAGCACCAGCGTCTCCACGCCCAGCGCCCACAGCGTGCGGGTGGCCAGCCCGGTCATGGCATCGGGATGGCCTTCATAGGCATGCACGCGACCGCGCATGCAGATCACCGGCACGCCCGACAGCATCCCGATCAGCATCTTGCCCGAATGGCCGGCCACCGTTGGTTTGGGGAAATGCGGGATATCCTCGTAAGGAATGATCACCGCGTCCTCAACCGCGTCAGCAACGCCGTCGAGCCCGCTGCCCAGCACCATGGCGATTTTGGGCACGTCGCGGCTGAGCCTCGATTTCACAAAGTCTGCGGCCTCGTGAACGCTATCATAGTCCATCATGGGGGGTCCTTTCCCGTGCCTCAAAGTGTGATATCGGGCAGGTCGATGCCTTTAAATTCCTTGATTTCCGCGCGGGTCAGGTCCGCAAGCTCGTGCGGGAACACCAGCCAGTCGTCGGTTTCATGGCAGTAAAAGTCGGGCGTCAGCGACGTGACATTGCGCGCCGGCTTGAAATAGACGGTGGCAATTTTGATGACCTCAGGTGTGTTGCGGCGGCATTTGGCACGCAAATGCGCGATAATCGCGTCGATCGAGCGGCCGGAATCGAACACATCATCAACAATCAGCAGGCTGTCCTCGGCGTCGATATTGGCAACAACATATTCAAGGCCGTGTACCTTGACCTCTTTTTGCTGCTCCATGCCGATATAGCTCGACGTGCGAATGGCAATATGGTCGGTCTTCAGCCCGTAATAGTCCAAAATTTCCTGCACGGCGATGCCGGTGGGCGTGCCGCCGCGCCAGACGCCCACAATGAATTTGGGGCGAAAGTCGCTTTGCAGAATTTGCAAGCCCAGTTTGAAGCTGTCCTCCAAGAGGCTTTCCGCCGAGACAAATGTCTTGGTTACAGACATAAATTGATATCCTTTTCAGGTTCCTTTGGTTCCAAACAGGCGGTCGCCCGCATCGCCCAAACCCGGCACGATATAGCCGTGCGCGTCCAGGTGGCTGTCAATCGATGCGGTGATCACCGGCACATCCGGGTGCGCCTTTGTAAAGGTTTCCAGCCCTTCCGGCGCGGCCAGCAGGCAGACAAATTTCAGGTCGCTAGCGCCCGCATCTTTCAGTTCCTGCACGGCGCGCACCGCCGAATTGCCGGTGGCCAGCATCGGGTCCAACACCACGCACAGCCGTTCGTCAAGATTGGGCGGAACTTTGAAAAAATAGCGCATGGGCTGCAGGGTTTCTTCGTCGCGGGCGAGGCCAACCTGGCCGACCCGCGCCGAGGGGACAAGGTCCAGCATCGCCCCCAACAGCCCGTCACCCGCCCGCAGCACCGAAATAAAGCATAGCTTTTTCCCGGCAATCACGGGGGCGTCCATGTCCATGATGGGGGTGGTGATGGGCACCTTGCCCAGCGGCAGATCGCGCATCGCTTCATAGCCCAGAAACAGGCCGATTTCGCGCAGCAGCTTGCGAAATTCGGCTGTGCTGGCATCCTGCCGACGCATCATGGTCAGTTTGTGCTGAACGAGCGGATGGTCGACCAGGACGACATTGGGTGCTGCGCTCGCGGCCATAGGACGCCTCTTTTTTCTCTCCCCGAGCGACCTTTCTACCCACAGGCTTGAAAAGAGTCGAGGGGCGATAGCTGACCAGTTGGTCAGCAGCCTTGATTAGCGCTGTGGACCATTGCATAAACATGCGGTCTTGCCATTGGGAGCGCGCATATGCGTTGGGTTTTTCCCGCCTTTTTGATGCTGTTGATGTGTGCCGTCCCCGGCCGTACCGCCGATTTTCGTGCGGTTGTGCTGTATGACCTTGGCGGCAAGTTCGACACCAGCTTCAACGAGGCCGCCTATACCGGGGCGGAGCGGTTCAAAGCCGAATTTGGCATCGATTACAAAGATTTCGAACCCACCAGTGAAACCCAATACGAGCAGGCGCTCAAGCGCTTTGCCCGCCGCAATTATGACCTGATCATCGGCGTTGGGTTGGGCTATGCCGTTGCCATTCGCAATGTTGCCCCGCTTTATCCTGACCGGCAGTTCAACACTATTGATGCGCTGGTTGACCTGCCCAATGTGCGTAATGTGACGTTTAAGGAACACGAGGGCAGTTTTCTCGTTGGTGTGGCGGCGGGCCTTGCCACCACTTCGGGCCGGGTCGGCTTTATCGGCGGGATGGAAATTCCGCTGATCAAGCGCTTTGAATATGGCTACCGTCAGGGGGTGGACTATGTGCGCAGCGCCGTGCCGGTGATCAGCAATTATGTCGGCTCGACCGCGGCAGCTTGGAACGACCCAATCAAGGCGGCGGAACTGGCCCGCAACCAATATGCGCGCGGTGTGGATGTGATTTTTCATGCCGCCGGGCCGTCGGGGCTCGGGGTGATTCAAGCCGCCAAGGACAGAAAGGCTTATGCCATCGGTGTCGACAGCAACCAAAATGGTATCGCCCCCGGTCGGGTGTTGACCTCGATGCTGAAACGCGTCGATGTCGCGGTGTATAACGCCATGCGCGATGCCTATCTGGGGCAGTGGACGCCGGGCCATCAAGTGTTGGGCCTAGCCGAAGGCGGCGTGGATTATGCCGTTGACGCCAATAACGATGATATTCTGACCGAGGCCATGCGCGCCGCGATGGACGCGGCCCGTGCCAAAATTGTCGCGGGCGATTTGGTGGTCGCCGACGTGGAGGGGGGCAATCTTGGGAAATAGCCAATCGTCTGCCACTCAGGCGCCAGTTATCGACGCCCCCGCGATCGAGGCCCCCGCAATCGAGGCCCCCGCAATCGAGGCTAAGGGGCTCAGCAAGCGTTTTGGCGCGGTGCAGGCCAATGACGCGATCGCGCTAAAAGTGCGCGCGGGCACCTGCCACGGCATCGTCGGTGAAAATGGCGCAGGCAAGTCGACGCTATTGAAAATGCTGTTTGGCTTTTATCAGCCCGACAGCGGCACCATCTGGGTGCACGGGATAGAGCGCGCTTTGGCATCGCCCGCCGACGCCATGGCGGCGGGTATCGGCATGGTGCATCAGCATTTCATGCTGGTGGAGCCCTTCACCGTTCTGGAAAATATCATTTTGGGCGCCGAGGGCAGCGCCTCCTTGGCGCAAGCTGCCGCGGCCGCACGCCCGGCGCTGGTGGAGTTGGAGCAGAAATTCGGTTTCGATGTGCCGCTGGATGCGGTGGTGGACACCTTGCCCGTTGGCACCAAACAGCGCGTTGAGATCTTAAAGGCGATGTACCGCGGGGCCGATATCCTGATTTTGGACGAACCCACCGCCGTCTTGACCCCGCCGGAGGCCAAACAGCTTTTTGCCCTGATCAAAATGCTGCAAAGCGAAGGCAAAACCGTGCTGTTTGTCACACACAAGCTGGACGAGATCATGGCGGTCACCGACCATGTCACCGTCATCCGCGCCGGCCGGGTTGTGGGAGACATGGCAACGGCGACAACCGATGCCGCCCAGCTTGCCGAGACCATGGTGGGCAAGCGGATCACCCGCGCCGTGATCGCTGATACAAGCGCCACAGAAACCGCAGCCCTGCTGCGGATCAGTGGCCTGAGCACCGACAGCAACAGCGACCGGCCAGGGCCGCAAAACATCTCGCTGGATGTCCATGCCGGGGAGATATTGGGCATCGCCGGGGTTGCCGGTAACGGTCAAAGCGAACTCTTGGAAGCCCTGATAGGCACCCGCGCGCTGAGCGCTGGCGAACTATGGATCGCGGATGAAAAAATCGCCGATGCCTCGGGTGGCCTCAGCCCGCTGGAGCGCCGGGCGCATATGGGTATGGTGGCCGAAGACCGTCTGCGCGCCGGTGTGGTGGAGACCATGAGCGGGGCGGAAAACGCCATTCTCGGCTATCATCGCCGCCCGGCCTTTGAAGACGCCCGCGGGTTGCTGCGACGGGAGGCGATTGCCGAAACCGCCGCACGCTATTTCGAAGATCAGGACGTTCGCCCGCGCGACCCCAGCCTGCCGGTGGGGAAATTTTCCGGCGGCAATCAGCAAAAACTGGTGATGGTGCGCGAATTTGCCCATGCCCCTAAGGTCATGATTATCGGCCAGCCCACACGCGGGGTCGACATCGGCGCTGTGACCCGCATCCATGACCAGCTGACCGCCTTGCGCAATCAGGGCACGGCGGTGCTGGTGGTCTCGGCCGATCTGGACGAGCTTCTGGCGATTTCAGACCGCATCGCCGTGATGGCGGACGGCAAAATTGTGGGCATTGTCGACCGCGCCGACGCCAGCGAACAAAAGATTGGGTTGATGATGGCCGGTCTTTCCCAACACCAGCAACCGGAGGCGCGCCATGCAGATGCGCGCTGATCCGGGCTCTCAGGCCTTGCCCTTTTGGGTCGACGGTATCGCGCTACCCGCGCTGAACCTGCTGGCGGCCTTTGTGGTGTCGGGTCTTGTGATCTGGGTTTTGGGCGAGGATCCGTTTGAAGCCCTTGGCATCATGATCACCGGGGCCTTTGCGTCCCCCGACGGGGTCGCCTATTCGCTTGGCTATACGCTGTATTATGCGACCAATTTCATCTTCACCGGGCTGGCGGTGACGGTGGCCTATCATGCCGGGCTTTTTAACATCGGCGGCGAAGGTCAGGCGATGCTGGGCGGGCTGGGTATTGCACTGGGTGTGGCGTTGATTGGCGATGTGCCGGTGTTGGCGGTACTGTTCGGCATTGTGGGTGCGGCGCTGTTTGGCGCGCTGTGGGCCTATGTTCCCGCCTATCTGCAAGCGGTGCGCGGCAGCCATGTGGTGATCACCACCATCATGTTCAATTTCATCGCGGCGTCGCTACTGTCCTATATGCTGACCGGGCCGATGAAGCGCGCAGGCAGCCAAATGCCTGAAAGTGTTGACTTTCCGGGCGCGGCCCAACTGCCGCAATTTCACGAGCTGATGGCGGTGCTGGGGATACCGGTGGAAGCCAGCCCGCTCAATCTGTCGATCCTGTTCGCGCTTTTGCTGGCCTGGGGGGTGTGGTTTCTATTGTGGCGGACACGCTTTGGCTATGAACTGC
>JASBSO010000193.1 GCA_030148905.1 Kordiimonadaceae bacterium | reverse complement strand
ACAGGCAGCGGGGCTGTTTACCCGCAATATTGTCAAGGCGGCGCCGGTGCTGTGGTGCCAGCAGGCCTTGACGGCGTCCGGCGGTACAGCGCGGGCGCTTGTGGTCAACGCCGGCAACGCCAATGCCTTTACGGGTGGTCGCGGACGCACAGCGTGCGAGCGGGTCGCCGCCATGACCGCCGACCTGGTCGGCTGTGACGCGGACGAGGTCATGCTGGCCTCAACCGGTGTGATCGGCGAGCCGCTCACCGCAGGGCCCTTTGCCAAGCCATTAAAGCGTGTGATCGAAGGCATGTCCGCGAAGATGTACCGCGATGCCGCGCGGGCCATCATGACCACCGACACCTTTCCCAAAGCGGCCGGGCGACTGATCAGCATGGGCACAGGGTCTGTCACGGTGAACGGCATCGCCAAGGGCTCGGGTATGATCGCCCCCAACATGGCAACGATGCTGGCTTTTGTCTTTACCAATGCAAAGATTGCAGCCCCCTGCCTGGAGGCAATCCTGCGCGAGGCCAATGCCCGGTCCTTCAATGCGGTGACCGTCGACGGCGATACGTCAACCAATGATACGGTGCTGGCCTTTGCAACCGGGACTGCCGATTATGACGACCCTGTGGACAGCCTTGATGACCCACGCATGCCCGCACTGATCGATGGTTTTGCCCATGTCATGGCCGATTTGGCGGAACAGATCGCCCGCGACGGCGAAGGCGCCGAGCATCTGATCCGCGTGCATGTCACGGGTGCAGCAACAACCGACGACGCGCGCGCAGTGGCCGGGCGTATTGCCAACAGCCCGCTGGTGAAAACGGCCATCGCCGGGAATGATCCCAATTGGGGGCGTATTTTGATGGCCGCGGGCAATGGCGGCGTTGACTTTGACCCCGCGCAGGTGCGCCTGACCATTGGCGATCAGCTGGTGGCGTCGGGCGGCAGTGTCCAGCGCAGCTACAGCGAACCGGATGCCAAGGCTCATATCGAAACCGGTCATGTCGCAATCGGGTTTGACCTGGGTATGGGCAAAGCCGAGGCGACCTTCTGGACCTGTGATCTGACCCACGGCTATATCCAGATCAATGCGGATTATCGCAGCTAGTTATACTATAACAGTATTTTGGCATGCCTCTTGAATTGTCTCCTTCGAACCGGGGTCCAGGTCGGAAAGAGGAGTGCGTTCATGTCTGCGACAAAGGTCAATTTAGAGCTTCAAATGAAATTTTTGGATCAGCTGCATGCCGCTGTGTCGGATGCGCTGGACCGCTTTGCCGACCAAAATGACGACAAGCTGGCCGAGCTTGAATATATCGACCGCGAGGTCAAGCGCGCCCGCCGGATTGTCAGCACGCGGATGGAAAGCGACGATAATACCCGGCCTCGGGCGCAAGACATGCCGTCGCAGCAAATTGCCGTTTAAAGCGCGGCGTGCCAGCCGAATGAGGCAAATGGTCGGGGGTCGGTAAATATAGCCGCCCACCCGGTAAAAAATGCCATATAAGGACGCTGGGCGCAGGTTTACGGGAAACTGGCGCTGGCGTCAGTCACCGCAGTTATCATCAGATTCCATAACATCGCCACAAGGTCGGCAAGCGCACCGATGCCGCCTGCAATGCCGATGGCGATCAGCGACGCAATCAGGCTGTATTCGATGGCCGATGCGCCGCCCGTATCCTGCGCGACGGTGCGCACATACCCCCAAATCGGGCCTAATGGCGTCATGACGGCGTCTCCTCTGCTGTGCTTGTATGTTTGCGGCGATGCACTCTGGCAGCCAGCGCCTGGGGCGTCTATAAACCCCTAAAGTTTAGATAAAACTGGGTATGATACCGCGATGTATGTTGACGACACCTGTCCGCCGCCTTTGGTCAATCTGGATGCGCCGTTACCGGTGGTGCTGGTGGCGGCCATTGCGCTTGTTGACCGCGATGGCCGGATCCTGATTGCCGAACGGCCCGCGGGCAAGGCAATGGCGGGCCTGTGGGAGTTTCCGGGCGGCAAGGTCGAGCCGGGCGAATTGCCCGAGGTTGCCCTGATCCGCGAATGTCAGGAGGAACTGGGTATCGATATCTCGGCGGCCTGTCTTGCGCCTTTCACATTTGCGTCACACAGCTATGAAAACTTTCACTTGTTTATGCCGCTCTATCTCTGTCGCAAATGGCGGGGCCTTGTGGAGGGGCGCGAGGGCCAGCGCACAAAATGGGTGCACGTTGCTGACTTAGCGGGTTATGACATGCCCCCTGCCGACAAGCCGCTTGTTGCCATGCTGCGAGATTTCTTGTGAGTGAACCCAAACACGCCAAAGCCTTTCTTGACGACCCTGCGGTGCAGGCGGTGCTGGCCGCTGTGCGCACGGCGGGGCCGCCGACGGCGTTCGTTTCGGCGGGCTTTGTGCGCAACTGGTTTTGGGACCGCCTCTATCAGCACCCATTCGGCGCGTTTGCTGCAGGGGATATTGATGTGGTGTATTTTGACCCGGTGCGCGCCGAAAAATCGGACGATTATGGGTTTGAATCCGCCCTGTCCGCGCATCACCCGAGCGCGCGGTGGCAAGTGCGCAACCAGGCCCACATGCACGACTTTGGCGGGTATGATCCCTTTCGCTCGCTGTCCGACGGGCTGGAACATTGGGCCGAAACGGCGACCACCGTTTCCGTGCGCCTGCGCCGCGACGACAGTATCGAATGGTTTGCCCCCTTTGGCTTTGAGGATCTGGACGCGCATATTTTGCGCATCACGCCGATCACTGCGCGCGATCATGCCGCCGGGTTCTGGCGGCGGATTGACGCAAAAAACTGGCGTAAGCGCTGGCCCGATCTTGAAATTATTGGCCCCTAAGGCCCGCTAGCGGGGTTTGCTGTCCTGGCCTGCGGCAAGTGCTTCGGCCAGGCCGATGGTGCCTGACCCCGGTTTCAGGGGTTTTTGCTGGCTGGCATGCGGGTGCCATGCGGTCAGGGTGATGACCTCGAAGCTTGCGGTGATCCGACCGCCGTCTGCGGGATATTTTTCAGCATAAATCTCTGCCGCGCGCAGCATAACGTCTCGGCGCAAAAAATGTCGGGCACGGCCAGCATGGCTGTTCTGCCATCCAAGTGCGCGCAGATCATCCATCAACGCAAACAGATGCGCGTAGGTGACGGTCAGGGTTTCGCTGTCGGCGACCGGCAGGTTCAACCCGGCGCGGCCCAGCAGGTTGCCCAGATCGCGCACATCGGCCATGGGCGCGACGCGCGGATAGGCCCGCCCGGTGATCTGGCTTTCAGCGATCAGCAACGCATCGCGCAGCTCGGCCAGACTGTTGCCGCCCAGAAGCGTCCCTAAAAACAGCCCGTCGGGCTTCAGCGCGCGGCGCACTTGCACCAAGGCCCCCGGCAAATCATTGATGCTGTGTAGGCTGAGGTTAGAGACGACCAGGTCTGCCATATGATCGGTCAGCGGAAGCGCCTCGGCCTCTAGGTCCCAAAAGGTGGGGATGGTGGTCGTTGCAGCACCGGCCGGCAGGCGGGCATAAGGCAATGCGCGCCCGCCAATATCCACCACCGCCTCGAACCGGCGATTAACCATCGCCAGCCGGTCCGCCATCGCTTCGCCAAAATAGGCATAGATAAAGTCGGTCGGTGCGCGCATCTGTGCCCGCTGAAAAAATCTATATTCAGCACGGCGGTCAAATATGATGGGCGCTGGCGAATCGGTCATGCGAGAGCCATACGCCGATGCTGGCACGGTGACAAGAGCGCGGCCTCGGCAAAGCCGGACCAATTGGCGGGAAGCGAGATGCACTTTTTCAAAGAAACGCTCAGGCGCGCCCAATCGCTGGGGGCAGGCGTTCTGGACATTGTCTTGCCGCCGCGGTGCGGGCATTGCCGCACCCCTGTCAGCGAACCCGGCCTTTATTGTCCTTCCTGCTGGCGCGACGTGCAGTTTCTCAGCGCGCCCTGGTGTACATTATGCGGGTTCCCCTTTGCCGTCGGTGCCGGTGAGGATGCCGTTTGCGCGGGCTGTATGGCCGCGCCGCCGTCCTATGATTGGGCGCGGGCCCCTTTTGCCTATGCTGGGCCGGTGCGGGCGGATATTTTGCGCCTTAAGCACGGCAGGCGGCTGGAGGCGGCCGTTCCGCTTGGCCGGGCGATGGCCATGCTGATCCATGAGGTGCCGCCCGGCGCGGTGCTTGTCCCGGTGCCGCTGCACCGGTCGCGGCTGGCGTCGCGCCGGTTCAACCAGTCCTTCACGCTTGCCGTCCAGCTGTCCAAACGGTCGGGCCTTCGCGTGGGGACGGATATGCTCCACCGCAGGCGCGACACCCCGTCGCAGGCAGGCTTGGGCCGCAAAGCCCGCGCGCGTAACGTGGCAGGGGCTTTTGCGGTCACCGACCCTGCATCCCTTCAGGGGCAGGCGGTTTTGCTGGTGGATGATGTTATGACAACAGGTGCAACCTTGAATAGCGCTGCGTTGGCCTTTAAAAAATCCGGTTCAAAATGGGTTGGTGACCTAAGTGCAGCGCGAAGCATTGGGAAAAGTCGATAAAATTT
>JASBSO010000178.1 GCA_030148905.1 Kordiimonadaceae bacterium | reverse complement strand
GCGACCATTTGTTGCGCATGCTGCCCGATGTATCGATCACAAAAATCACATGGTCGCTGTCCACAGGGATCCCACCCACCTCATCGACGGGCTCGGGGTCTGGTGTCGTCTCATTGATCTGGGCCAGTTCCTGCAGCAGCTGTTTGCGTGCCTCGATCTGCGCCTTGCTGCGCGCCAATTCCGACGCTCTGAATTCCTGTTGCCGCGTCAGTGTGCGGACGTCTTCAAGGCGTTCGGCCCGCGCGCGGTTTTTGTTTTTTTCGCCCTCAAGCGCCAGCTTTTCCTTGTCGTTTAGATCGGCGATGGCTTTGTTCTCGGCCTCAGCGCGAAAAAGCTGCCGGAGCAGGTCCATACTGTCGCTGCCTCCCTCGTCCGGGATCGTGCCAGGCCGCGCGATAATGAGCAGCAAAACCACCGCACCAAAGGCGCAGGACACGATGTCCAGGAAGGAAAGGCTGAAAATATCGGTGTCACGGCGACGGGTTTTCATGGCCACCTCCCCGACGGCGACAGCACGAGCCCGTCCGTTGGTGCTGCCCAGCCCCAAAACATCGACACCGCATCTGGGTCCCCGGTCATCGGCAGCAAGATGGTATTGATCGGCACGGTGCCGCCCGGGAAGGCGGCCTGCCATTTTTGCGAAACTTTGTTCATCAGGCGTTGGCGACAGCCGGGCGTGATGGATTGCGCATTCGCACAGCGGTCAGCGCCTTGTGTGGGCAGACCATCAGTGACAATATACACGGCGGTCGGGCGGGGCTGCATATCCAGCACCATATCGACCCCGGCGCCCAGATTGGAGCCGCCAGAGGGCGCAAGCCTCGTCACCGACCGAATGGTCTGTGCCAGGTCAGGTCTGCTGCTGGCGGACGACCAGCGCGGCCCCGGCGACAGGAAGGCGGCCTTGTCGGCAAAACCGACCACGGCAAAGTCTGAGCCTTCGGGAAGACGGGCCAAAAGCCACTGCGCCACCCGCACCGTTTGTTGCCATTTGGGGGCCCGGCGCCTGACGGCCTCCGTATCAAATTTGGCGACGACCGCCTGATCAAGGGTTGGGTGGGTCATGGATGTGCTGTGATCGAGTATGATGGCGATCCGCTTGCCTTCCACCTTCATACCGACAATATAATTCGCCGTTCCCGCGCCCTTCACCTCCACCCGGTCCACCGGGATATCGGTCTCGATCTCTTTCAATTCGCCTTCGATAATGTTGTTGTTTTGCTCTAGCGACGCATTTTGCTGCCGCAGGGATGCCAAGGTACCTTCGGCATCCACCAGAGCGTCTTCAAGCGACTGACCCGCCTTTTCCGCGTCTGCATTGAGTCGTCTCAGACGGTCATTTTCGCTCGAGAGGCGCTGTGCCTCCTCCTCAAGCGAGACAAGCTGCGCTTCCAGATCGTCGGTCTGCTCGGACCCGATATCAACATTGTGCTTGATGATCAGAAAGATCAAAATCACCGCGCCCAAACCACAGGAGATAATGTCCAGAAAGGCCAGTGTGCTGCTTTCGGTTTTGCGCGTTACGGCCACGGGGACACCCTTATGCTCATGACAGGTTTCACGCGGTTTTGCTGATGCGTTCCAAGAGTTTTTCTTCGCAGTAAGCCTGGGTTTTCACCAGGAGGTCGTCCTGCATCTTTTGCAGCGCATGCAACAGGAACATCAGCAGAATGCTGATACACAGCGCAACCAGGGTCGAGTTGAAGGCCACCCCCAGCGCTCCGGTCATGCCCACAATATCCCCCGCCAAAGCCTCATCCGCCCGGGCGAGCGCCACACCGATACCGCGCACCGTGCCGATAAAGCCAATCGACGGGATCGCCCAGATCAAATAGCGGATCATCGCGTTGCCGGCCTCAATACGAACAGCCAGTGCATCCACCGCCGTGGTGACGGCGTCAGACGCATTTTGCACATTCCCCGTGATCAGATAGCGGCGCAGGCTGGCGGACAAGGCCTGCACCAGCGGCGTGGATTTGATATGATCTTCCAGATCGTCAATATCTGCCAGGATTTGGCTCAGCGTGTGCTCTTCGGCATCGACCGCCTTCAACAGGTCAACATTAAAGAGGTAATTCTCGGACCAGAGATGGTACATGCTTCGACCAATCAGATAGATGCCGTAAAACATCAGGATGATCGCGATTTCCTGCTCGCCGTCGCGCAGGATGACCCACCAGCTTCTTGAAACCGACTGACCGCTTTGGAGCGCCGCGCTCATTGCTTGCTCGGCTTGCGGCAGAATGATGCCCAGATACAAACCATGCACCACAGCCGCGATAATGAGGAAAACCACAAAGGACATCAGGGATGGTTTCATGTCATAAATCCTTGTCGGTGCCGGTTAAATGTCACTGGGGAAGTTGACCGCCTGGCTGATCGATACGCGCGGGGCGGATGCGGACTGCGCAGACAGGCTATCGGAATAGATATAGGCGAGGACCAGCACACCCAGTGCAACCAGAACTTTCTGATGCAACGAGACGGTGGCTGGCTGATCGTCACGCGCGGGGCAGGTGCGCGAACGCGCAGGATGCAGTGTCATGGATATCTCCTACCTGTCCTCAGCGCCGTAAACATAGCGCACAACCCTAAACCCAATGTCATCAGCGGGCCCCGTAGCCCGATCCCGGCTTGCCGCTCGCAAATAGGTCAGGTCCGCCGTTTTGAAACTGGACCCTTTGACCACATGGCCTTCGCCGATGGTGGGACCAAAGAAATTCACCGCAACATCCCCCTTGTTGGGCACGATGATCGCATAGCGGTCGTTGACCCATTCCCGCACATTTCCAGACATGTCGTGCAGGCCTGAGAGCTCGGCCGCAAAGCTACCGACGGGCGCTGCGGCCGCATATCCGTCGCTGTAGCGCGGAATATAGGTGGGGATCGTGTTTTTGGCGCTTTCATCCCCCAGATTACCGGCGGCCTTGGTGATGGTCTTGCGCGTGCCCCACGCAAAGGGGGTCATGTCTGGTCTGCGGGCTTTGCGCGCCAGCCATTCCCACTCGGCTTCGGTCGGCAGCCTGTACCCATCGGCATAGATATTATAGCCGGTCACCTGTCCGCCGCTGATCGCATAGAAGGGCGTTAGGGCATTTTGGGCGCTTAGCCAGTTGCAATAGGCTGCGGCCTGTTCCCAAGAAATCCCGGTCACCGGCATTGTATTGCCCGACCCGGTCCCTCCGTTTGGTGCAAATTTTCGGTACTGTCCGACCGTAATTTCGTACTTGCTCGCATAGAAATGCTTGGTGAGCTGCATCTGGCGCAAAATCTCGTTGGCGCGCTGGCCGATGTCGCCGCGCTCAGCACCGATGGTGAAGGCCCCTTTGTCTGGCTTGAAGCGCACGAGTTCAAGGCCAACGCGGTCCAGCATCACCGGCGGCAGTTCGCGCAGGCGCGCTTCGAGCTCTGTGCGCAAAATGAGGTTTACCGTTGTTGTCTTACCGCGTTCTGGAACAGTGCGCGCGGTAGCTGTGCGGTATCCTGGCCGCTGCATTTCCACCACTTTCGGAAGGGTTTGGAGCGATAGGGTCACAGGGGTCCTGCCCCGGCGCACACCATCGATAAAAAGTTCGGCCCCCGCTGGCCTGGACACAAAGGATACGGTTCCTCGTGCTTCTGCAAGGGTGATATCAACCGTCTCCGCCTGGCCAGGCTCTAAAACCAGGCGGCGGCGATCCGTGACGAAGCCCTTTTGCGTCACAGCGAGACGGTATTCGCGGCCCGCATCGACGCGCGTTACCGCACCGTTCTGGATGGACCGGCCGTCAAGGGTGATGCGCGCTGTTGCGGGCTGAACATTGACCTGAAGCGTGGATTGGACCGGCTCAAGCCGGTAATTGCGGCGGATCTGGCGCTGGGTATTGGTCACCTCGATCTGGTCGGTGATCGGCACATGGCCGGGTGCCTGCACGACCACCCTGTGTTTGCCGCCAGCAACAAAGCTGCTGTGCGGCAGCTGTGCGACGGCGCCGTCGTCGAGGATGACCGTTGCATTCTGCTGCGCGGCGTTGAGGGCCAGTTCGCCCTGCACGCGGCTTAGTGGAATAACGACCGTTTTCTCTTCCGCCCGTCGCAGTGTGACGGTGCGCGTTGCCGGCTCAAAATAGGGGTGATCAGCCGTGACCTGATAGTCCCCGGGCTCAAGCTCAAGGGCGAGGTCTGCCCGCGTTGCCTCAAGTGCGCCGTCCAGATACCAGCGCGTATCCTCCAACGCTGGGTCGCTTTTGAGCACAAGCTGCGCCGGTACAGGCTTTAAAGTGACTTCTATATAGCTTTGGGCGGTATCTGGTGTGACATCGACCGAGGTGCTGATGAAGCTATCCGCATGCACACCGATCTGATAGCGGCTGCCCAGCACAAACACTTCGCCGTCATCCGACACCCAGCCAAGGCCCCGCTCGAGCGTCACATACCCAATTTGCCCGGCATCCTCCGGCAGGATTTTGACCGCCAGCCCCGTCGACAGCACATAAAACACCAAACCGGCGACCAACAGCCCTGCGACCGCCACGAGCCCGATCAGCAGCGACCGGAGCTGTCCGCCCTTTGCTGCGCCGATCGCCGCACTGAGAGACGCCGCACCGTCATTCGTCGGACCTGCAGCAGACGGCGCAGGTGTGCCGCTCTTCTTTTTCAAGTCGGCCAAAGATGTCGGCGTCTTTGCCATAGTGGATTTCTCACTTTCCCCTGCCGCACAGTTTCGCGTCAGAGCGGCACATCACAGGCGATAGTCACGCTGGTGATGTCCGCGTCGACGGGCACAAAATGCTCAACAATTTTAGAACGATACCCCTCACGTTTGCATTCAAACTCATAACGCCCCGGCTTCAGCTGGATTTCTTTTTGCCGTGTTTCTCCAACCTGACCGGTGCGCCTGACCCAAATCGTCGATTTCCCGTCTGAGACCACCAAAACGGGCATGCTTTGCCGCCACCGCGTTAAAACCGTGTCGAGCGTGTCCAGCTGGCTTTGAAGCGCCCGGCTGTGCTGCGCCAGCGGGCGAACATGGTCGGCAATGTCGACCGCCTGTTGGTACACAGCAGCATCTTGAAGCCGGTGTTGCTGTTCGATTATGCCCGTCACGCGCGCGGTTGCGGCTATGATTTTGCGTGCCTGATCGCGGCCAGTGATCGCCGTCTGGTCCGAGGCATCTTCAGCAAGAATTTGCGTATATATCTCGGCTGCCGCGCCCCAATTGTCTGCCGCCTGCGCCGCCCGTGCATCCGCAAAGAGCGCCTTTATCCGATTGGCTTTCTCCAACTCCTCCACAACCCGCATAAGCGACGCACTATCGTCGCGGTCGCTGAAAATGCGCCGCGCCTTTTGCAGGGCCTCGCGCGCTGCTGCTGTGTCTCCGGCCTCCAATGCTGCCGTCGCACTGCGCAGGAAACTCTGATGACGGGCCTCCCGAAGCACCGCGCCCAGGTTTCTTTGTCGCGCTGCAATGTCATGCCTCGCCGGGTCCAGGCGCACAATCTCGCCCCAAAGATCGAACAGGGTTTCATCCAAATTCTGAACCTCGGCCGCATCGGCACGGGTCATCAAATCGAGGACCTGCGGCAATACCGCGATACGACCCGCAAGGGCCTGTGCCTCTGCACGGGTGTTGTCCAGGCGAAGCGCTGTGGCGATCCACTCAGAAGCGGCAGGGGCATGATTGTTCTCAAAGGCTGTGGCGGCCTCACGAAAAGCATAATCATACGCGCGCTGGATCGCAGCCGAAAGCGCATCCGCTTCGGCGATGGCTTTATCAACCGCTTCGACCGCCTGAGTGAAATTGGAGCGATCAAATGCTGCGATCGCGTTTTCTTCATGCTGTTCAATCGACGCCAGCGCCTCGGCGACAAAGGCTTCGCCCGACGCCGCCTGCAATGGCGGCAAGCGGTCAACGCTGAACAGCTGATATGTTGACTGAAACCGATTTCGAAGGGTGCACGGGTGCGCGTCATTGCCCTGATAGTCTGCGGGATTATCGCAGTTGAGCACTGCCTGTGCGGGCGTGTCCACGTTCTTAGGACCTGTGCCTTGCATGCCGGTGCCAGACTGCAACGAAACCCATACAACCGCCGCAATCACCAAAACCGCAAGCGCCGCCGCACCATAGGCCATGCCGCGTGCTGCAGCGGCTACGCGCCGTTTCTTTTCAACGTCCAGTCCCTGAAAACCTGATCCTGCCGGTGGTTCAGCCGCATTCTGAGGGGGTGTCGTCGTTGGCGCATCACCCCCGGCGGAGGCAATCTCGGCGGGGTTAAGTTGGGCGGGGTCACCGTTTGCAGCACCATCTTGATCAGACACCCGGTTTTCTCTCCGCCCGTGCGGGATGCCGCGCCGTCAAAGCGCAACCTCTGGGGTGTATTCGCTTTCGTAAATCTTCAAAAGATGCCTGCGATAGGCGTAAAACTGATCCACCGCATCCCCTTGAAGCTGGGTTTGAATTCCTTCAAACTCGACCACCTGCGGGCCCAGGTCTAAATTGAGCTTTCCGCCCATTTGGTTGAGAACTTCAACGCCCTCACCGACCTGGCCGCCCTCGCGCACCGCGTTGAGCGTTGCAAGAGCGGCTGTCGCCAATCCAACGGTCTGTACCGTGTTGTCCTTGGCGGCAACACCGACAACCGTCCCTAAAACCGCCAGCCCGATGCTGAGATTGCGCGCCTCACGGTCTTTTCGGATTTTCTTGGAAACCGGAAGCGCGTATTCCTGCCAGTCATAATAATGCGGGTTCATCTCGGCGACGAAGGTCGCGTAATGTGGCTGCAGTTGGTCCACAAACAATTGTTCCTGGATGCGCATGGCCCGGATTTTGGCATAAACGGGATCATTTTCTGCCGGCATGCCGACGAGTTTGTAGGTGCCGCGCTTTTCCTTCACAAATTCCGCGAAATAGTCAGACCCGAAAAGGTTGGCAAAGCGCATTTCTGTAATGCCTTTTAGGTCTTTGAAATATTTCTTTTTTTTCTTGGCAAGTTTGGCAACGATGGCCACGGCGATCTGATCAAAAATCGGCGCATAGGCGTCTGTACCCCGAGTTCGGGCGGAGGTATGGAAGCGTTCCTGAACCCGGTGCTTGAACGTCTTTGTGCGCATCAGTTTTTTCTTGGGTCCGCGAATATCATTCACCGATATTTTGAGGTGGATATCCTCGCCGTTCGCTTTGACGATTTCCCCGTGTACGTACAGCTCGCCAAAGCCGCTGTCATCGGGGGTCACGCGTATTGCGCCAAAGGCGTTTGACTTTTCCAACGCACTTTTCAGCATCCAGGCGAAGCGGTTGGCCTCGGCACGCCGCACCTCGGGCCATATTTCGGGGTCGTCTTTATAGGGGATATTCGGGTCAAAAACCGGAATAATCACGTCAAGCTTGGGCAGGTGGCTTGTATCGGCAAAGGCCAAGCTGTGCCCCTCGACCTTGGCTTTCTTCTTTTTAAGGTTGAAGGATTGCGCGCTTGCATCGCCGCCCAAAAGCAACACAGCGAGAGCTGACCCAAAGGCCAGAGCCCCAAAAATTTTTGCAAGACCGTTCATATTCTCCCCCATTAGAAGGTGCGTTTCGTGATCCCCGTCGCCCCACGCATCAATTTTTGTATTTTGCCAGTTGCTCCTCGATCTGTTTGCGCTTTTCAGGGTCTGTCTCTTCCCGCAGCCGCGCTTCAAGCGCTCTGATCACCTGCGCATCAGCGCCAACTGCGCCGGATGTCGGCAGGTTGGCGGATTGCCCCGGACGGGCTTGGGGCTGGGTGTGCGGGTTGGTGTTGCCTGGCGACCGTCCATTCAAGAAGTCTTCTGCGATCCCCTGGATGTCACGCGAGAACCGGGTGCCGCCCTCGGCAGCGTCTTGTGGCGTCTGGCCTGATGCGGGTCCGGCACCAGAAACACCAATTGCAGGCCGCGGTGCTTGCGCCATGCGTGTGTGCTGATCCGCGGACACCTCAGACTGATCGCCAATATCCTGGAGAGCGCTAGGGGCTTTGGGCTCAAGGGCCACATAGCCGGAGGCTGTGCTGCTGGGCTGTGCCGGTGGTTGACCCTTGAGGGTGCCGCCGCCCGTCCCCGCAACAGACGTGGACTCGCGACTGGTGTATGCATCCTGTTGGCCCTGTTGGCCCTGTTGGCCCTGTTGGCCTTCAGGGGACACAGCCGTGGACGCTCTCTCTACACAAGAGGTTTTGTGAGAGGCCAGCTCATACTCCAGATCGGCATGCAGGGCCCCGCGCTTCTCGGCTTCGGTTTTGACATCCGGGAAATCCGCATAGGGGTCAGCTTGAACTTGCTTCGGTGTTGGACAGGCCTGGAAAGCCGCCCTTGCTGCCAAATCCGGTAAAGACACTGCCATCATCAGCCCTGCGACACACCATATAGGATGCATCCCGGCTCGATGAAAAGCGATTGTGTCCCGTGGCAACGCGGTCTCCGTAAAGCACAATTATAGCCTGTAAACACTACAGAATACCGCGCAAATGAGTCAATATCGGCGTTTGCACCAGACTGTATCGCGCATCATGACGGTGATGCATCATGACGGTGATGGATAAAAGGATCCGGCCCGCCAGATCAGCACACCGAAGCCCGCTTGTGAATCCTGTTTGTCAAAAGGGCCTAAGGCGGCAATATTCAATAAGGACTGGTGACATTCAATAAGGTACTGGTGACCGATGAACAGTCTATATAATGTCGGCACGATGGGCTTTCGTGTCACCTTGCGAGTGGAAGTGAAGATACCTTATGCAGCGCCTCTGGGAGCAAATAAAACAGGATGACATTGTTACCAAGCTGGCGGGGAAAGGCTTCAACGCTCTGGTGATCAAGGTGGCGAGCGCCGGGCTCAGCTATTTGATGTTTCTGCTACTCGCGCGCTGGATGACACCGCAGGAATACGGCGAATTTGCCATGGCCTTCTCGTTCGGGTCTTTCCTCGCCTTTGTCGCGCTTCGCGGCCAACATCTTATGGTGCTCAGGTACATCCCGCAATATGAGGGGCAAGGAAAACCCGCGCTGGCTGCAGGCATACTGGTTCACAGTCGCAGGCAGTTGCTGATCGGTACGGCCTGGACAGTGGCACTCACGCTTGCGGCGCTCGCCATCCTCGACACGCGATTTGGCTGGGCGCCTGGCGACCGGACACTGTATATGGGCGCGATCTTCGCCGCCCCATTTGCCTATGCCCAATACCAAAGCCATTTGCTGCGCGCCTTCGGGTCGATCAACCGGGCGCTGATCCCGATGGATGTGGCCTGGCGACTGGCGGTGCCTGCGGCTGTTTATGCAGCGCTTACACTCGATCTTCCAACAAGCTCAGGCGCTGTGATGCTGATCGCCTCAGCGCTTCTTGGCGGTATAACCGCCTGGCAATGGCTGAGGGACGAAAAGCATGTAGGTAAGCGTTTAAATGAAAATAAGCAGATATGTGAAGTTGGCTATGATGTAGATGAATGGTACCATACCAAAAATGGGCTGTGGGGCATCACAACCATCGGCGCAATCATTCCACAGCTAACCACCGTAATTGTGGGTATCAGTTTATCTGCAAATGATGCGGGTATTTTCTTTGCCGCCTTGAAAACATCTCAGCTACTTGGCGTTCTTGTAGTTGCATGCAACATTTCGACCGCACCGATTATTTCTAAATATTGGGGAAAAAAAGAATATAAATCTATAATAAAAATTTGGATTTATTCAATATTATTTTGCTTTTTTTGTGCAATAAATTTTTTATTATTTATTTTTTATTTTGGTCAGCATTTACTTTCTTTCTTCAATGTCGACACTGACACCACATATCGATTATTGCAAATATTGATCATGGGCCAGGCCTTACAGGCATTGCTGGGCTGCGCGGACGTTGGGCTTGAGAACACTGGCGGGGAACGAAGTTGTCTCGCTGCAAATGTATACACGATTATTGCATCAATAACCGCCGCAGTTTTATTTGGAATATTAAGTTACGACCTGTATACAATTGCATACATAATTAGTGCCCGTATCGTAAGTTATAAAATATTCTGCGCGGTTGCTTTTTTAATTCATGTTCGCAGTAAAGCGGATCAATACTCCAATTCCAAAACGGTATAAATTCAAAAAATGAAATTAAGTATCATCATAGCAAGTCTTTTAGACGAAACAGAAAGTTTGATGCTAACTTTGTGTTCAATAGCTGAAATAAAGGATTCGAACCTAGAGGTTTTGATATGTGTGCAGACTTCCGATCTAAACTCTTCAAAATTAGTCAGCCACAGAAAAACAGTTGAAAACTACTGCAAGAGACAAAATTTGGCGATCACAATATTTTATGATTTCAAGAAAGGTTCTAGTGCAAATCGCAATCAGGGTTTAAGAGCTGCGACGGGGGACATTGCAGTGATCGTCGACGGCGACACCACACTCACTAAGAATGCTTTTGATATTATCCGAGCTGCCTACAACAAACATAAGGGGTATACCGCTATTGCTTTTATGACACAAACCCAACAAGGACTTGAGCGAAAAAAATACCCAAGAGCTGCGTGCGGGATATCTCCGATTGGTGTATTTAGCATTTCGTGCATTGAGATCACGTTTGATTTGCGTTTAACGAACAGACTTTCGCCACCTTTAGCCTTCAACGAGGATTTTGGTGTCGGATGTCACTTCTGCCTCGGAGAAGAATGCATCCTCCTTCGTGACATCCAACGCGGAGGCGGAAATATACTGTTTTACCCTGGCGTAATTAACGTGCACGACCTTCACTCTACCGGCACGCAACTGAATGAGGATAAAATTCGTAGCCTCGGTGCCACTATGCGCGCCTGCTTTGGAAGGCTATCATTTTTGGTAGTGATTGCGTTCTGGATTAAAAAAGCGAAATTGTTGGCACATAATCCTGGACTGTATATATCGTTTAAGGCGCTAATCTCTGGCGCAATAAGTTATTCAACCCGGCAAGAGATGAAGCAAATTCATATAACATAAGCCAACAGACACTTATCCAGTATAGTCGAAAAAATAGCGTGCCGCAGTGATATTTTTTATAATTATTATTTCAATCTCTATATTAGTCTTATATCTATTTGTATTCGAAAGAAATAGTTTAGATTTGAGACTATCAATATTTGCTGCGGCGCTAAGCATAAGCGTAACGATATTGGTTATATTCAATTATAATGTATTGAAACTCTATATTCCGCCAGATATAAATGTCTACATAGATGACATATATACCGCAGATCTACAACTTACTAAAATTGCCATTCGATCATATTATTTTGTAATCACCGCATTTTTCAGTGCGGAGAACAAAACTATGGCTGCGATTTATGGTAACGCACTTTTGTTTTGCTGCATTATAAGTATACTTGCTATATCTATGAATATCTTATTTCCAATAGGAAAAATAAATAACTCCGCTTTATTTTTATTTTTGGCGACAATTATAACATATCCAGGATTTTTTTATTACTCTATACTTCCGCTACGTGAGGTTATGAGTATTACGGCACTAAGTTTAATAATACTAGGCCACGCACTTCTAGTATGCAACCGATACAAAAGAGCTGCCTTTGTTCTATTAGCAAGTGCGATATTGAGCTTGCTCTTCAGACAAACGCATTTGCTTGCCATGGTATTTATGTTCTTCGCTCACGTTACACAGATAAAAACACAACGGTTAATGTTGTTATTGGTTATCGCATTCGGAGTAGCCCTCACAATTGATAGTCTAGGCATCACAAATTTAGGAATAACGGATGCTCTACGCCAAAGAGCGTATCGGGTTAACCTATACGAACAAGGTTTTTATATAACGCCACCCACATCAAACCCGTTGGAGAACTTGCTGTCAATTTTCTATGCGGGTTTTCAGATCATTCTGTTTCCAATTATGCAACCACAATATTTTCTCTCTAGAGTGTTTATTGCTATAGACAGTGCGTTTCTATTTTTTGTTATATTAGGCTTTTTAATCTTACATGCATTACTCCGCAGTTCGATATTCTGGGAACGCGGACTAACATGCATTTGTTTTGCAATGGCCTTAATGTTATCAGTGGGTGAATATTATGAGGGTGGAGCTGTACGTCACCGCGTATACCTTTTTATACCAACACTGATGATATTGGGCGGCTCCTTGATGAGGGCACTAAAAAATAGGTGAGAAAAGCGGCGCCTTGTCTAGAAAGATCAAGATTTAGCGTGTCTTTGATGGACTCCACGTCTGATAAGTTTTGCCAAGGAGCGAGTCTGCAACGCCTAAGCCCGTACCTGTAATTGCGCGAAAGACTTCGTAAATCTGCAGAACTCGACGCTTTTTTAAATACAAAAACACGAACACAGCTAATGAAAAGATAATAAAAAAGGGAATATGTGAAGGAGTTTTCATGAAACGCCATAACTCCGGAACATTGGCGATAAATATTAATGTGCCGCAAAGGCCACTAATTGCTAGGAAAAAAATACCATACCAGCGCATTAGTTTGTGCGAAATGTACTTGAATTTGTTAATGCTGGAAAGCGTGCGAATGCGGGGCCAGAGATACTTGTGAGTGTTGTGCGCGCGGCATGCAATTCGTCGTTTTCGCCTGAACTCGTCGGACGAATCCGCGACGGATTTTTCGTAAGCAACCACATCTGGAACCGATATCACTCGGTACCCCTGGAACAACGGTTCGAACGATGTAACCATGTCATCCAACAAGTGTGATGGTACTTCCGGATATAGAGACTTTCGTACGGCAAATATAGAACCATCAGCCCCCATCATAGAACCAGTATTCGTTTCAAGATGCTTTATAAGTTCTTCTAGCCGCCAATATAATGATCCAACAAGAGCGGTATCACTAACGTCTGGATTTGTATATATTAGTCTACCAGCAACACATCCAATCCGTTCATCATTAAAATAGGAGATCAGAGTTCGGATAGACGAAGGTTCAATAATGACGTTCGCATCCGTAAGCAGCAAGATATCCGTCGAGGCATGGCTCGCCAAAATACGCATGCCGGTAGCTTTACCAGCCCTTTCAGTGCCCGCGACGAATGTGAGCGTGTCCGTTGCAGCACTAAGGATGCTGTTTGTTCCATCAGAGCTGCAATCTGAATATGCCAGAACTTGAACGTCGGGATTAAGTTTCTGAATTTCCTTTAAGTTATTTATCTTTTCCGGCAATACATCTTCTTCATTATATGCACAGAACAATATTGCTATCGATAAGTTAGAACCGCATTCTGCACTGTCGGCAGCAATATTAGCCGGTAGAAATTTTAGAACAATTGGGTAAAATATGTACGGATATAGGAGAAAAAATGATGCCGAAAAGAAAGCGAAAATAAGCATGAAATCTCCAATACAAAAAAGCTCTTCT
>JASBSO010000176.1 GCA_030148905.1 Kordiimonadaceae bacterium | reverse complement strand
TGCTCGACCTGGGCCGTGTGGCCGAGGCCGCTCATGCGCATGGGGCCTTGCTGGTGGTTGTGGTGACCGAGGCGGTGTCGATGGGGCTGATCAAAAGCCCGGGTGCGATGGGGGCCGATATTGTGGTCGGCGAAGGCCAGTCGATCGGCAATGGCCTTAATTTTGGCGGGCCGTATCTGGGGCTGTTTGCCACGCGCGACAAATATGTGCGCCAAATGCCTGGGCGCTTGTGCGGCGAAACTGTGGACGCCAACGGCGAGCGCGGCTTTGTGCTGACGCTCAGCACACGCGAGCAGCATATCCGCCGCGAGAAAGCGACCTCGAACATTTGCACCAATTCGGGCCTATGCTCGCTGGCCTTCACGGCGCATATGGCGCTTTTGGGGCGGGTTGGGCTGCGCAAACTGGCGGCGATCAACCACCAGCGCGCCAAAGCGCTGAAAGCAGCGGTGGAAGCCGTGGGCCTTACGGTGTTGAACACAGCCTTTTTCAACGAAATTGCCGTGCGCACGCAGAAAGCAGCAGACGATATTGTCAACCAGCTGGCGGATCAGGGGATATTGGGCGGTGTTGCGCTCAGCCGGTTGGACCCGGCGGCAGACCCGCATATTTTGCTGCTGGCCGCGACCGAACTGGTGAGCCCCGAGGATATTGACGCGTTGGCAATCGCGCTGAAAGGAGCTGTCGCATGAGCATGAATACACAAGGACGGCCCACAGCCCCAAAGGTGGACGCGGCGCAAGACGGCAGCTTTGAAAGCTTTTCCGGCCACCGCGGTTTGCGGATGGACGAGCCGCTGATTTTTGAGATTGGCAGCCTGAACCGCACCGGCGTCGACTTTGACGATATTGACCTGGACACCCCCAGCCTTGGCGGCCTTAAGCGCGACGAAGCCGCTGATGACCTCACCCTACCGGGTTTGTCAGAGCCCGAAATGGTGCGGCACTTCACCCGTCTTAGCCGGAAAAATTACGGCATCGACATGGGGCTGTTCCCCCTTGGGTCGTGCACGATGAAGCACAATCCGCGCCTGAACGAAAAAATCGCGCGCCTTGCCGGCTTTGCCGATATTCACCCCATGCAGCCGCAAACCACCGTGCAAGGGGCCTTGCAGCTGATGGACCAACTTGGCCACTGGCTCAAAACGCTGACGGGCATGCCTGCCATTGCCCTGTCGCCCAAGGCTGGTGCCCACGGTGAATTGTGCGGGGTGATGGCGATCCGCGCGGCGCTGGTGGCGCGCGGCGATGCGCGTTCGGTCATTTTATGCCCCGAAAGCGCGCATGGCACCAACCCGGCAACGGCAGCGCTGTGCGGCTATAAGGTCAAGGCGATTGCCGCCACAGATAGCGGCCATGTCGATGTGGACGCGCTCAAAGCGCAGCTCGATGACACGGTGGCCGGGGTGATGATTACCAACCCCAATACCTGCGGCCTGTTTGAGCGCGACCTGAAGGATATCGCCGACGCCGTGCACGCGGCGGGCGGTTTCCTCTACTGCGACGGCGCCAATTTCAACGCTATTGTCGGCAAGGTCCGCCCCGGTGATCTGGGTGTGGATGCCATGCACATCAACCTGCACAAAACCTTCTCCACCCCGCATGGTGGCGGTGGGCCCGGCTCGGGCCCGGTTGTGTTTTCCGAGGCTCTGGCGCCTTATGCACCGCTTCCGCTGGTTGTTGAAACCGCGGATGGTTACGCCCTTGAAGAAAATGGCGACGCAGACAGCAGCAGCTTTGGCCGCCTGACGGCCTTTCACGGCCAGATGGGCATGTATGTGCGGGCCTTGACCTATATGAAGTCGCATGGGCGTGACGGGTTGAAACAAGTGGCCGAAGACGCGGTGCTGAACGCCAATTATCTGTTGGCGCGCCTAAAGGGGGCCTTGTCGGCGTCTTTTGAGGGGCCGTGCATGCACGAAGCGTTGTTTGATGACCGTTTCCTCAAAGGTACGGGGGTCACCACGCTGGATTTTGCCAAGGCGATGATCGATGAGGGCTATCACCCGATGACGATGTATTTCCCGCTGGTGGTCAGCGGTGCGATGTTGATCGAGCCGACAGAGACCGAGTCCAAGGTGGCGCTGGATCAATTTGCCGACAGTTTGTTGGGTCTGGCCCAGGCCGCCAAGGCGGGCGAGGTGGACCGGTTTGAAGGCGCGCCGTATTTTGCGCCGCTTGCCAGGTTGGACGAAACCCGTGCTGCCCGCCAGCCGGTCTTGAAATGGCAAGTGGCGGCAGAATAGGGCGCAGTCACCATTCAGGCGAGCATAGTAAAGATGGCTTTTGCCGGTGGTGTTGCGTAGGCTGCAGGCTGTGCCCCGTGCGCTGTGGGTATGGGTATTCTGAAAGGAGCGCGCCGTGCTATCGATCAGTCGGGTCTTAATCGTTGATGGACATGGGTCGCTAGAGGCGCAGTTCCAGCGCCTGCGTCCGATGAGTGGTGCGCTGTTTATGCGCGCCCGCACGCTTCAGGATATGGAGCGGCTGCTCACCAGCGAATTGTTTGACCTGATCATCGTTGATCTGAGCACAGACGCGGTGGAGCCAGCAGACTGTTTTCGCACCATTGCCTTTCGCGGCAGCGGCGTTCCGGTGATTGCCCTGACCGATGCGCCCCTAAGCATTGCAGAAGAGATTGGTGCGATCGCCATTGCATACAGCGTGTCCTTGCTCGGGCTGTTTGCCATGCCCTTTGATGCAGAAGAGGTCATGGCCGTATTGCCCGAGGGCAGCGGCGATGAGTTTGCGCTTGGGTCATCGAATGTCTTGAGCGCCAGCGAATTTGCCCGGGGCATTGCCGGTGACGGCCTGTTGCCGATCTATCAGCCCAAGTTGACCCTCGCCACCGGCAAGCTGGACCGGGTGGAGGCCTATGCCCGCTGGCGGTCGCCGCAAGGGTCATATATCGGTGCGGGCGCGGTGCTTGATCTGGCGCGCAGGCGGGGGCATTTGGCGATGTTGACGCAGCGCATGGTCGAATGCGTACTGGAGGCGCAGGCCTCCTGGTCTGAAGCCGGTACAGACCTGGAAGTGGCGATCAATGTCGATGCCGAAAGCCTTGAAAGCCAGAGCTTTGTAGAGGATCTGATCGATGTGGTTGCACAGTCCGGCGGCGAAGCCGGGCGCATTCGCTTCGAGGTCACCAATATCGAGCCGCATGTCTCTCTGATCACGCTGAACCGAACGCTGATGATGCTTAAGGATGCCGGGTTCCAGCTGACTTTTGATGATTTTCATCAGGGCCTGAACGGTCTTATCCGGTTTGACTCCAAACTTTTTGATGATGTGGTTATCAACCGGTATTTTTTGAACCGT
>JASBSO010000174.1 GCA_030148905.1 Kordiimonadaceae bacterium | reverse complement strand
GTGTCGATGATAGCCAATATCCAATACGTATCGGGGGCCTGACCACTGATCAGGTCAACCCGACACCGAACAGGCGGGCGAAATTCGAAATCATAGGTAAACAAAAACCGGTCGTTCAGGTCGCCCTGTGCGACGCCGGCGCTAAAGCGGCCCATAAAATCGGGGATATGTGTGCACGGGGCAATGTCGGTGAAGAAATTTCGCCCGACCACGCTTTTGCCTTCGCGGCCAGCCATACGGGCCTCGAAGGCATTATACAGGGTGACGATACCATCTGCGTTGACACGGATGACGCCAATTGGAAGGGCGTCAATTTCCTCGTCGGACATCGCGTCCAGTAACCGATCCCCCAGAATATCCAGCGGATAAACACCGCCAGCATATGGGCTTCTCGGGCTCAAACACTATCTCTACGCGACTACGGTAATTTAGACTGACACTGTCGGCCAGTTTGTCTAGGATTACAAGTCGAAACACCTTGCAATGAATGCGGCTTATGGACGCGACGCCTGTATCACAGACCTCCAAACCGCTTGCGCCGCGCGCCAGGGCCGCCTCGGTTCGCGCCGATCTGCAGGCCGCAACGCACGAGGCGCATGAACGCCTGCACGGCTGGGATTTAGCACAGCGGCTGCAACAGCATGACGCCAGTCTGGATGACTACAGGGCGTATCTTATGGCGCTGTACGGCGCGCGCGTGCAACTGGATGCCGTGCTGGAAGCGTGCGGCTTTGCAGCGGGTGCCAGCGAGCACAAGGCGTTGGCCGCCGACTTGTGTGACCTTGGGGTGGACCAGCCCGCTTTGGACAGGGCGGCGCATCAAACCGCGACCCTGACACTGGCAAACCCGGCGCAGCGGATGGGGGCCGCCTATGTGGTGTTGGGCAGTACGCTTGGCAATCGACTTCTGTGGCAACAGCTGGGCAAACGCGAAGCCAGCCGCCGCTGGCCGCATCGATTTATCGCCGATATGGGCGGACACCAAAGGACGGCCTGGGACAAATTACTGTCGGATCTGGACGCCCATGCCGACACGGATGACGCGCTTCATCAGATGATTGCAGGGGCAAACGCCGTTTTTGCGTGGTTGCAAGCCCTCTATTTTGAGGATGCCGCAACAGGGACAGAGCAAACAGCATGACCCGAGGCGGCCGGATTGCCTATCTCAGTTGTCGTGAGACACTGAGCACAGCCAGCACGCGTCGCAGTGACGCCTTTGAGCACGACCATATGCTGGCTTGCCTTGGCCCCGCGCTTGGCGCACACGGCTTCTCTTTGGACGAGGTGTTGTGGGACGATAATAGGATAGACTGGGGCGGTTATGCAGCGGCTTTGGTCGGCACCACATGGGATTATCAAGACCGCTTGCCGGATTTTCTGGCCGCTATGCGGGCGCTGGATGCGCGGCTGCCGGTGTTCAACCCTGCCGATATGCTTGTATGGAACAGCACCAAGACCTATTTGCGCGACCTTAGCGCGCGCGGCATCGCTGTGGTGCCGACCCAGTGGATCGATACGCCCGATGCCGGGCAGATTGCGGCCTGCTTTGCGCACTTCGGCACCGACACACTTGTTGTTAAACGTCAAACCGGGGCGTCTGCCGTTGGTCAGGCGCGGGTCACCGCCGGGGGCCCTCTGCCAATGTTTTCGGTACCGGTGATGGTGCAACCCTATCTGGCGTCTGTGGAAGCGCAAGGGGAAACCAGCGTCGTTGTGATTGACGGGCAGATCAGCCATGCGATCCGCAAATGCCCGGCACGCGGGGATTACCGCACCCAGTCGCTATACGGCGCAATCGAAGAGCCCGCAGACCTGTCAGTGCGCGATCGGGACTTTGTCGCGCACGTCCTATCCAGCCTGACCACGGTGCCGCTTTATGCCCGTGTGGACTTTTTGCGCGGTGCGGACGACGCACCCCAATTGATGGAATTGGAGCTGATCGAGCCCTATCTTTACCCCGAACAGGGGCCGGATCTGGGCACACTGGTTGCAGCGGCGCTGGCGAAAAGACTGGCATAAATATGCCCTGCCATCAGCGCCATAACGCCGTGCAGCCGCCACTGCGCGCATGCCGTCAGATCAGAAGCTGGTGGCCATTTGCAGCCAGAACCGCGTCACATTGACGTTGAACTCGTCGGCGTTGAACACCGCCAATTTGCCAAGAAAATTGATCGGGCCGATTTTTTTGGTGATCACGGCGTCCCATTCGCTGCCGTAGTTCAGGTTGTTCACGTCCGAGCGAAATTCATGATAGGACACCAGAACATTGGTGCCCTCGAGCGCACCGTCGGTAAAGCGGTAGCGGGCCGTAGCGTAAAAATCCTGCAGGCCGTCTACAGGGGTGACAAGGAACTGGTCGGCAAAGCCGTTATAAGCGTGCAACAAGGCCAGCGGGGTTGTAAAGGCGCGCACCCCGTCGCCGCCCAACAGTTCATACCCCAGCGACAGCGACAATGTGTCCACCTTCAGCGTCGGCTCGGCACGCACATATTGCACGCTAAAGTCAAAGGGATTGTCGGCAAAGTCGTTCTGCTGGGCAGCCTCAAGCACATAGCTGAAGCTGACAGTGTCGGTGATCTGCTGTGACCCGGTCAGATTGGCACCAAAGCTGCGCGATGACAGCGACAGGGCGAAATCATCATTGAAATCAAGCCAATAGCCATAGCCGGTAACAACGCCCAGGCCCGCAACCGTGTAGGACGCATTGGCCAGGTGGAAGTTGCCGTCGAAATTGCCGATGGGGGATTCGTCGGTAAAGGCGCGGTTGACGTTGAAGGTGTAGGAATATTTGATGTCCAGTTCGTCGGTCAGTTGGCTTTCCAGCGCGACCCCGTCATAGCTGCGTTGGTTTTGCCGCCAGCCTAATTTGCTGACAAAGCGCTGGTTCCCGTAGTCAAATTTACGCCGCCCTGCGGTAATCCGCGTGCCAGGGATGCCGGTGAAGGACACATAGGCCTGGTCAAATTCGGTTGCCTCTGGGTCGGCTTCAACGGGAAACTGGGTCAGACCATTGATGGTGCTGTTGAAGCGTTCGGCACCGATGACGGTGACATTGCGCACCTGAACATAGCCGCTAAATCCGGCGACCTCGCCGGTCTCTATTCCCAAAAGCGACTGCAAGGTCGACGCACGGGCGTTTTCGCCGAAATTCGCCTGATCGATAAAGGCAAAACGGTAGCGAAGATCAAGGCTGATATCGGCCTCGGTAATGAGATCCTTGATGTCGTCGGCAACCGCTGCGGGCGAGGCTGCAAGTGCAGCAGCAGATGTTAACGCGGTATAACCGATCCAGCGTGATATGGTGCGCATATCAAATTTCCTATGCTTGTGTGCGAGGCACATTGGCGCCGAATGTCGCCGGGGGTGGATAAGACAAATGACCGCGCCCGAGCCGCCAGGCCAGCGCGCCTTATCAAGGCGGTAGATAACCGCTGTGATGATTTAGGTTTTAGAAGCCAGAAGTGAAGAAAAGGTTAGTCTTCTGACGGATCGCTGGCGGTATCTGGTCCTGCGATGGATTGCCGCATGGCGTTCAGGAGGGCATCAAAGCCGTCATTGCGGGCAATGCTGGAAAACTCGTCGCGTTTGACAATGATCAACGAGACACCATTGGCGGCCAGATTGATGATCTGGGGCTTTTCCTGCGGGTTGCGGACCCGCCAGTCCACATCCACCAAGCCGCCATCTTTTTTACGCAACTGCGTGCGGACAGACACATCGCCGCGCCGGGTCAGTTTCGATTCAGAGATGGTCAGGCGGTTTTCGCCCAACTCGCCAATGCGCTCAATAAACATATCCACCACAAAGGCGCGGGACAGGTCATGATAGGCTGCCAATTGGTCCGCCGTGGCGGCATCGCGGTGCTCGCGGGCCAGCATCAAACGCGCCAGAAAATCAACACCGATATGGGTGTTGATCAGTTTTCCCAGACGCTCGCGTCTGTCCTGTTCGGACAGGTTGGCGTTTTCCATCATGGTGAAAACCTGCTCGGTCAGGTCCACCACAAAGGTTTCGGCGGCTGCAATATTGGCCTGATCCTCGGGCGTATCTCCCCAGGCCGAGAAGCTGGATAGAATCAGAAAAAGCGGTAGAACAACCAAACGCATCAACACATGTCCTTTTTCACCTGATGGGCATTGTGTCGTGCCCGCTTGGGGTTTGGCAACAGGAAATCTAGGGCGTGTCGGTCTTGGGTGCGGGGCTTGTGCGCTGGTCAAACCACGCGGTCCAGGCCGGGATCAGGGTGAGCGTGGTCACCAATATGCAGGCAATGGCAACCGCCAGCATCAGCCCCATGCTGGCGGTCCCGCGGTGCGCCGACATCGACAAGCTGCCAAAGGCTGCAATGGTGGTCAGCGCCGAATACGCCACCGCACGCGGTGTCGTGGTGGCATAGAGGCTCGGCGCAGGCCCGCTTGACACGGCCCGCCGACGGCGAATGGCAAGATGGATACCACTGTCGACGCCGAGCCCGATCAAAAGCGGTAGCACAATTACATTGGCAAAGTTCAGGGACTGTCCCAACAACACATTAACGGCCCCCGCAAGCGCTGCCGCAAACACAAGCGGCACCAGAATAATCGCAACAAGCATCGGGCGTCCAAGCAGCATCAGCAAAATGCCCGACACCGCAAGCGCGGCGATGCCGGCGGCTTCGCGCATGGATTTGGCGATCACCTCGGCCCCGCGAAAATACACCTTCAACGGTCCGCTGGGCTCGGTCGTGAAGCTTTCCACGGCGGCGAGGAAGGCGGCGCGTTTGTCGGTGTCCAAAATATCCTCTGCCGGCACAAATTCGACCCGGTAACGACCATCCTGTGCGACATATCGCCGCGTGATTGCAGGCGGCAGGTCATTGAGGTCAAAGGCATCGGGCGACAGTTTGGACGTGATCCGGTCGACCATCCGCGACCAATCGCCGATCAGCGCCTTGCGGATGGCTTCGCCCGCCCAAAAATCAGCGCTTGTGTCAGCTGTCAGGCTGGCGCGCAGGCGCTGCGCTGCGCTGCCGTCCTCTGCGTCGCTGAGGGCGGCAACCAGATCCGCGCGGCCATTGTGCGCAAGCTGAGGGGCAGGCTCGCGTTCCAAATCCTGCAGCAGGTCTTCAACAGCCAGGTCAATCAGGTCCAGTTTTTCGCCCTGATTGTCCGGTACAAAGCGCGCCAGGCTGACCGCCCGTTTGATCAAGGGATGATCACCGGCGCGTTCGGCCAGGTCGCGGGCGTCGTCGAGGGTGCCGACAATCTGGTTCAGCCGGTACGGGGTGGTGTCGGGGTCATCGGTCAGCGCCTTGAAGGTCACAACCGACGGACTGTTGGGGTCGCGCAGCGCCATGGGGTCGGCATTAAAGTCGAGCGTGGCGGCAACGGGCAATGCGGCCAGTGACAGCCCGACGACGCCGACGCGCAAGACGCGGCCAAATCTGGGCGCATGGGGCAGCACAGATTGCTGTGTCAGGTCTGTTCGCGGCTTGGGCAAGAGACCCAAGGCTGCCGGGACAATGGTCATGGTGACAGCAAAGGCGATCAACACACCGGCGGACGAGATAAAGCCCAGCTGTGCCATCCCGGTAAAGTCGGTCGGCGAGAAGGACAGAAACGCCACAGCCGTTGTGATCGCCGCCAAAAACAGCGCCGGGCCAACGGCATGGATGCTGGCCTCAAGCGCGGTCTCGCCCGCCTCACCGCGCGCCACACGGTTGAGAATATCCATGGTCAAATGGATCACAAAGTCGATCCCCAACCCGACCAGCAACACAATAAACGCCACCGAAACCAGATTTAACGCCCCGACAAAGGCGGCGGCAAAGGCAAGCGAGAAACACAGGCTGATCAGCAGCACCCCGACGGCGATGCCGGTCATGCGGGCCGACCGCAGCGCCGACAGCAGCAAAATCGCCACCAGCACCATCGACGTGGCAAAGGCAAAGCCGACCCCGCTGGCGACACTGCGCAATTCTTCGGTGCGCAGGGCCTGCGTGCCTGTGATGCCAATGGTGACCGTGTGCCCGGTTTCTGCGCGGGCCGCCTCGGCCGCGGCGCGCACCCGCTCAACCACCACGCGGGCGGGCTGCAAGGAGGCAAAATCAAACACCGGCGTGATGCTGAGAATGCGCGTCACCGGCTCATCCAGGGCGATATCGCCGTCCGTTTGCGTGCGGCCGTCCAGCACGCGCTGCCAGTCCAGCTTGGTACTGCCGCCGGCCTGAACATTGCGGATGACACGGTCAATCTCGGCGTACAGTTGGTCCAGCACATCGGTGTCGAAATCGGCGTCTGCGGCGTCTTGCTGCCCTTTGGCGAGGCGCGCAAACAACAGGTCGACCGACGGTGTCCGCCCCAAATCGCGCAACAGCGGCGCAGCCTTGGCGAGCGTGGCGAGGGTGCGGTCCAGTTCGGCCTCGCTTTGATACAGAAGGCCGTTTTTTTCAAAAAACGGGTGGATGGTGGGGGCAAAGACCTCCTCGATCAGCGGGTCGTCTTCAAGGATGCGGGCGACCGCCTTGGCGAGGTCATCCGCCTCCAACTCGGTGTCGGCTTCGATCGCGACGACTAATGTTTCTGCAAGGGCGGGAAAGGCGTCTTTGAACCGCAACTCGGCCTGCCGGTAGGGCAGAGCGCTGTTGATCATGTCAGACGCGCTGGTATCAAAGCGCAAATTGGCGACGGCAAACCCAAGCGCAAGGAGCGCGGCTACGCCCACTGCCAAAATCAGCTTAGGGCCGCCGCGGTGGCTCCAGCGCGCCCACGCCTGCAGCATGGCTTCAATATGGTGAAGCTGGCGATCAACTCTAGACATAAACCTTCTGTCGCCAGCTCCTGTGCTATGGGCGGAGATATCCGCTAGGCGTTAATACCGAACGCGGAATTCAATACCATAAAAGCGCGGCTCGCCAGGAATAAAGGTTGGAATGCCAAACCCGCCACCGGTATTGCCGCCGTCGATATTGAAATCTTCCCCCGTCAGGTTGGTCACGAAGCCAGCAATTTCCCACTTGTCTTCCGCGTCGCGGATACCGCCGCGTAGGTCAACCTGATGCACATCGCCTTCGCCAATCTCGAAACCGGCGATCGGCACATTGGCTTCCTCGAAGAAGACGTCGCTGCGCCAGGTCCACGACCCGTTGAGGAAGACGCGGTAATCGTCGGTCAGCGAATGGTCCCAGTTGAACCCGGCAGAAGCCGAGAATTCAGGCGTCAGGCGGAAAGTGTTGCCCGCAAAGGTTCCATTGGACGAGTCATCGTCGATCTCGGCGTCGATCCAGGCAAAGGTGCCGAAAATACGCAAATTGTCGGTCACTTGCGCGCGGCTGCCCACCTCGACACCGACATTGGTGGCGTTGCCGGCGTCCACCGAGTTGTTGATAATTCCGGCGTCGGTGGCTTGGACGACCGAGACGACGAAATTCTCATAGTCCTGATAGAACACAGACGCATTCAATTCAGCGCGGCCGCCCCAGAACAGGGTTTTGAACCCGGCTTCAAAGTTCCAGACAATTTCTTCCTGCAGCAAGGTGAAATCCAGCTCGCCGTCCAGGTCGGCATCCAGATTGCTGATCGAAATCACTGGACGCTTGCGGCCCTTGGAGATGGTGCCGTAGACATTGAAATTATCCGAAAACTTGTAAAGCGCGTTAAAGCGCGGCAGCACGTCGGTGAAATTGTCGGAAATGGTCAAAAATTCGCCGCCCGTTGATACGCCGGTCGGCTGGATGGGCGGAGCCAGATTGAACTGGTCCGGGCCAAGTACGCCGGCTTCCAGCAATTGCAGGAAGATCAGCGCCGACGGCGTGAAGACGGTGGAAATACCGCTTTCGACCTCTTCAATGACGAAACGCACCCCTGCGGTCAGCTCCAACTTGTCGGTGGGTTTGACCGTGGTGTCCAAAAACAGCGAATACACCTCAAAATCGCCGGTGTTGGTGAACTCGGTCTCATTGAAGATGCCGGGCGCGGAGCCCGCAGGCACCAGACCGCCAGTAACCAGGCTGATACGGTTGAACGAGCCGTCGGGGTTTACGCATTGCGCCGGGTTAAAGGCACCGGTCGCCAGATCAGAACAGGCGGCAAACAGCGTTTCATCGAGCACCGTTGGAATGTTTTGAAAGCCTTCCTCGGTGAAATAGTTGAAGCCGAAAAAGCCCCTGATCCAGTCATAGTCATAGGCAAAACGGGTCTCGAGGTTGAACTGCTCGCCTTCGGTGTTCTCGCTGATTTCAAGAAACGGCAATTGACTACCGTCGGCATCGAAAAGCTCAACCGATGTAAATTCGCGGTAGGCGATGATCGAGGTAAAATCCCAGTTTTCGTTGATCGTGTAATTGACCGTTGCGTTGATGTCGTAAATCTCGCGCTCGAGGCCCAGTTCATCACCGTTCAAAAAATTGGCCAGATCATCATCGGTGACCGGGGTCAGCACAGGCGCAAGGCCGCCAATCGCCGGGTTGAAGGCAAGCCCGCCAAAGGACACCAGATTGTTGACAAAGGCACCGCCCAATTCGCCCACCAGATCGTCGTCTGTGTCAGCCCCGGCGCTGACCGGGATATTGGCGGCAAGGAAGGCCGTGCCCGGCTGATCGTTGCGCTCGAAGGTGAAAATCAGATCGATGGTCAGGTCTTCTGACGGCGTCAGGCGCACGCTGGGCCGGATCGAAAAACTTTGCAGCCCGTTCAGGTCGCGGCCTTCGGGGCCGGTAGGGCTTTGCGAGCCGGGCTCGCCCGCCACATTGTCGACAAAACCAGTACGGCTGCGCCACTGCGCGGCGAGCCTGCCCTGAATCCAGTCGTTACCGCCGGTGACAAATCCACCGGCTTTGACATAATCAAAATTGCCGTATCCGGCATAGAACTCAGAGGCAAATTCTTCCTGCGGGCGCGCCGAAATCACGCTAAAGGCACCGATTTGCGCGGCGGTCCCGAAGAGAGTGGCCTGCGGGCCTTTCACCACTTCGATCCGCTCCAGGTCAAATAGCTCAAAGGCCGAGCCGCGCGGGCGCGATACATCGACGCCATTATAGTAAATGGTGATGCGCGGTGCTTCCTGAAAGTTGCCGTTGTCCGAGGTGATGCCGCGGATCACAAAGCTTGGATTGTTGGGGCTTTGCAGCTGCACATTGACACCGGGGGTGATTTCCGACAATTCGCCAAAGTCATCAACGCCGATCTGGTCAAGAAATTCCTGATCATAAGCGGTAATGGAAATCGGAACATCGCGCAGACGCTCGTCGCGCTTTTGCGCGGAGACAATAATTTCCTCGATGCCGACGTCGGCGTCTGCATCTTGTGCCGATGCGGTGCCCACAAGCGCAAAGAGCGCCGTCAGGCTCGCTCCTGATTTCAGAACCGATTTCCGAAGCAGTGATGTCATGATAAGCCCCTGAACTTTTATAATTGACCCCAACAGATAGTTTGGGGCCCTAAACCGGACGTGCAGATATGCACAAAATCGCTGCACTCAACGCCAAATCAGCGCCCATGTAAATCGATTAGCAGCGCAATTTTCGCCTCTCAGAGCGAATTGGTGAAGAAGTGTAGCATTGAAGCATCGACTGAGGGGTCTATTTGGGGACCGATTAAACGATGGTTCGTGCATCCGCGCTGATTTGGCTGTGCAAAAATTCGGCGCAGCCCAGCAAAGCCGGGTTATCGCGTGTGATCAGCGCGGTCGGGATGCGGGTCAGCAAATCGGTGTAAGGCGGGTGGGCTTCAAAATCGCGGCGAAAACTGCTGTGGATCAGCCGGGCGCTCAGCTTGGGCAAAATGCCGCCCGCCAGAAAGACCCCGCCTGTTGCCTTGAAGGCAAGCGCCATATCGCCGGCAACACTGCCCAGAATGTGCATAAACTGGTCAAGCGCGGCATTGGCCGCTTTTGAGCCAACGTCGGCAAGGGGGGTTACGTCTTTGGGCGCGCGGGCCTCAAGCCGTTCGCCCAAGCGTTCGCACCAAAAGCGATACAGGTCCAACAGGCCGTCGCCGCACAGCACCCGCTCATTGCTGGCGCGGCCATATTTGCGCTGGAGATAGGCCATCAGGGCGCGGTCTTCCTCGGTAACCGGCGACAGGCCGACATGGCCCGCCTCGGTCGGCAGCACACAGTCGGCGTCCATACCCCGGTGCAGCGCCGCCACACCCAGGCCTGTGCCGGGCCCCATCACCAGATAGGTTTGCGGCTTTTCGGAGCTGGGCATTAGGTCCGGGCCGATAGAGACAAGGTCATCTTTCGCCAGATGCGGAAGCGCCAGCGCCAGTGCTTCAAAATCATTGATCAAATGCGCGGATTGAAGGTTGAAGCTGCGCACAAGGTCGGCGGCGTCGATATGCCAGTGCGCGTTGGTCAGCTGGACGCGGCCGTCATCAATGGCGCCTGCAACCGCAAACACCACACGAGGCGGGCAGACGGGCAGCTTTTTGTCGTGCAGATAGTGACTGATCGCTTCTTCGACCGAGTCCAGTTCCGTGTAGGTCATTTCCAGCACGCTGTGGATACGCGGCTTTGCTCGGTCTGTGTCAACGCACGCCAGGCGAATATTGGTGCCGCCGATGTCTGCAATCAGCCCTGATGTGGGTGTGTTTGTCATGATCATGCGTCCTTGCCGGAATTCAGATCGCCTAAGCCAATAGGGTTTGACTTTCACAGGCCACAGTGGAATGCAAGACGTCGCGATGTCAATTTTGGGAGAAACGCCATGCGGAATTTATTTGATGTGTCGGGCAAAACCGCACTGGTCACGGGTGGATCGCGGGGTATCGGCCTGATGATCGCGCAAGGCCTCGTTGAAAATGGCGTCAAGGTTTACATTTCCTCACGCAAGGCCGATGTCTGCGACCGGGTGGCGGAAGAATTGAGCCAGCACGGCACCTGTATCTCGCTGCCCTTTGATTTGGGCGAAATGGACGGTGTTGTTGGCCTCGCGAATGCGCTGAAAGAGCGCGAGGACAAGCTCGATATTCTGGTCAACAATGCGGGCGCGACCTGGGGTGCGCCGATGGACGACTTCCCCGAAGCCGGGTGGGACAAGGTTGTCGACCTCAATGTGAAGTCGGTCTTTTTCCTCACCCGCGAACTCCGGCCCCTGCTGCAGGCGGCAGGAAGTGCAGAGGACCCGGCGCGGGTGATCAATATCGGCAGTATTGACGGCCTACATGTCTCGATGCTGGAGACCTATTCATATGCGGCGGCCAAGGCCGGGGTGCACCATCTGACCCGGATGATGGCGCGCAATATGGCGGCAGATCATGTCACGGTGAATGCCATTGCGCCCGGTCCATTTGAAAGCAAGATGATGGCGGCAACACTGGCGGCGGCGGGTGATGCCATCAAAGCCAGCAACCCGCGCGGCCGTATCGGCACGCCGGAAGATGTCGCGGGCACCACCATTTTTCTGTCGTCGCGCGCCGGGGCCTATATCACGGGTGTGGTCATCCCGGTTGACGGCGGTATTGTCGGCACGATCTAATCACGGCTGAGAGCGCTCATGAGCAATTTCTGCGTTTTGGTGCGGACCTATTACTGGGACGACGAGCTTGCCGCGCGCTTCCAACCGCTGGCAGACAGCCTGGGCGCGCGTTTCCTTGTCGGGGCCGATGAAAAGCGCGGTGTTGTCGATGTGGGTGGGCATGCCAAGGTGTCACTGACGCCCGAGCGGGTTGAGGCCATGGGGTTGGTTGCCACCGGCGATTATGGCTGGCGGTGCGGGGACTATGTTTTTTACGCCGCGCGTCAGGATTTCCCTGACTTCGACTATTACTGGCTTTTGGAAGACGATGTGCTGGTGCATTTCAAGGACCCTGCGCGGTTTTTTGAACGCATGGCATCGCGGCCCACCGATATGCTGGCCCCCTTCATGAGCCCGGCGTCGCACCAGTGGGCATGGTTGAAGCGTATGGCCAATTTTGCTGAACCGGTGATGAGCTGCGCCTTCCCGGTCGTGCGGCTGAGCGGGCGGGCGATCGACGCGCTTTATGCCAAACGACAGGAATTTGCCAAACGCTTTATCGCGGCGGGCGAACCCGGTGCGAACTGGCCCAATGATGAAAGCTTTACCGCGACCATGGTGGCCCAGCAAGGCTTCGACTATGCCGATTTGCGCAAGATCCGGCGCGATGTCTTCGGCCATCAGGGGCAAAAACCCCGCCCGATCGACGTCAACGATCCGCGCTTCAAAACCTACACAGCCAAGATTTATCATTCGGTTGTCGGCGGCAAGCATCTTGCCAGCAAGTTGAACAAGTTTATCCGCAAGGCGGGGCATTTCGAGCCGGAAATCCCCCGTATTGAAGCCTTGCTGGAAAGCCTGAAAACACAGGTCAGCGCCGATGTTTACGATACCACGGAAAGGATATTCAAAGGCCGCCTTGCGCGCTTTGAAGGTGATACCTTGCGCAAAGAGGGCAACCTTGAGGGTGCGGCCGAGGCATTTCGGCAGGCGATGCAGCACGACCCCGACTGGGAATATCACCAACCCCTGATGTCGATCCTCAATAAATTGGGTCGCTCGGCGGAGGCGATTGCGGTTGGCGATGATGTGATGGCGCGCGGGGTGGATCAGGCCGCCGTTCACTTTCATTATGGGGTCGCCGCCAGGACAGAAGGCGACCTGAACACGGCGCGCGACAAGTTTGAAACGGTTGTGGCGCTTGCCCCCTGGTCACCGCAATATTGGAAGCAGTATCTGATCCTGCTGCGGACCCTTGGTGATCTCGATGCCTATGAGGCCGCCTTTGAAAAGGCGATTGCCCATCACCCCGATTTTGCCCATGACCCGGCTGTGCAGCGACCTTCGGTCAAGATGTTTGGGCGGGTCTTGAACACCAGCCAGGTGTCGCGGCGCATCATTTTGTGTGCCACCCAGCGCTGCGGCTCGACCATGGTGATGGAAGACATGCGCAACACGGGCGTGCTTGGAAAGCCGGAGGAGTTTTTTATCAACTGGCGCAAGGGTGCAGACATCAAGCTCGCAGTGCGTCTGGCTAAGCTTTACGATATCGGCAGCACGCCGAACGGCGTGTTTGCGGCCAAAATCATGGCGGATCAACTGGCCAATGCCGAGGCATTGCTGAGGACAAAAATGTTCGAGCGCTTTGCCGCGGATGGCAGTTTTCCTTATGTCAAACATCTGTTCGAGGGCGCGGTCTTTGTCCGGATCCGCCGCAAAAATATCGTCCGCCAGGCGATCAGCCGCGTGATGGCACGCCAGACCGGCATTAATCATGCGACGGGCGACGCTGCAGACAAGCACTTTGCCGGCAATTTGATGAAGGGATACCGCAGCGATTATAATGACAAGGTGCGCTATGACGGGCCTGCGATCCACGCCACCATAGAGGATATTGAGGCGGAAAATGCCCGCTGGGATCAGTTTTTTACAAGCCTGGACACCGCACCGGTGACCATTGTGTATGAAGACTATGTCGCTGACAGTCTAGGCGGGCTCGCGGCCATTGCGGATGCTGCCGGGGTGACGCTGGACGCCGCGCCCGGGGCGCGCAAGATGGTCAAACTGTCGAACGCGCGTAACGAAGACTGGTACACACGCTATATTGCCGATTACGGCGCACCCTTGTCGCGCGATTAAATATGTCATATCGCTAGCATATGGCTTGTGCCACCGAACCATTTTCGGTGTGCCGCGTATATATGGTAAGCCAACCCAATCGACACAGGAGGAGACCCCATGGCCTTGACCCTTATGACTTTGCCTTATGCACAAGACGCGCTTGAGCCGCATATCTCTGCAGAAACGCTCGACTATCACCACGGCAAACACCACAACACCTATGTGACCCAGGCCAACGGCTTCATCGATGGCACCGACATGGCAGACTGGGACCTGGAAGCCATCATGAAAAAGGCGCATGCCGACGGTGGCGGGCCCTTGCTGAACGCATCGGCACAGATTTGGAACCATGATTTCTATTGGAACTCCATGTCGCCAGAGGCCACCAGCCCGTCATCCGAGCTGGCGGCCAAGATCGACGCGGACCTGGGCGGTATGGATGCCTTCCGCGAAGCGTTCAAAAAAGCCGCCGCCACACAGTTTGGCTCAGGCTGGGCGTGGCTGGTGCTTGACGGCGACAAGCTGGCCGTCACCAATTCGCCCAATGCCCTGAACCCGCTTTTGGACGGGAAAACGCCGCTGTTGACCATCGATGTGTGGGAGCACGCCTATTACATCGATTTCCGCAACCGCCGGCCTGATTATATCGACACTTTCCTCGACCATCTGGTCAATTGGGACTTTGCCTCACAAAATCTGGCAAACGCCTAAGGCACGGG
>JASBSO010000151.1 GCA_030148905.1 Kordiimonadaceae bacterium | reverse complement strand
ACATAGGGCCCGCCGTTCATGATCTCGGATATGCTCATCGCCGAGGCCAGCACCAGCGCCAGCGAGATCGGCACATCCATATTGGTGCGCCCGGTTTTGAGCGCGGCGGCGGCCGAGCGGAAAAACGGCTGTCCGCTATAGACAATGGTTGGCAGGGCAATCGCCGCTGAGACCCAGTGAAAAAGGCCGAGCGTACCTGGGCCCAGTACATCGTGCCCGGTGGTCCAGAGCATCACCGAAATCAGCATGATATTACCCATGGCGAACCCGGCCACGGCGACGGCTTTTAGAAGCCCACGCGCCGGGTCGTCCGGCGCTATGGCCGCGTGTTGGAGCGGGGTGACGGTAAAACCAAGGCGGCGCACGCTATCGACCATCGCGTCACCGTCGGCGCGCGCGCCGCGCCAGCGCAGCGCCAGTCGCCCGGTGGAAAAATTGACCCGCGCCTCCTCGACACCGTCAAAAGCCGTCAGCCCGCGTTCGATCTTGGCGATACAGCCAGCACAGGTCAGCCCGCCAACTGCCAAAGATAGCTGGTAGGCACCGTCCGCTTGGTCAGCCAGCGCGCTTAGCGTGTCGTCTGGTCGGGGCTGACCATCAGACGCGTCTGCCACATATAGCTCTGCTGTCGCCATGCGACCTCCACATACATATCCCACTGGCCTGCCATCGGCCAGGTCATATCGCTCTGGTAAGTGCCGGTGTCGGCCTCAACCAAAGACGTTTGAAAATCATGTCCGCTGTGCGCCGGGCGCTTGAGTTGTGCGCTGATGGTTGCACCCTGAAGGGCCGCACCGCTGTTGTCTTGAGCGCGCACAACAAGATGGCCCGCGCTGGTCACCTCCGCTGTCAGGGCCCAGCCCAGTTCGGCCTGGCGTTCGGCGGCATCAATGATCTGGTTATAGGCCACACCGCGTGCATAAGCGTCGTCGCGCACCACACCGCTATGGGTACGGTTGGCGACGGTGACAAAGACGATATTCACCGCCACCACGACCAGAAAAAACCCGACCAACATCGCCGGTATCACCAGGTCGGCGGCCTGCGGCTTGCGGTGGCTGTGATCGGTCAACGTCCGTCTCCTGTAACAAATTTGGTGGTGTAACGGTCGATCACCTGGCCGTCTGCATCGCTGAGGACAATGTCAAAATCGTGCCGGTCGGTGCGGCCCTTGGGTGCGGTGATAAACAGGCGGAAATGCCCAACCGAATTGGCAAAGACGCTGATGTCGCCGCTGTGTTCCTGGCCTGCCGTACGCAGGCGCATCTCGGCACCGGGCAGGCCCTCAACGCGCAGCTGGTAATCGGCATCGCCGTGGGTTTTGTTGAGGATGTTGACCTCATAGCCATTGCGCACAGTGCCGTCCGCCAGGGTGACAAACAGCGGGTTGCGGTCGTGCAAAACATGCAGGCTGTGTTCGGTCCGGCCCAGAAGGCCGACCAGAATCAGCCCGCCGACAACGGCGAGGATCGCGGCGTAATAAAGCGTGCGCCCGCGCACAAGGGTTGAAGGTTCCGGTCGGCCTTCGGCGCGAGCATCCTGATTGGCGGTGGTGTCATAGCGCACCAAACCGCGCGGCCTGTCGACCTTGTCCATGATGCTGTCGCAGGCATCGATGCACAGCCCGCAGGCAATGCACTGCATTTGCAGGCCGTCGCGAATGTCGATCCCCATCGGGCACACATCGACGCACTGGTGACAGTCGATACAGTCGCCGCGCTCATCCCAGCTGTCGCCCGCCTTGTGCTTGCCGCGCGGCTCGCCGCGCGCGGTGTCATAGCCGATAACAAGGCTGTCGCGGTCAAACATGGCGGACTGAAAGCGCGAATAGGGGCAATAATAGGTGCAGACATTTTCGCGGGCGAACCCGGCCATGAAATAGGTGCTGAAGGTCAGGGCGAGAATCCACACCCCCACCGACCAGGGAATGGCGCCGTCCAGCGCCTGTTCAATCAGCGTCGGTGCATCGTTGAAATACAGCACCCACGCCCCGCCGGTAAACAGACCGATCACCAGCCACAGCATGTGGGTCAGCGTCAGCTTGCCCAGCTTTTCCAGCGACCACGGGGCCTTGGCCAGCCGCATGCGCTTGGTCCGGTCGCCCTGGACCAGCCGCTCGACCCAGACAAACAGGTCGGTCCATACCGTTTGCGGGCAGGCATAGCCGCACCACACCCGGCCAAACAGGCTGGTGACAAAAAACAGCGCAATGGCCGAGAACACCAAAAGACCGGTGAGGATATACACCTCTTGCGGCCAGATCTCGAACATGAAGAAATAAGCCCGGCGCGCTGGCATATCGATCAAAATCGCCTGGTCGGGCACGTGGGGGCCGCGGTCCCAACGCAAAAAGGGCGCCAGATAATAGACCCCAAGGAGGGCGACCATCGCCCCCCATTTCAGCTTGCGAAACCGTCCCCATACCCGCTTTGGATAAACGCGGGCGGCCTTGGCAAACAGAACAAGCGGTTCACTTTGGGCGGACATCAGCGTGCGCTGCCTCCGCTGTCTTCTGCGCCCTCACCGCCGCCAAGGCTGTGCACGAAAATGGTCAGCTGGCGGATGGTGTCGGCGTCCAACCGGCCGCTCCATGCCGGCATTTGGCCGTGCCGCGGGCTGCGAATTTGGGTCGAAATCTCGCCAGCGGTGCCGCCGTAGAGCCAGATCGCATCGGCCAGATTGGGCGCACCCAGGTCGCGGTTGCCGTGCCCGGCCTCACCGTGGCACAGGGCGCATTGCTCGCTGAAGATCTGGGCGCCAAGCGGGGTGCTGCTATCGCCGCCGCCGAGTGAGAGCACATGGCCGGTCACCGCAGAAATTTCCTCAGCCGACAGCAAATCCCCAAAGGCGGGCATTTGGCTGACGCGGGTTTCGCCGTGCGCAGAGCGGATGCCGTAGGCGATGCTGGCCTCGATGTCGGCGTGCGTGCCGCCCCAAATCCAGGCATCGTCGTTCAAATTGGGATAGCCCGGCGCCCCGGCACCGCCGGTGCCGTGGCAGGTGGCGCAGTTGTCCTTAAACGCCGCCCCTCCACCCGCGCGGGCAAATTCAAACAGGCCCGGATCGGCAAGGATGTCGTCGTAACTGGCTTCGCGAAAATCGGCGAGATACGCTGCCCGGCGCGTCATAATTTCCTGCTGGCTGTCGCTCAGCTCGCTGTAGGATGACCAGCCCGCCGTCCCCGGCGTGCCGCCGCGGTTGCCTTCGCCCGACAATGTCGGCCACGCGGGGTAGACCACCATATAGCCCACGCCCCAGATCACGGTCAGCAGAAAGACGATCAACCACCAGCGCGGGGCGGGCAGGTTCAGCTCTTTGATGCCGTCCCATTCGTGCCCTGTGGTTTCAGCGCCCGACATCTCATCACGGTCGGTGGTGCTCATTCGTCGTCTCCTGCAAAGGGAATAAAGCGGTAACCCTCCAGCCGGGCCTTGGCGCTGGGCAGCATCACGCTGACCGCGATGCCGCAAAAGACGAGAAAGAAAAATATCAGGCCGATCATCCCGGCATCGATATCTGCAAACAGTTCTTTCATCGGGCGTCTCCCGTTTCATCGGTGGCAGCTTTGGTGGTCGCCAGTTCGGGCTCATAGGCCTGTAAATCGGCCAGCGTGCCCAGCATTTGCAAATAGGCCACCAGCGCATCCAGTTCGGTGATCGTTGTGTCGCCGTCGAAATTGCGGGTGTTCACCTTGTCGCCGTAGCGCGCATAAAGCGGATCATCAGGGTCCAGCTCGTTTTGCGCCTGCGCCACCGCGTCGCGGTAGGCATTGGCGATCTGCTCGTCGCTGTAAGGCACGCCCACCGCCTGCAGGGCGCGCATATGGTCATCGATATTGCGCAGTGTCGCGCCGCGTTCGGCCAGATGCGGATAGGGCGGCATGATGCTCTCGGGCACCAGGATTTGCGGCGTTTTCATATGCACGACATGCCATTCGTCGGAATATTTCCCGCCGACGCGCGCAAGGTCGGGCCCGGTTCGCTTGGACCCCCATTGAAACGGGTGGTCATACATGCTTTCCGCCGCCAGGCTGTAATGGCCGTAGCGTTCCACCTTGTCGCGCAAGGGGCGAATTTGCTGGCTGTGGCAGTTATAGCATCCCTCTTTGATATAGACATTGAAGCCAACCAGCTCCAACGGCGTGTAGGGGCGTATGCCGCGCACCGGTTCGATGGTGGTTTCCTGGCGGAAGAGCGGCACAACCTCCACCAGCCCGCCGATGGAAATGGTGATCACAACGAGGATCAACATCAGGATCGAATTGCGCTCGATCTTGCCGTGGTGCTGCATCATGCTGCGGCTCCTTGTGTGCGGTAGGTGTTGGGTGTTGCGGCGGTGGGGGCGGTTTTGCCCTGAATGGTGCGCCACAGATTATAGGCCATGATCAAGGCACCGACGACGAACAGCAGCCCGCCAAAGGCGCGGATCAGGTACATCGGGTGCATGGCCACCACGCTTTCCACAAAGCTGTATTGCAGGAAGCCAAGGCTGTCATAGCTGCGCCACATCCAGCCCTGCAAAATGCCCGACACCCACATCGCCGCGATATAAACAACAATGCCCGTTGTCGCGATCCACAGGTGCAGGTCAACCAGACGGTTGGAGTAGAGCCCGTCGCGTTTCCACAGCACCGGCACCAGATGATACACCGCGCCGAAGCTGATAAAGGCGACCCAGCCCAGCGCGCCCGAATGCACATGGCCGATGGTCCAATCGGTATAGTGCGACAGGGCGTTGACCGACTTGATCGACATCAACGGGCCTTCAAAGGTGCTCATGCCGTAAAAGGCGAGCGAGATGATCATGAAGCGCAACACCGGGTCTTCGCGCAGTTTGTGCCACGCGCCCGACAGGGTCATGATCCCGTTGATCATGCCGCCCCAGCTTGGCATCCACAGCATGATCGAAAAGGTCATGCCCAGCGTTTGCGCCCAGTCGGGCAGCGCCGTGTAGTGCAGGTGGTGCGGCCCCGCCCAGATATAAATGAAGATCAGCGACCAGAAGTGCAGGATCGACAGGCGGTAGCTGTAAATCGGCCGGTTGGCCCGCTTGGGCACAAAATAATACATGATACCCAAAAACCCGGCGGTCAGGAAAAAGCCCACAGCATTATGGCCGTACCACCACTGGATCATCGCCGACTGCACACCGCCCCAAACGGGGTAGCTTTTCCAGCTGGCAAGATTGATCGGCACCGCCAGATTGTTGCACAGGTGCAGCACCGCCACGGTGATGATGAAAGCCAGGAAAAACCAGTTGGCCACATAGATATGCGGCTCTTTGCGGCGCGCCAGCGTCATCAAAAACACGATCAGATACGCCACCCATACAATGGTCAGCCACAGGTCGGCATACCATTCGGGCTCGGCATATTCCTTGCCCTGGGTGACGCCAAACAAATAGCCCAGCCCCGCCATCAGGATAAACGCCTGATACCCCCAGAAGATGAAGGTGCACAGCCCGTCATTCCATAGCCGTGCGCCGGTGGTGCGCTGGACGATGAAAAAGCTGGTGGCAAACAGCGCATTGCCGCCAAAGGCAAAAATCACCGCCGAGGTGTGCAGCGGGCGAATGCGCCCAAAGGAAAACATCTCGTGGAAATTGAGCGCCGGAAAGGCCATTTGCAGGGCCAGCAAAAGCCCCACCGCAAATCCGGCAATGCCCCACACCATGGTAGCGATGGTGAATTTTTTGACGATCTCGTCATTATACACCGTCGTTTCGGTACGCGGGGGTGTCGCCACATCGTTTGCAGGTGCGCCCGCCAGGGCGATCGAGTCAGCCATAGAGGCCTCCTTCAAATAAGGGTCGGATCGAAAGAACGGCGAGGCTGAGCCCGCCCACGGTCAACAGCGCCGGGCGCACCCAGCGCGGTGGTACGAAAATAGCCGCCACTGCCCGCGCTGCCCCTTGCAGCGGAATCAGCGCCAGCGTGGTGCCCGCCCCGAAGGCCATGACGGCCAAAACCGCATGGACCGCGGTGGGCGCGGTGCTGGCGGCGAAGATGGCGGCAAAGCTCATGGCGCAGGGCATCAGGCCCATAACCGCGCCGTGCAGCACACCGCCGGGCCTGGGCCGCATACGCCGCAGCGCCGCCACTGCAGGACCAGCCGGAAGGCCGGGAAGTCGTTCCATTTTGCCAAAGGCGGCGGTAAAAAACAGCAGCGCAGCCACCGCCAAAAGGGCGGGGGTCCAGGTTTCGACAAAGACAGGTATGCTGGCGCGCAGCGCCGTGGCGGCAACCGCCGCCAGTGCGCAGTAGGTCAGAACGCGGCCCAGATGATAAGGCAGCAGCGCCCAGCCCTCTGCACGTTTTAGTGCGCTCGTATCGTTCCGGGCCGACAGGCCAAACACAAACACCCCGCACTGTACGGCGCAGTGGGTCAGACCGCCGACCAGGCCGCCCACAAACAGGCCCAGATACAGCCCCATTTGGGTGTCCATACCGGCCAAACACTGCGCTAGAAACTGCATGATTGATGCTCAAAAAACCTCACACGAAGCGGGCAGCATAGAAAGCTTGCCCGGGCGGGCCTTGACTTTTGTCAAAGATCGAAACGGATTGCCGATTTTTCCGGAAATCTTTGTTTCAATTGACTTTTGTCAAATCTCACCTTTTGCACTGGCGCTAGACCGGCCCCGGTAAATGATCGCTTGGGAGATAGAAATGAGCACCTTTACAGCACCCCTGCGCACCGGTGTGGCAGCCGCCTTAACCCTCATCGCAGGCACAACCGCCGCCCAGGCACAGGAAGCGGGCGACTGGGTCATTCGCGGACGCGCCATTGCCATTGTGCCCGAGGAAAGCAGCACGGTCTCGATCGGCGGCGAAGTGGATGTCAGCACATCCTATGTGCCCGAGTTTGACTTCACCTATTTCGCCACTGACAATATCGCCTTTGAGCTGATCGCCGCGATCGCCGAGCACGACCTGACGGCGGTGGGCACAGCGGTGGGCGACGTTGATCTGGGTGACAAATGGGTGCTGCCACCAACGCTGCTGGCGCAGTATCATTTCCGCGTCTCGGACACGGTGAAGCCCTATGTCGGGGTGGGGGTGAATTACACCTTCTTCTTTGCCGACGACGAAGGCGATGTGGAGGATATCGCCTTGAGCGACGAATTTGGCTTTGCCCTGCAGGCGGGCTTTGACGTCGATCTGGGTGATAACTGGCTCCTCAATGTCGATGTCAAGCGTTTGTTTCTGAGCACAGATGCCACCATCAATGGCGGCGCGATCACCGCCGACGTTGACCTTGACCCCTGGGTCTTTGGCGTCGGCTTCGGCTACCGGTTTTAACGCGGGATATGCCCGGCTCTGGTCTCCGGGGCCGGGCAGCATCCTGAGAACAGAGCAAATTTTTGCCCTCCCGCCCATTCTCCGCTACTCTGATGTAGGGGCTGAAATGGGAGGGTTGCGCGATGCGCTGTATTGCTACGCTGACATTTGTGGGTCTGCTTGCCGCATGCGGCGAGGCGGCGTATAAGCCGCGCGCGCTGACCGAGGCCGAAGCCGCGTTTCAGGCGGACCTGATGACCCAGCTTCTGGACGCTGAGCCCGGCGCGGTGATCACCGTGCCTGCGGGCACGCACCATTTTGACCGCAGCCTCAGCCTGACCACCGACGATGTGACCCTGCGCGGCGCGGGCATGGGCGAAACTATCCTC
>JASBSO010000111.1 GCA_030148905.1 Kordiimonadaceae bacterium | reverse complement strand
AGCGAGGCGACCTTAGCGCTATGGTAAAGCTGCAAACCCCACCCTTCGACACGCTCAGGGTGAGGGCGGTGCCGGGCCGAGGCCCGGCAGGGGCTTTTGCCTTAGTCGCGGCGGCGACGGGGGCGGTCGCCACCGTCTTTTTTCGGGCCGCGGTCCTTGGGCTCAAGGCCGTTACTCTCGCCCGTGTCCTGGTCCACCACGCGCATCGACAGGCGGACCTTACCGCGCGGGTCGACATCGAGGCATTTGACGAACACTTCGTCGCCTTCCTTGATCACGTCGGTGACATTTTCCACCCGCTCGTCGATCAGCTCGGAAATGTGCACCAGGCCGTCGCGGCTGCCGAAGAAGTTGACAAAGGCCCCAAAGTCGACAATGCGCACGACCTTGCCTTTGTAAATTTCGCCAACTTCGGGCTCGGCCACGATCGAGTGGATCCGCTCGCGCGCCGCGTCGATTTCCGACTGAACGTTGGACGCGATCTTGATCGTGCCGTCGTCGTCGATATTGACCTTGGCACCGGTAACCTCAACGATCTCGCGGATCACCTTGCCGCCTGTGCCGATGACTTCGCGGATCTTGTCGACCGGAATGCTCATGGTTTCGATCTTGGGGGCGTGCTCGCTCATGGTGTCGCGCGCGCCCGACAGCCCCTTGGCCATTTCATCCAAGATATGCGCACGGCCGCGACCGGCCTGCGCCAGTGCCACTTCCATGATCTCACGGGTGATGCCGGTGATCTTGATGTCCATCTGCAGCGCGGTGACGCCTTCGGACGTGCCCGCCACTTTGAAGTCCATATCGCCCAGATGGTCCTCGTCGCCGAGAATGTCCGAGAGAACGGCAAAGTCGTCGCCTTCCTTAATCAGACCCATGGCAATGCCAGAGACCGGGCGGGTGATCGGTACACCTGCGTCCATCATCGCCAGCGACGAGCCGCACACGGTCGCCATCGAGGACGAACCGTTCGATTCGGTGATCTCCGACACCAGACGAATGGTGTAGGGGAAGTCTTCCGCCGTCGGCAGCACCGCCGAGACCGCACGAAACGCCAGCTTGCCGTGGCCGATTTCGCGGCGACCGGTAAAGCCAACGCGGCCCGCTTCACCCACCGAGAAGGGCGGGAAGTTGTAATGCAGCATGAAATTGCTGCGATACGAGCCCTCAAGCGCATCGATGAACTGTTCATCGTCGCCGGTGCCGAGCGTGGCGACAACAATCGCCTGGGTTTCACCGCGGGTGAACAGCGCCGAGCCGTGCGTGCGCGGCAAAATGCCCGCTTCCGCCAGGATCGGGCGCACCGTCTCCAGGTCGCGGCCGTCGATCCGCGTGCCGGTTTTCAGGATATTGCCGCGCACAATGTCGCTTTCCAGACCCTTGATCAGGTCGCCGACCTGCTGCTCGGTCACATCGCCGGCTTCAAAGGCATCGGCAAAGGCGTCCTTGATTGTCGCTTTGGCGTCTGCCAGCGCCTGGGTGCGCTCTTGCTTGACGGTCAGGCCGTAGGCCTTGCGGATCGCGTCGCCGCCGATCTCTTCGATTTTGGCCTTCACCGCCGACATATCGGGCGCAGGGGTCAATTCCCATGGCTCTTTGGCGGCTTTTTCGGCGAGGCGGATGATCGCGTCGATCACCGCCTGCTGCTGTTCGTGGCCGAAATTGACCGCGCCCAGCATCACATCTTCGGGCAGTTCCTTGGCTTCTGATTCCACCATCAGGACCGCGTCCTGCGTCCCCGCAACGGTCAGCTCCAGCTTGTTGTCGGGATCGGCCAGTTCGGCCATAGTGGGGTTGAGGATATACTCGCCGTCTTTATACGCCACCTTGGCGCCGCCGATGGGGCCCATGAACGGCACACCCGACAGGCACAGCGCCGCCGACGCACCCACCATGGCAACGATGTCGCTGTCATTTTCCAGGTCGTGGCTCATGACGGTACAAATGACCTGCACCTCGTTTTTAAAGCCCGCAGGGAACAGCGGGCGGATGGGGCGGTCAATCAGGCGCGAAACCAGCGTTTCCTTTTCCGAAGGGCGGCCTTCGCGCTTGAAAAAGCCACCGGGAATTTTCCCGGCTGCATAGAATTTCTCGATATAATTGACGGTCAGCGGGAAAAAATCCTGCCCCGGCTTGACCGATTTGGCACCGACAACGGTACACAACACAGTGGTGTCACCGTAGGTGGCCATCACCGCGCCGTCAGCCTGACGGGCAACATGACCGGTCTCCAGGGTCAGCGTGCGCCCACCCCATTCGATGACTTCTTTTTGGATATCAAACATCTCTGTCCTTCCTGTCACACATGCACCGGCCTATCCGGTGGATGTGTACGTCAGCCCGGCCGCACGGCGGCCTTTCGTTCACAATGGCTGACGATTTAAAACCTGCCCCCGTGGCAGGCGATCTTTCGTCTCATCATACACCGCAGCCGGGCTCATTCCCGGTGCTGTGTTGGTGTTTGCCGGGCGGACCCGACACACGTTGGTTCACAAAGGGTGACCTTCAAAAGCCAGCGGGCCAAACCCCTTTGGGTTCGGCCCGCCTGATCTTGAGTTCGATTATTTCCGCAGTCCCAAGCGCCCGATCAGGGTCTTGTAGCGGTCTTCGTCTTTGCGACGCAGATAATCGAGCAGCGAGCGGCGCTGGTTGACCAGCTTCAAAAGACCCCGGCGCGAATGATTGTCGCCTTTGTGGGTTTTGAAATGGTCGGTCAGATTGCTGATCCGTTCGCTGAGAACCGCAACCTGCACTTCGGGCGACCCGGTGTCGCCGTCTTTGGTTGCGTATTCTTTGATCACTTCCTGTTTGCGTTCAGGCGTAATCGACATCGGCTTTCTCCTTAACTTCTAGCCTGATCCAAAAACCCGAACCGGCCTCAACTGATCGGCCTCGCTTTCCAGAAGCGCGACCGCAACGCCGTCAAGCGTTGCCAAAATGGGGCTGTTCGGTGCCGAGGTCAGCTGAAGACCGTCGCGGGCGGCGGGGTTGGGCGCAATGGCCTGACCATGCCTGAGGCGGCGGGCCTCGTCCGGGGTCACGGCAAGGGCCGGGATGTCGTCCAGCACTGTCGCGATACCAAGCAAGGCTGCTTCGGCGGCGCTGTTATGACGAAAACTTTCCAATTTATCAAAGGAAATCGCATCTTTTTCCTCAAATCGGCCAACTTTTGTGCGCCGAAGCACGCTGACATGGCCCAAAGTGCCGAGCGCGGCGGCAATATCGCGGGCCAGAGCGCGCACATAAGTGCCCTTGCCGCACGCCACTTCAAAGCTGGCGGTGGTGGTCTCCGCTGACGTGCAGAGCAGGCGGTCAATACGCACGGTGCGGGGCGTTAGCGTTACCTCCTCCCCGGCGCGGGCGAGGGCATAGGCGCGCTTGCCGTCCACCTTGAGGGCGGAAAATGCCGGCGGCATTTGTTCGATGTCACCCACAAATTGACCCAGCACCGCATCGATCTCGCCCCTGTCCGGACTGCGTCCGCCTGTCTCCGTCACCTGGCCTTCAGCATCCAGCGTGTCGGTTGCCGTGCCCCATGTGACCGTGAAGCGGTAGGCTTTGTCAGCGTCCATCAAAAACGGGATGGTTTTGGTCGCCTCGCCAAAGGCCAGCGGCAAAATGCCCGTCGCCATGGGGTCGAGCGTCCCGGCGTGGCCCACCTTCTGCGCTTCAAACGCCCAGCGCGCCTTGCCCACAACCGCGTTTGAACTGATACCCTGCGGTTTGTCGACCACCAGCCAGCCGGTCACCGGATTGCCTTTGCGTTTCTTTGCCATAGCCGGGGCTTGTAGCGGATGCCGGGGCAAAGAAAAACCACTTTACGCGCGTAGGCGACCTTCGCTAGCCTGCGGTTGTATTTGGGGGACAATTGTATGCTACGCCGACTTTCCGACCGACTGCGCGGAATACCGCAGCCCAAGGTGCGCGCCGACACCGACGGGGCCGCCAATGTGCGCCCTGATCTTCAGGGCCGGTTTTGCCCGCAGCCCTTCACCCAGTTTGATGTGTCAAACTCGGGCAATGTCTATGCCTGCTGCTCCAACTGGCTGCCAACGGCATACGGCAATTTGAACCGGCAAAGCGCCGCCGAGGCGTGGAATTCCACCGCCGCACAAGCCGTGCGCAAATCGATCCACGACGGCAGCTTTAAATATTGCGACGGGCGCTACTGCCCGCGCATTCAGGACGGCAACCTGCCCACGCGCGACGAGGCCCGCGCCGAGTTCCCCGAGCTGGCCGATGTGATCGACCGGAAAGCCACCACAATCGACACACAGCCGACGCATATCAATTTTTGCAGCGATCGGTCGTGCAACCTCACCTGCCCCAGCTGCCGGTTGGAGAAAATCCTGCTGACCGAGGGGCCACTGTACGACAAGCAAAAGGCGCTTAATGACACTATTGTCGCGGCGTTTTTGGGCACGCCGACCGAGCGCGCCTTCACCATCAATGTCACCGGCTCGGGCGATCCGTTTGCCTCAAAGATTTACCGCGAGTTTCTGTTTGGCCTGAACGGGGCAGATTTTCCCAATCTCAGCATCGACCTGCAAACGAACGGTGTGCTGCTGACCCCCGCCACATGGCGGCGCATGGAAAATATCCACGCCAATATCCGCAATATTTATGTCAGCTTTGACGCCGCCACGCCCGAGGTTTATGCGATCACTCGGCGCGGCGGGCACTGGGACCAGCTGATTGAGAATTGCGACATGCTGGGCGCACTGCGCCGCGAAGGGGCGTTTGACTTTTTCCGCATGGACTTTGTGGTGCAGGCCGACAATTACCGCGACATGCCCGCCTTTGTGCGCCTGGGTCGGCGGCTGGGTGTGGACGTCATCCACTTTTCCATGGTCACCGACCGCAACAGCTGGGCCAAGGATGACTATGAAACCAAGGCGGTGTGGAAAACGAGCCACGGCGAACACGGCGAGTTTTTGGAGGTGCTGAGCGACCCGATTCTGGGATCCGACGATGTCTATCTCGGCAATATCACCGCCATGCGGGACGCAGCGGTGGCGGCGGGAACCCAGCCAATCATGATGGCATGAGAGCAAGGCTAAAGCAGCAATCAGTCAGCATATGAACGACTATCTTTCACTTTTGGAAAATAAATTTGGACGTAACATCGCAGCGATGGGCAACGCTTTCGAGGAAATTGTTGGCTTTTGTTGTCGTCACTTTCCCAAACGCGGAGATCATGTCATTGACGTGGGCGCTCACCGCGGCGTTCATACAAAAACTCTTAGGAAGGCGGTCGGCTGGAGGGGCCGTGTTTCTGCATTCGAGCCCATTCCCAAACTATACAAGGCTCTTAAAGCAGACCTTGAAGGCCCATTCTCGCCGGTTAAGGTTTATCCCTATGCGCTCGCAAGAATAGAGGGAAGCGCTCAATTCTGCACCTTTGACCACAACCCAGCTTTCAGTGGCTTAAAGCGGCGGGACACGCCTTTTACCGATGAAGAAGGGGGTCGCCACGACATCACAGTGCCCGTTGAAACATTAGACCGGATCATCAAGGACAAACGACCCATCAGTCTGGTCAAATTGGATATTGAAGGCGGCGAACTCGATGCCCTTATGGGGGCGCGCTCACTTCTAACGGCGCATCAGCCTGTTATCGTTTTTGAAAATGGGCAACAGGCCAGTGCGCAGATTTATGGCTATTCAAAGGGCGACTTCTTCACCTTTTTTGAGAGCCTGTCCTACCGAATCTTTGCCGTTACTGGCCAACCTTTGACACCAGATACTTGGATGAGTGGGCATTTCTGTTGGGAGTACATAGCCTTTCCCACAGATAGGATGAGCGAAATGAATGTCGTCAGACAATTTGTTGAGTACCGATTTCAAAACAATCGCGCTGGTGATTTTCGGTGGGCCTGACTGACCAAATCAGAGCGCTTGATCCAGATGACAAAGGTCATGCAGCTGGTGGACTTGAGTATCAAACCATGCAGGTGATCGAACAGATTGGCGGTGGCGGATTTGAGCGCACTGCTGAAACCGGCTGTGGTCGGTCTACGCTCATTTTCTCTCACTTATCAGCAGCTCATCAATGCTTCTGTCTCGATGACCGGCACCAACCCAATTCAAGCCTAGACTATGTTCATGCATCGCCAATTCTGAAATCAGATGTTGTGGATTTTATATTGGGGCCAACTCAAAAGACACTCATGGCTCACCAACATACACCACCCTATGACTGCGTCTTGATTGACGGCCCCCATGGTTGGCCGTTTCCAGAATTCGAATATATGTGCTTTTATCCGCATATCC
>JASBSO010000102.1 GCA_030148905.1 Kordiimonadaceae bacterium | reverse complement strand
GGTAGCTAAGCGCAAACAGCATGCCCGCCAGCAGGAACACAAAATCCAGGGTTCCGATTTGCCCCATCAATAGACGCGTTGCGATCTGCGAAAGAAACGCCGCCAGCAGGCCGTAATAGGACCAGGTCATCAGGATCCCGTGCCGCACAATGCGTGCCGGTGTGCGGGTTTTCCGGTGCAGGATCATCTGCCGCATGCCGCCAAACAGCGTCCAGCCCGACAGCAAAGCCAGCGCATGAAAAATCCCGAAGCGCCCGCCAAAGCCCAGGTCAACCAGAACCGAGACATTGACCAGCACCATTGCCGTGACATAGGCATAGCCCCAGCGCCGATGGGGTTGCGTGCCTTTGGGGGCGTAAAGCATCCACGCGCCGGTGAAAATCGCCAAGAAAGCCGCAATGATATGCAGCTGAACTAGCGGGCTGAGCGCGGCCCAGTTGGGCATTAGCGCTGACATGGTACAGCGCCCCCAAACAACCGGTTCAGCAAAGTGTCAATCAATAACCCGCGCCGCCAGGGCCACGGTGTGTACGTCCTGTGTGTTTGTGTGGTCATGAGCTGTCTCGCCTGTTCGTGTCTCGGGCCGGTTTTCCGGTTCCCGGGCACCGGGGTATCCGATGCTCGAATTCATATATAGAAAAGAACTTTAAAATGTAAAGTACATTATGAAATATGTCCTCACAAAATGGGCGTGCATGAGGGGGATTGCATTTTAACGTTCTGATATGTCTACGATTTTCTGCGCGGTTGCGATTTTGTCACATGCCGTGCGACCACCACGAGCGGCACCAGTGCGGCCATATCTACCGCTGCAATCTGGCGAATCGGCCCTTCGGGTAAGCCCGCCACGCCGTAAAGACCGACAAAACTCAGTATGCTTGTCGCGGTGACCGCTGCGGCGACGCGCCGATAGGATGGGCGGCATGCGGCCAGGATACACAGGCCCGCCACAGCCATGAACAGCACACCCCGGTGCATCAGCAACAGCCCAAGCGTGCCATCGGGGTTGACGCCGTATAGGCGTTCGATCAGCGGCGGCCAGACCGCCACCAGCGTTGGCGGGATATGAATGGCCGCCAAAGCAAGCCAGCACATGGTAAGGGCGGTTGGCATGGATCGTACCTCCTGACGACACAAAGCCTATGCGTGCTGGTGCAGGGCGGCAATTATGCGGGAGGTCATGAAAAACCCCCGGCGGGTTGGCCGGGGGTGTTCAGCAGGCTTATCTCAGCGCGGCTGCTTAGCTTTGTTCAGGGTATTTTTCCACCTTCACACGGCGCGTGGTGCCGTTTTCACCGGGGAAGTCGGCCATGATGGTGCGCGCCAGGAAGGGCACGGCCTCGGGCAGGTTATTTTTGCGCAACTCCGACTGGGCGCGGGCTTCAAAAATGACACTGCCGTCGGGTTCGCGAATTTCCATGCGCAGAATCGATGGATAGACCGTGCGCACATAGACCGACGGCCCGCCAAAGCCACCAAAGCCACCAAACCCGCCAAAGCAGCGGAAACATCCAAAGCCGCCAAACCGGCCGAAGCCGCCAAAGCGTCCAAAGGCCCCAAAGCGGCCAAATCCGCCAAAGCCGCCATAAAAGGGCGAATAAAACCCGCCATTGTTGAAGGCGCGGACCTTCTCGCGGCCCTCGGAAATGCCGACATCAAACAGCACAATCAGATCGGGATTGGCATTGTTGGCCACGCGGAAGCCGTAAGCCGCCATTTCATCGGCGATAGCGCGGGCATATTGGGCATATTCGAGGCTGTCGGCGTTTTCCGGGTTCATCGGGGAAATGGCTACCGTTTTGGCGGTCAGATTCCCCGGCAACTCGTGAAACGCGGTGACGTCACTGCGAAATGTGTTGGTACAGGCCGCCAACAGTGTGAGGGCAGCAAGGGCTACAAAGGGTTTTACTCGACCGATCATCCAACTCCTCCAAATGCGGCAGCATCCCCATAATACGGGGCCTGTGTGCACAGCGCACTCATAGTCCCTAAGGCGGCATGCCTTCTTTGTGCCATAGTCTAGATCGGGTGGCTGAATGAAAGCTGAACGCTTTGCCGCGTTATGAGGACGCGCCGATAAAACCAACGGCCGACTTGACTTCGCCGAGGATGGGGGCTGCGATGGCGTTCGCCCGCTCGGCCCCGCGCGCCAAAACGCGGTCAATTTCCGCTTTGTCGGCCATCAGGCGGCGCATTTCGGTGGTGATGGGGGCAAGCTTGTCAACCGCCACCTCGGTCAGCGCAGGTTTGAACGCACCAAAACCCTGGCCCGCAAAGCGCGCGCATACATCGTCGCGGCTGATATCGGCCAGTGCGGCATAAAGCCCGATCAGATTGCGCGCTTCGGGGCGGCCGTCCAGATCGTCGGCGCGTTCGGGGATCAGCTCGGCGTCGGTTTTCGCCTTTTTGATTTTCAGCGCGATGGTATCGGCGTCGTCGCCCATATTGATGCGGCTCATGTCCGAGGGTTCGGACTTCGACATTTTTTTGCTGCCGTCGCGCAGGCTCATCACCCGCGCACCCTCGCTCTGGATGATCGGCTCGACGAGGGGGAACATATCGGTCTCGAAATCGGTGTTAAATTTTTGCGCAATGTCGCGGGTCAGCTCCAGATGCTGTTTCTGGTCCTCGCCCACCGGCACATGCGTGGCCCGATACGCCAGAATATCAGCCGCCATCAAATTGGGATAGACCCACAGGCCAACCGACGCCTTTTCGCGGTTTTTGCCGACCTTGTCCTTGAACTGGGTCATCCGGTTCAGCCAGCCAATGCGCGCCACACAGTTGAAAATCCAGGCCAGTTCGGCGTGCGCGGGCACCTGGCTTTGGTTAAAAAGGATCGACCGGTCGGGGTCCACACCCGCCGCCATATAAGCTGCGGCCGCCTCGCGGGTTTGGTCACGCAGGTCCGCCGGGTTTTGCCAGACGGTGATGGCATGCATATCCACGACGCAATACAGGCATTCGTGGCTGTCTTGCAGTTTGGCCCAGTTTTTAAAGGCCCCAAGATAATTGCCCAAATGCATATTGCCCGATGGCTGCGCGCCTGAAAACACCCGTGACATAAACAAACCCCTTGGAAATTGGGTGCCTTATGGCAAGGTCGTCGCGCTTTGGCAAGCAGCTAGCGCCCCATCACTGCGCGGATTTTCGCCGGGCCAATGCCCATGACTTTGAGCGCAGCCCCATAGACCGCCAGCCCGGCCGCCACCAGCACGCCGAGGACAGCCAGCGACGGCAAGCCGGAGGCCGACAGCCCCGCAGCCCCGCCAGCCAGCAGCGCTGCCATCAGAGCGGCAGCAACCCCGCTGCGCACAATCATCCGTCCGCTGTCGGCCTGAAGGTGAAAATGCCCGCGCCGGATCAGAATAGCCGCCAATATTCCGGTGTTGACCCAGGCCGCCACGCTGGTGGCCACCGCCAGCCCCACATGCGCCAGCGGCCCGATCAGAACAAGGTTGAGGGTCAGATTGACCCCAAGCGCCAGCATGGCAACGCGCACCGGTGTGCGGCTGTCGCGGCGCGCCAGAAAGCCGGGTGTGAGAACCTTCAGAAGCACAAAGGCCGGCAGGCCCGCCGCATAGGCGACAAGCGCGGCGGCGGTTGCGGCACTGTCGCCAGCGGTGAAGGCGGCGCGCTCGAACAGGCCCGAGATCAGCGGCAGCGGAATGGCGATCAGCGCGCATGTCGCCGGCAGCGCCAGCAACAGCGCCAGCGCCAGCGCCTGGTTTTGCGCGCGAGCGGCCAGTGTCTCTTCCTTGTCGGCGATGGCGGCAGAGAGCTGCGGCAACAATACGGTGCCGATCGCCACCCCGACCACACCGACGGTCAACTGGCTCAGCCGGTCTGCATAAAACAGCCACGACACCGACCCTTCGGGCAGGTAGCGCGCCGCCAATATGATGTCGATCAACAGGTTGATCTGCGTCACCCCGGCCCCGATGGCGGCGGGGCCGATCATCGCGAACATGGCTTTGACATCGGGCGTTAGCGCCGGTCGCCGCAGCCGCAGGCGGAAATGGGCGCGCCGAAGGTCCCAGAACAACCACAAAAGCTGCGCCGCCCCCGATATACTGACCGCAACCGCCAGCCAGCGCGCCGTGGTGTCGCTGTCGCCGCCCGCGGTCAGCAGCGCGGTGATCATCGCCACATTCAGCAAAATAGGCACAAAGGCCGGGGCAGCAAAGCGGCCGGCGGCGTTCAAAATGCCCGCGGCCATCGCCACCAGCGAGATGAACAGCAAATACGGAAACGCATAGCGCCCCAGTTCGGTGACAAAGGCCAGCTTGGCCGTATCGCCTGAAAAGCCGCCGGTGAGCCCGACCATCACCGCGCCCATAAAGACCTCAGCCGCGATCAGCACCAGCAGAAGCGACGGCAACAGCCAGCCCAGCACGTCACCGGCAAACCGCTCGGCGGCGAGGCGGCGCTCGGCAGTGGGCCGGTTGCCCAACAGCGCTGAAAACACCGGCACAAACCCGGCGGCAAAGGCCCCTTCGCCAAACAGGCGGCGAAAGAAATTCGGCAGTTTGAAGGCAATGAAAAAAGCGTCTGCTGCAAAGCCTGCGCCCAAAATGCTGGCCATCAGCACGTCGCGGGTAAAGCCGAAAATGCGGCTAATCAGCGTCCACCCGCCCACGGCGGCCACGCGGCGCGCGAAACTCATGCCGAACGCTCCAGATTGGCTGATTTGGGGGCCGATTTGATTTTGCCCTCGGTTGCCGCCAACAGCTTGGCGTGCAGGTTTTTCAGCCGCAGCGGCGAGCGCAGTTTATCGCCTGAGACCTCGTTGATATAAAACACATCCACCGCGCGCTCGCCAAAGGTGGCGACATGCGCAGACGCGACCGAAATTTTCATCCGGTGCAGCACCTGCACCAGATCATATAAGAGACCCGGGCGGTCCTTGGCATTGACCTCGACAATGGTGGATTTGGTCGACGCCAGATTGTCGATATGCACAACCGGTGCGATGTCAAAGGCGTCCTCCTGCTGGCGCACCATGGTCGGCTGTTCGAGCCGGTCGGCGGGTTTCAGCTTGCCGGTAAAGGCCTGGCGAATGAGCGCGGCGGTGCCCGCGCGACGCGCATTGAACGCTTCTGCCGCACCGTGTGCGCCAAATTGCTCGGCCGTTTGCAGGACGAAATTGTCCATCGCATAACCGTCGAGCGTGGTGTGGATTTTGGCTTCGATGATGCTGCCGCCTGCTACGCCGATCGCGCCGACAATACGGGCAAAAATGCCGCGCTTGTCGCGGGTGTAGACGCTGACGCGGGTCATATCCTGGTCTTCCACCATCTGGCTGTGCACACCAACGGTTTCGCCGCTGGCGTCCACCTCGGCCATCAGGCGCAGATTGGCCTCGATGACGTCGTCGCTTTCGGCAAGCCAGTAGGCGTCTTTCATGCGGGCGAACATGGCCTCGCATGCCTCGGTGCTCCAGTCGGTCATGCGGTAGCGCACACCGTTTTGCCGCGCCACCACACGGGCCTCGCGGTTGCCGCTGGCGTGGCCGGCGATCAGGCGCTCTTCGGCCAGGCTGTAGAGCTGGTCCAACAGCTGGCCCTTCCAGGCATTCCACACACCGGGCCCGACGGCGCGAATGTCGATGACGGTCAAAATATGCAAAAGCCGCAGGCGTTCGGGGCTTTTGACGGCGGCGGCAAAGTCCTCGATGGTTTTGGGGTCGCTCAGGTCGCGCTTGAAGGCGGTGCTGCTCATCAACAGGTGATAGCGTACCAGCCAGGCAACAAGCTGGGTTTCGCCCGGGCCAAAGCCCAGCCGCGGGCACAGGTTTTCGGCCACCTCGCCGCCAAGCTCGCTGTGATCGCCGCCGCGTCCCTTGGCGATGTCGTGCAGAAACACCGCCACATAAAGCGCCGCGCGCGACTGGATCTTGGCCATATTGCGGGTCGTCAGCGGGTGGTCCACCTCCAACCGCCCGGCCTCCAGTGCGGCCAATAGCCCAACCGCGCGAATGCTGTGCTCGTCGACGGTATAATGGTGATACATGTCAAACTGCATCAGCGCGACAACGCGGCCAAAATCGGGGATGAACCGGCCCAAAACCCCGGCCTCGCTCATATGGCGCAGGGTTATTTCGGCGGATTTCCTTGACGTGAGGATTTTCAGAAAGTCGGCATTGGCCTTGGGGTTGTTTTGCACCTTGCGGGTAATCAGCGGCAAGGCGCGTTTGACCGCCAACAGCGTATCGGGGTGAATTTCCAGGTCGTGCGCGTCGGCCACCTGAAACAGGCTGATCATTGTTTCGGGCCGGGTGCGGAACATGTCCGGCTCGGTCAGTTTCAACTGCCCCGCTTCGGCCAGAAACCCGCCCAGCCGCCGCCGCCGGACCCGCCACCGCCACAACAGCGGTTCTTTTTCCTGCCGGGCTTCAAGGATCGACAGGAAAATACGCGTCAGGTCGCCGACGCTTTTGGCGATGATGAAATAATGCTTCATGAAGCGTTCGGTCGCCGACACGCCCTCGCGGTCATGATAGCGCCGCAAGCTGGCGACCTCGCGCTGCATGTCAAAGCCAAGGCGCTCTTCGGCCCGGCCGGACAGATAGTGCATCGCCGTGCGCACGGTCCACAGGAAATCATGTGCCTTTTTATACTGGCGGTAATCGGCGGCGGTCAGCACACCGGTTTCGACCATGTCTTTGGGATGATCGCCGCCATAAAGAAAATGCGCGATCCACCACAGCGTTTGCAGGTCTCTCAGGCCGCCTTTGCCGTCTTTGATATTGGGCTCAACCATATACCGGCTGTCGCCCATGCGCGCGTGCCGCGCATCGCGTTCGGCCAGCTTTTCGGTGGTAAAATTGACCCCTTGCACCGCCACAACCTTTTGCCGAAAGGCGCGCTCGGCTTCATCAAACAGCGGCTTGTCCCCCCACAGATAGCGCGCATCCAAAAGCGCGGTGCAAATCACCGTATCGCTTAAGGACAGGCGCACGCAGTCATCGATGGTGCGCACCGAGTGGCCGACCTTTACCCCTAAATCCCATAAAGCATAGAGGATGAACTCCAGCACATTTTCCGACCAGGCGGTGGGCTTGTAGGGCAGAACAAACACCAGATCGATGTCGGAATAGGGGGCAAGCTCGCGGCGCCCATATCCCCCGGCGGCGAGGATGGCAATGCGCTCGGCGTCGGTGGGGTTGGGATGCGGATAGAGATGGTCAACGGCAAAATCATAGAGCACGCGGATGATCTGATCCATCAGATAGCTCAAGGCCGAGGCCACCTGCCGCCCGGAAAACCGTTCTTCCAGAAAGCGTCGTCGCACCTCCTGAAACCCCCAATAATGCGCATGCTGGACGCGCATCGTAACCTCTTTGATCCATTTGTCTTCGGGCGTTTCGGCGCGCATGGTCTCCAGCGCGGCGATCAGCGCCCGTCGGTCGATGATGCGGCGCTTCTGGCTGAATTCAGCCATCTGACTTGCCCTGGATCAGGCTTTTCAGATGATAAAGCGCCTCCAGCGCGTCGCGCGGGGTCATCTCATCGGGGTGCAAGCCGTCGAGCGCTTCGGTCAGTGCCGAACTGTCCTCGGCTGTTTGATTTTGCGGCGCGGGTGTATCGGGTGTCATTTGAAACAGCGGCAGGTCTTGGACAATCGCGTGGTGGCGGGTGCCGCTGTCGGATTTTTCCAGCAGCGCCAGCACCTCGCGCGCCCGGTTTACCGCGCGCGGCGGCAGGCCCGCCAGCTGCGCCACCTGTATCCCGTAGGACCGGTCAGCCGCCCCCGTTGCCACCTCGTGCAGGAAGATCACCTCGCCCTTGAATTCGCGCACCTTCATGGTCTTCAGCGCGATCGCATCGAGCGTTTCCTTCAAAGCGGTCAGTTCGTGATAATGGGTGGCAAACAGCGCCCGCGACTGGTTGATATTGTGCAGATGTTCGACCGCCGCCCAGGCGATTGACAGCCCGTCATAGGTGGCCGTCCCGCGGCCGATCTCGTCCAAAATCACCAGAGCGCGCGGGCCGGCCTGGTTGAGGATCGCGGCAGTTTCCACCATTTCCACCATGAAGGTGGACCGCCCGTGCGCCAAATCATCCGACGCACCCACGCGGCTGAACAGTTGGTCAACAACGCCGATATGGGCGCGGTCGGCGGGCACAAAGGCACCGATTTGGGCCAATATGGCAATCAGCGCATTTTGCCGCAAAAAGGTGCTTTTGCCCGCCATATTGGGGCCGGTCACCAGCCATAGGCGGGCATCCGCATCGAGGGTGCAGTCATTGGCCACAAAGGCGGGGCCGCGGGCCTTGCGCAGTGCCGCTTCCACCACCAAATGCCGCCCGCCCTGAATGTCGAAATTAAGGCTATCATCGACGTGCGGGCGCACCAGGCGTTCAGCGGTTGCCAGGCGGGCGTGGCTGACGCACACATCGATGCGCGCCAGCGCGGCGGCCGCGTGGGCAATGCCGTCACCGTGGGTCAGCGTCATCGACACCAGCGCGGCGAACAGCTCGGCCTCCAGCGCCTGGGCGCGGTCGGCGGCTTCGGTAATGCGCCCGGCTAGCGCCGCCAGATCAGTTGTGGAAAACCGCACCGCATTGGCCATGGTCTGGCGGTGAATGAAGCGCTCGTTCAAAGGCGGGGCCATCAGGGCATCGGCCGACCGGCTGGTGACCTCGATATGATAGCCCAGTACATTGTTATGCTTGACCTTCAGGTTGGTGATGCCGGTTTCGGTTTTATATTCGCCCTCGAGCGCGGCGATCAGCTTTTTGCTTTCGTCGCGCAGGGTGCGAAATTCGTCAAGGCTGGCATCGAAGCCGGGGCGCATGAAATGCCCGTCGCGCACCAGCAGCGGCGGTTCGTCAACCAGGGCGCGGCGCAGCTCGTCGATCAGGCCCTGATGGCGGCCCAGCCCGCCCAGCGCCTGCGCCAGGCTTTCGGGCAGAGCATCGATGGCGTCTTCGACACCGCGCAACAGGTCGGCGGCAGCGTGCCCGCCCGCCAACCCGTCGGCAATCGCCTTGAGGTCGCGCGGCCCGCCGCGCCCCAGCGACAGGCGCGATAGCGCCCGCTCCAGATCGGGCACCCGTCGCAGCACATCGCCGAGCGTATCCAAAAGGCTGGGGCGCTCGACCAGAAAGGCGACGCTGTCGAGCCGAGCCTCGATCATTTCGGGGTCGAGAAGCGGCGCGGCGAGGTCGCCCGCCAGCATCCGCGCCCCGGCGCCGGTGATGGTTTTGTCGATCGCCGACAGCAGCGAGCCTGCCGCATCTCCCGCCTGGGTGCGGGTCAATTCCAGGCTGCGGCGGGTGGCAGCATCGATGCGCATGGCCTCGCGGCCGGTTAGGCGCTCGGGCACCGACAGGCGCGGCAGCTTGCCCTTTTGGGTGTCTTCGATATAGGCGACAAGCCCGCCCGCGGCCCCCAGTTCGGCGCGCGAAAAATCACCAATGCCGTCGAGCGTGGCGACACCAAACAGCGCCTCCAGACGTTTTTGCCCAGTGTCGCTGTCAAAGAGGCCGCTATGTTCGCGCACCAATTTGTCGCGCAGGTCAAACAGCGCCGCCGCCAGATCGTCGTCGTCGGCCAGCCGCTCGCTCATCAGCAGTTCAACCGGGGCCAGCCGGGCAAGATCGGCTTCAAGCCGGCCTTTGTGCGTGACCATGATGGTAACGGCGCCGGTGGACATATCGATCGCGGACAGCGCCAAGGTGTCCTGCGCCCGCGCCAGTGCCGCCAGAATATTGGCAC
>JASBSO010000191.1 GCA_030148905.1 Kordiimonadaceae bacterium | reverse complement strand
TATCAGTCGGTCGCCACGCTGGCGACCGCGCGCGACTATTCCGCCCCGGTGGATTGGGTCCTGGTGCGCAGCATTGCCTTGTCTGAATTCAATGCCGCCGCGGAAAAGGCGCGCACGGATTTGCTGTTGAATTTCGGCCTGGCTGGGGTGGCGTTTTTGGCGCTTTTGGTGCTGGCGTGGCGGGTTGGCAGCTCCGCCCGGCTCGAAGCCGCGCTGGCACGACAAGCCGAACTGGCCGAAGCCAACAAATCGCTCTCCGATTTTCTGCAGTCGATCGCCGACGGTCAGCCCACAGCGGTCGCCGTTGTTGACCGCGACATGACCATATATTTTGCCAATCGCAAAATGGCCGACCTCGCACAAAAAGACCGCGATGCGCTTTCGGCGGCGCGGCTTGACCAGTGCTTTGACGACAAAACCGGCAGCCTGCTGCGTGCGGGTGCGAGCGGTGCCGCGGTTGGGGAACAGTCCCTGATGGATGTCCGCCTGCCCGGCCCAAGCGCCGAGAAAATCTGGCGCACAAATTTCCTGCCGCTGACGGTCGAACGCCCCGGCCTCACGTCGCCCGCCCTGGTGGTGATGACCGACATTACCGACCTTGAGGCAGCGCATGCCAGAAGCGCAGGCACCCTCAGGCAGTTGGTCTCAACGCTGACATTGGTGATCGAAGCCCGCGACCCGTGGAGCCGCCATCATTCATCGCGCGTTGTCGATGTTGCGCTTGCCATCGGCAAGGAGTTGCAGCTTGACCCCATCGCGCTTGAAACACTTGAGATTTCGGGCCTGCTGGTCAACCTCGGCAAGGCCTTTGTCCCAGCCAGTATTTTGACCAAAACCGGTAAGCTGACCGACGACGAACTTGCCCAGGTGCATGAGGCGATGAATCTGGGCGTGACATTGCTGTCCGAGGTGCAGTTCCGCGGGCCGGTCGGCCCGTCGCTTGCGCAGTTGCGCGAGCATTATGACGGCAGCGGTCAACCCGACGGACGGAAGGGCGAGGATATCCTGATTACCGCACGGGTTCTGGCCGTTGCCAATGCCTTTGTCGCCATGGTGGCGGCGCGCGCGCACCGGCCAACGCTGGGCTTTGACAAGGCGATCGATGCGCTTAACGACGGTGCGGGCCGTCTTTATGACCGCGCCGTTATCGCCACGCTGGTACAAATCATTGAAAACAAGGGCGGGCGCCAGCAATGGGCGCATTTCACCGATCCGGTCGAGGAGGACAGTATCCTGCCCGAGGAGGTCAGCACCCTCGATTAACCCGCAACGGGCTACGCGGCGCGCCGTCATCCAACAGCGGGGTGATTGTCTGGTGCAAGGGCCAGGCGCGCCAGGCGCCGCCCACCGCGCTGCGCCAAGGTGCGTACCACCCGGTTGCGGCGCGCCGCATGCATGGGGACATGCGCCGGCGGCTTGACCATGTCACCGCCATACCGGTCTGCGATAATCAAGCCGATCCGGTCGGTCCACATGGACGATGCAAACAGTCGGTCGCGCGGAAAGTCAGCATCAACGGCAAAACAAAACATATCGGCAAAGGGCAGATAGTCAGGCCATTTCTGATCGCTTTGAAAATCGGTCAGCGACGATTTGACCTCGACGATCAAAACATCGCCTTGCGGCCCCAGCGCGACAATATCTGCACGCCGCCCGTTGCGCAGCGGCACCTCGGTATGGGGGCCGTAGCCGCGATCAAGCAGCAGGCGCAGCGTACCCGTCAAAACATTATGCGCTTCTATGCTTGCGCCAACAGAAAGAACCGCCTTGGTCATACAGCCAAGTGTGAAACAGCCGCCACCTGATGCCAAGCAAAAAGAACAAAACGAGAATTTAAGGTCGCGCCAGGGCGGCATCAACGCGGCTTTTCAGCTTGTCGGAAAGGCGTACACCCTGCTCGCCGCCATCGCCGCTGATGCGTTGTTCGTAAACCACTTGGAAGACCTTGATGTGCGCATTCAGGGTGGGGATATCCCAGTCGATATCGCCTGGCTTGCCTTTGATATAGCCGCACAGCGACGCCCCCGCCGTCGACAAAAGTGGATAGCCAAAGCTGCCGCCAATCCCCTTGATATTGTGCGCGATGTCATACAACTGGTCGACCCAGTCACTGGTCAGGGGTGCGGGTTGCTGGGCCTGCAGGTCTGACAGCTCCTGTTGAACCCCGTCCATCCAGGCGAAGAATTGTTTTTCTAAATCTTGCTCTGGACTGTCTGCCATTTTGAGTACTCGCAAATACTGATCTGTATAGCGGCAATGATACGCCGATTGATCCACATAGCAAGCGCCGCAAATCCATAGGGAGGCCGGTGCGAATCTTTTCACGACACACTGGAAATAAAATGCCTGACTGGCTATGACTGTGACAGACGAATTCTAGTCCACACCATCAGAGGGGATAAGTGTGAAGTCTCTCGATATTGCACGCGTTCAAGCCTATTTGCGCCAAAAGCTCGACAACAACCGGTTTATCGTCAAAAAGCGCAAAGATGCCGAAGACTCCGCCGAGATCTGGATCGGGGACGAATTTTTGGGCATTGTCTACCGCGACGAAGACGAAGGAGAGGTCTCTTTCCCTGTCCATATCAGCATTATTGCCGAAGACCTGCCCGACGTTTAACCCGTTATCATGGCTTTTGCGCTGTTTTGGTGCAGGCTTTGCAGGACTATAGGGGCCTTTATGCGACCACATATTTTGCCGTTTAGGGAGGTCTTCATGCCGCGTTTGAATTGCAGCCGATCCGGGTTTGCATGCCTTGGGTTATTGCTGTGTCTTGCCGCCTGCGCCGGCGACCCCGGCTCGGGTCCGACGATTGAAAGCCTGGCCACGCGCGTCACCGAGCTCGAAGCCCAGCTTGCCCAACAAACCAAACTCAACACCATGCAGGCCGAAGCCAATCGGATTTTACTGACCGAGATCGAACAGCTGAAAAACGCCGAAGAGATGGCCAAAATGTCGGCAGGGATGACAGAGCCTGCCGCCAAACAGCCCCCAGCCAAAGCTCCCAGCGGATATACTGCGGCCAATGCCGCACTTGCCGGAGGCGAACCCTTTGCCGAGGCAGGCGGCGGGCCGGGTCGGTTGATCATCCCCAATTTTGATGGGCCGGCGGGGCTTCATCTTGGCTCTTTTGCCGATGCCGCCAACCTGTCGCCCGCCTGGCAGCAATATCAACGCCGCTTTCCCAGCCTTGAGGGGCTTGAGGTGCGCATAGAATACGTCACCCTGGCCAATGGCACGCCGTTTTTGCGGATGAAGGCGGGGCCCTTTGCGTCACCTGGCGCGGCGGCGGCGCCCTGCCGGGCGATTCTCGACAGTGGGGCGTATTGCGCCATTCAGCCTTTTTCGGGCGACCCGATCGACACCTTTATCATCGACCCCTGACACAGGGCAGTTTTGCAGGCGCGGCAGCGGGACTATGGCAGGATTTCCTGCCCGTCCCACGCCAAAATCTTGCCGGTGTCGCCGGGCGTCAGGCGGTCAACCACCTCCAAAAGATGCCGCGCGGCCGTTTCGGGCGTAAACAGCTGGTTGTCCGGAACATTGGCTAAAAATGGCGCGGACAGGCGGCTTTCAACCGTTCCGGGGTGCAGGGCCACACAGCACAGATCGGGCCGTTTGCGCCCCCATTCGATGGAGAGAGTTTTGATAAGGCTGTGGAGCGCCGCCTTGGACGCGCGGTAGCTATACCAACCGCCAAGCCTATTGTCGCTGGTGCTGCCCACCCGTGCACCCAGTGCGGCAAACACCGACCGACCATGCCGGCGCAGTTTTGGGATAAAATATTTCCCGACCAGCGCTGGCCCCACCGTGTTCACCGCAAACACACGCGCCATGCTATCCGCCGACAGGTCGCGGGCAGCCTTTTCAGGGCCGGTCGCGTCCGTGTGCAAAATACCGGTAGCGACAAAGACGGCCTCAAGCGTGCCGTCCTGTATCGCATCGGCGGCGCTCTTGATCGAGGCCTCGTCTAAGAGGTCCAGATGCGGGGCTTGCGAGCGGCTATAGGTCAGAACACGCGCTTTGCCATATCGGTCTTGCCACTGATGTGCCACCGCACCACCAATCGCGCCGCTCGCCCCAATCACGATGTGAGAAACTGCCATGTCATGCTCCACAGATTGTTTTATATACGCCCAAAAGCCGCCCGAGGTTTGCGGGCCGCAGCGTATTTCCCGCCCGGCCCTGCGACAGAATGACCACCCAACAGGCTCGTGATGCCCAAATAATATTTCGGCAAACGTCCGCCTGTTAGGTCCAGATCAGCCAATACTTGATCAAATTGGTAATCCGGGCAGCCAAAACCGACACTGGGCAGAGAATTTTTCCAGGCACACACAGGTACCCCACTGACTCGTGAGTTGCGCGTGTTCGCCCGCGCCGACAGCGTGCTGGCGGCGATGCAGGCACGCATGGCCAGAATGACGTTTGCAGATGCACCGGGCGACACAAATCCGGACACAATTTTGAACTCGGGGAAAACACCTATGGATCAGCACCATTTGCTTACCCTGATGCGCTGATCTCACCTTGTTATGATTTTCTAGGAGTTTTACATGAGCGATACCCAAACCGTAACCGGTACTGACGGCGATGATGTGCTGTCGGGTGCCGATGCCCTGACCCTGGTTGGCGGCGCTGGTGACGACGTTTTTGTTGTTGGCCCTGACACCGATACCGTCTTTGGCGGCAGCATTGATTTTGATATTGTGGCCTCATCGGGCGACTTTAACGGCGGCACCAATCAGGTGCTGCGCATTGACGGTGAAACCGGCGAATTTCTGACCGCCTTTGACACCTTCAGCGCCCCCGAGATCGAAGGCTCGGACGGCCTGACTGTGTTGAACGACCCGCGCGATGTCTTTTTGAATGGTCCCTTTGGGGCACTGTCGACCACGGTGTTCATCAACACCGGTTTTGTTCCAGCCGGCCCCGGCAACGACTTCACCCTTGAATT
>JASBSO010000091.1 GCA_030148905.1 Kordiimonadaceae bacterium | reverse complement strand
CGGGGCGCGGTCCTCCCATTCTTTCAAGGGCACCCACACGGCAAAGCCGTCCTCTTCGCGGCGCGGCTTGGGTGCACGGCCAAGCGCCTCCACCACAAACGGCCCCCACGGCCAGCCCGCCCGGTCGAGCGCCGCCGCCAGCCGGTCAGCCCCGGCGCGGTAGGCATAGGTTTCTGACGACAGGTCCGCCAGCAGGGTCTCGGCGATCTGGAACATTGCGGATGGAATGTCGTCCCGCACATCTATTTGGACGACAAGCCCCAGACTTTCGGCCAACCCCGTAACCGTCGGCACGGTAAAGCGCGCGGGCCGCACAAAGGCATATAGCTCCAAAAGGTCATAGGCCTGAAGCGACCGCAGCCCCAACCGCCGCGCCGCCAGCACCCGGTTTAAAACCAGCACCGGTTCGCCTTCGGCGATGCGGCGCGCCTCGTCAACCTCCACCACGCCCCCGTCGTCGCGCGTTGCCACCAGCACATCGCGCACGCGCACATCCATGGCGGTCACGGCATCAAGGCTGAGCGGCGAATGGCTGTTGCGGGTCATCGCGCCACCTTAAGCGGACGCGGTCAAAATGCTACGCCCTTTCTGCGCCGACTTGACCGCCCCCGCCCTTCGCCCTAGCTTGCGCCCCGCATATGCGTTGAGCTTGAAGGATTTTCACCGATGACCCGCGACCTTGCCCTTGCGTCCAAAGCCTGGCCCTTTGTTGAGGCCGAAAAGCTTTTGAAACGCTTTGGCGACACCGCGCCTGAAAAGGGCTATGTGCTGTTCGAGACCGGCTACGGCCCCTCGGGCCTGCCGCATTTGGGCACGTTTGGCGAGGTGGCGCGGACCACCATGGTGATGCGGGCCTTTCAGGAACTGTCAGACATCCCAACCAAGCTGATTTGCTTTTCGGATGACATGGACGGTTTGCGCAAGGTGCCAACCAATGTGCCCAATCAGGATGTGCTGGAGGCGGCGCTGGGTAAGCCGCTGACGCAGGTGCCCGACCCCTTTGGCACGCATGCGTCGTTCGGCGCGCACAACAATGCCCGCCTGCAGGCGTTTCTCGATCAGTTTGGCTTTGCCTATGACTTTTACTCGGCAACGGACTGCTACACCTCGGGCCGGTTTGACGCGACGCTGCTGAACATCGCCCGTCACTATGACAAGGTGATGGGGGTGATTCTGCCTACGCTGGGCGAGGAACGCCGCCAGACCTACTCTCCCTTTTTGCCCATTTGCCCCAAATCGGGGGTGGTGCTGCAGGTGCCGGTGGACATTCTGGACGCCGACACCGGCCTCATCGGCTTTACTGACAGCGACGGCGCGCGGCAGGAGATGCTGGTCACTGGCGGCAATGCCAAATGCCAGTGGAAGGTGGACTGGGCGATGCGCTGGACCGCGCTGGACGTGGATTATGAAATGGCGGGCAAAGATTTGGACGAGAGTGTGAAACTGTCGTCGCGCATTTGCCGGATTTTGGGCAAAACCCCGCCCGAGGGCTTTATTTACGAGCTGTTTCTCGACGAAAAGGGTGAAAAAATCTCCAAATCGAAGGGCAACGGCCTGTCGATTGAGGACTGGCTGGCCTATGCCTCGCCGGAGAGCCTGTCGCTGTATAATTTCCAGTCGCCGCGCAAGGCCAAAAAACTGTATTTCGATGTGATCCCCAAGGCGGTCGACGAATATTTCACCTTCCGCGAAAAGTTTCACGCGCAAGAGCTGGCGGACCAGTATAAAAACCCCGCCTGGCATATCCACGGCGGCGATGTGCCGACGGAAACCCTGCCGATCAGCTTTGCGCTGCTTCTCAACCTCGTGTCTGTGTCGAACGCGCACGACAAGGCGGCGCTGTGGGGCTTTGTCGAGCGCTATGTGCCCGGTGCGGATGCCACCACCTACCCCGCCTTGGATGCACTGATGGGCTATGCACTGAAATATTTTGAGGATTTCGTCAAACCCACCAAGGTCTACCGCGCCCCAACCGAGCAGGAACGCGCGGGGCTTGAAGGGCTGGACGCGCGCCTCGCCGCGCTGGATGCCGACGAAACCGACGCCGAGGTGATCATGACCGAGGTCTATTCTGCGGGTAAAGACGCCGGGTTTGAAAATCTGCGCGACTGGTTTAAGGCCTGTTATGAGGTGCTCTTGGGCCAAAGCCAGGGCCCGCGCATGGGCAGCTTCATCGCGCTTTACGGCATCGACGCCAGCCGCACGCTGATCGCGGGTGCGCTTGCGGGGAAATTGGTGGCATAGCCCTCCACCGGCTAACCGGATGCTGAATCAAGTTCAGCATGACGAATGAACACACAAACCCGAGTCCCAAAGCAGCCAAACACCTGTACGATATCTGACGCACGATATCTGACACGGCATCACCCTGAACGGAATTCAGGGTCCAGTTTTGCACCACTTGATGTGTAGCCCCTCACCCTGAGCCTGTCGAAGGGTGAGGCTTCGAGAGGCTCAGCATGGGGCGGAATGCCGGGCCGGACCCGGCATAACAATCGCTTAAACCGCCTCGTCAACCTTGGTGGCGACGCCCTTGGCAACGCCCACCATGGCGGGGCGCAACAGCCGGTCTTTGATCACATAGCCTGCGTTGACCACCTGCACCACGCTGCCGGGGGCAAAGTCGGCAGTCTCGATCTCGAACATCGCCTGATGACGGTTGGGGTCGAATTTGTCGCCCGGCTCGGGCTTGACCTTTTGGATGCTATGACGTTCGAAGGTGTTCAGCAGCTCGCGCTCGGTCAGCTCGACCCCTTCGATGAAGCCGGTCATGTCATCCGCGCGCTCATCGGGCAGCGCGTCGAGCGCCCGGCGCAAATTGTCGGTCACTGTCAGCATATCGCGGGCAAAGCCGGTGACGGCATAGGCGGACGCATCCGATTTGTCCTTCTCGGCGCGACGGCGGACATTTTCGGTTTCGGCGCGGGCGCGCAAAAGCGCATCCTTGAGCACCTCGACTTCCTTGGTCAGGCGCTCCAGCTCTTCCGACAGGTCTGCCGTATCAGCATCCGTTCCCTCAAAGCCGATGGTTTCGCTTTCCGGCAGGTCTTCGGGGGTGGCGTCTATATGGTCCTCGTCCGGGGTTTCGGGTGAGGTGTCGCGCTCTTCGCCGTTACTCATACGCTTGGTCTCCTTTGCCCTGCCTAGCCGAGCAAGCGGCTCATGGCGCGGGCGGTGTAATCTACCATGGGGATGATCCGGGCATAATTCAGCCGCGTGGGCCCAATAACACCGACCACCCCAACAATCTTTTTCGCGTTGTTCATATAAGGAGCCGCAATCAAAGATGAACCCGAAAGTGAAAATAAATTATTCTCGGCGCCGATAAACATGCGCACACCCTCGCCCGCGCGGGCCAGATCCAAGAGCTTGATCAGGTCGCGCCCACGCTCCAGATCATCAAACAGGCGCTGCATCCGCTCCAGATCGGCCACCGCGTCACCGTCTTCCAAAAGCCGCGCCTGCCCGCTGACAATGAGATTGGCGGCCTCGCCGCCTTCTGTACCCGACCAGCTGGCAAGGCCAGCCTCCACCAGCGTGGCGGCCAGCGCATCCAGCTCGGCCTGATGGCTGGCGATTTCGGCCCGGATGACCACCGCCACCTCGTCCACACCGCGTCCGGCAAGCCGGGCGTTGAGATAATTGCTCGCCTGGGTCATCGCCGCGGGCGTCATGCCCATGGGCACGTCGATCAGCCGGTTTTCCACCCGCCCATCGTCGGCCACTAGCACCACGATCGCCTTGCCCGGCGACAGCGCCACAAATTCGATATGTTTGACGCGCAAATCCTCGCGCGGGACCATGATGACGCTCGCCAGCTGCGACAGGCCCGACAGCGTGCGCGATGCCTCGGCAAAGACATCGCTGTGACTGCGGCCCGATGCGGCGCACTGGGCGTCAATGGCGGCGCGTTCCTCGGAGGTCAGGTCGCCGATCTGCATCAACCCGTCGACAAAAAAGCGCAGGCCCATATCGGTGGGCACCCGGCCCGCCGAGGTGTGCGGCGACTGAATGAGGCCCATATCCTCCAGATCCGCCATCACATTGCGGATGGTCGCCGGCGACACCGCGATCCCGTCCACCCGGCTGAGCGTACGCGAACCCACGGGCTCGCCGGTCGTCAGATAAGACTCGACAATCTCGCGAAAGATCTGGCGCGTGCGGTCGTTCAGCTCGGCAATCGACATAAACCTGATCTAGGAACAGTGCGGCTGGCTGTCAATTGTCGTCGCAATACTGAATAGACCATTGCCGCACCAGCACGGCTTCTTATAGTGTGCGCACACACGCCACCCACCAAGGAGCACCCCCATGCGCCATAGCGGCCGCGCTGTTGATGAAATGCGCGCAATCGACCTCAGCCCCGGATTTGCCAAACACGCCGAAGGCAGCTGTCTGGTCAAATTTGGCGACACGCATGTGCTGGTCACCGCCACCTATGAAGCCCGCACGCCGCCCTGGCTGCGCGACACCGGCAAGGGGTGGATTACCGCCGAATATGGCATGCTGCCGCGCTCAACCCACGGGCGGATGAATCGCGAGGCGGCGCGCGGCGGGCAGTCGGGCCGCACACAGGAAATTCAGCGGCTCATCGGCCGGTCGATGCGCGCAGCGGTCGACCTTGAGCTGTTGGGCGAGCATCAGATCCGCATCGACTGCGACGTGATCCAGGCCGACGGCGGCACCCGCACCGCCAGCATTTCGGGTGCCTATGTGGCGCTGGCGCAGTGTTTTCAGTGGATGATCGACCAGAACATCATCGCCGTCAGCCCCTTTACCGACAGCGTGGCGGCGGTCAGCTGCGGCATTGTCGGCGGCACGCCGGTGCTGGACTTGGACTATGTCGAGGACAGCGGCGCCGAGGCCGACGCCAATTTCGTGCTGACCGGCGCGGGCGGGCTGGTGGAAATTCAGGCCACAGCGGAAGAGTTCGCCTATTCCGAAGAGCAGTTTTTGCGCCTGCTGCGGCTTGCGCGTATCGGCTGCGACACCATCAAAGCGGCGCAAGAGGCCGCGCTAAAAACCGCATAAGGGCCTGGAGCATTGGCGCGGCGTTTTCACGAAAACCGGCTGGTGATCGCCAGTCATAATGCGGGCAAGGTGCGTGAATTCGGGGCGTTTTTTGCCCCCTATTCGGTAGCGGTTGTCTCAGCGGGTGCGCTGGGCCTGGATGAGCCCGAGGAAACCGGCACCAGCTTTGCCGCCAATGCCGAACTGAAGGCGCGCGCCGCGATGGAGGCCTCGGGCCTGCCGGCGCTTGCCGACGATTCGGGCCTGGCCGTCACGGCGCTGGGCGGCGCGCCGGGGCTTTACAGCGCGCGGTGGGCCGGACCCAATAAAGACTTCGGCGCGGCGATGGCGCGGGTGTGGGACGAACTGACACCGCACAGCGACACATCAGCGGCCTTTGTGTGCGCGCTGGCGCTCGTTTGGCCCGACGGCCATCTGGAGGCCGTCGAAGGCCGGGTCGAGGGCAATATCGTCTGGCCGCCGCGCGGCGACGGTGGCTTTGGCTATGACGCGCTCTTCGAACCCACTGGCAAACGCCAGACTTTTGGCGAAATGGACCCGGCCGACAAGCACGCCATCAGCCACCGCGCCGATGCCTTTGCCAAGTTGATCGCTGCCTGTTTTGCCGGCCGGTAAAGCGGCGATGACCTACACAGACAGTTTCGATCTTGCCCTTTACATCCACTGGCCGTTTTGCGCCAAAAAATGCCCTTACTGCGATTTCAACAGCCATGTCCGCGAGCAAGTCGACCAGCAGGCATGGGCGCTCGCGATGGTGGATGAGGTCGCCCATTACGCCGTACGCTACCCAAATGCGCGCATATCCAGCATCTTTTTCGGCGGCGGCACGCCGTCTTTGATGCCACCCGCAACCACTGCTGCGATCTTGGAGGCGGTCGACCGGCGCTGGGGGTTGGCTGCGGATGTTGAAGTGACACTTGAAGCCAATCCCTCGAGCGTTGAGGCCGGGCGGTTTCAGGGCTACCGCAGCGCCGGGGTCAACCGCCTGTCGGTCGGCGTGCAAAGCCTCGATGACGATGCGCTGCGTTTTTTAGGGCGATTGCATTCAGCGGATGAAGCGCTTTCAGCCTTGAAAGTCGCGCGGGACACCTTTGACCGCGTCAGTATCGATCTGCTTTACTGTCGGCCAGAGCAAAGCCTGAAAGACTGGGCCGAAGAGCTTGACCGTGCACTCGAATTCGACCTGTCTCACCTATCGCTTTATCAGTTGACCCTGGAGCCGGGCACCGGCTTTTACGGGCGCGCCAAACGCGGCGAATTGGTCTTGCCCGACGACGATCACGCCGCTGACCTGTTTGCCTGGACACAGGCGCGAACGGCCGAGGCGGGCCTGCCGGCCTATGAAACCTCAAACCACGCCCGGCGCAGCGAGGAAAGCCGCCATAACCTGACCTATTGGACCGGGGGCTATTACGCCGGTATCGGACCCGGCGCGCATGGCCGTCTGCCCGGGGGCGCTGCAGGCGCCGTTATGGCGCAGGCCAATATCCGCCGACCCGAGGCCTGGCTGGACGCTGTCACCCTGCACGGCCACAGCCGCGAAGACTGGGCACCTGTGCGGGCAGATGAGCGGTTTGAGGAACTGATCATGATGGGGCTGCGCCTGCGCGAAGGGCTCAATTTTGGCGACATTCACGCCCAAACGGGCATCGACCCCGGGGCGCGGCTGGCCCCGGCACTATCTGAGCTTGAAGGCCACGGCCTGATCGAACGCACGGCGGCAGGCGTGCGCGCAACCGACAGCGGCTGGCCTGTGGTTGGAGGGTTGGTGACCGCCTTGCTCGCTTAAGGGGCGCTGCTGCCTACAGCCGGCGCGGCGGTCTCGAAGACACCAAATCGGGTCGGGGCAGGGTCAACAACGGTCAGACCGTCTGCGGTGATCTCCACCACAGCCAGCGCGCGTTCGACCTCGCCAGCGGGCAAAAACCGAAACAGGCCATCCACCCCCATATAACCATTTGGCGCGGTGATCAGCGATGGTGCAAATGGGTCGGCACTGTTGAGCTGTACCAGCGTGGCGGCCAAGCCCACCGCATCATAGGCCAAGGTCATCAACCGGGGGGGGTGCGTGCCGTAAATCTCGGCGTAGCGGTCCATCATCCCCCTTGCGGCTTCGGGTTCGGGTGCGGCAAACCGCGCCCCGTAAAGCGGCGGCTCGCTTGCAAGCGTCGGGTCGTTCATCAGCCCGGTCCCCAGCAATTGGGCGCTGTCCGCCTCGTAAAAGGGAAAAAGCGGCGCTACGGTGCGCAGCAGCGCACCGCCTTCCGCCACCAAAACCGCCCCAAATGGCACATCACCCAGCACCTCGCGGTCACCCAACCGGTCAGCAATGGCGTCGGTCATATCATCGTTCAGCGCTTCCAGCGCGCGCAGTTCGGCGGTCAAGGCGCGGCGGCGGCCGTCATAATCCGCCAGCCGCCGGATCGGCTCAAACACATTGTCGGGATTGGGCGCGTAGCGCTCGAACCGGAGCAGCAGAGCCCCGTTTTTCATCAGCGCATCGCCATATGCCGCCAAAACCCGGTCGCCGTACAGCCCTTCGGGCAAAAGCGCGGCAAAGTCTGTGTGCCCCAGGGCGACCGCATGTGCGGTGATGCGCGCCACCTCGGCCTCGGGTGTGATGCCAAAAATATACCGCCCCGGAGCCGCCACCGTTCGGTCGTTGGAAAAGCTGATCAGGGGGATGCCGGGGGTCATCGCCGCAACCACCGGCACATTCTCGGCACGCAGCGGGCCAAGGATGATCGAGGCCCCTGCCTCGCGCGCCGCCTCGGCGGCCCGAATCGCACCGCTTTCCGACCCCGCCGTATCGAACGGCAAAAGCGTGAGGCGCGGATCCACCGCATCGAAAAGCGCCAGGCTGGCCGCGTTCAGCAAGGCTTCGCCCACCACCCGGTCGGGCCCCGACAGCGGAACCAACAGGGCGATACGCCACTGGCCGGGGGTGTCGGGGGCACCGTGGGGTGTCCCGGTCTCGTCGGCGCGGCCAAGGGGGCGTTCTGTTTCTGATGACGGCGTGTCCTGACGCGCGGTTCGCGCATCCTGCTGCGGCGCCCCGTCGCGCGAGGCGGGCGTCGCACACGCAGCCAGCACAAGCGGCGCGCATATGGCCCAAAGCCAAAACGCGCCAAAGAGCCTATGGTCGATCAGTCGCCGCATCTTGTCCCTTGTCGCCTCTATCCTTGTCGCTGTAGGCTGTACCATCTTTAGATGTCTCAGATTGCCCACCGTCGGGCAATAAAAAGGTGGTTTCATGGCAAACCCCGCACGCACCCTGCTCCCCGGTTTGTATATTGTCGCAACACCCATCGGCAATTTGGGCGATATCACCGCCCGCGCCGCCGAGGTTCTGGCCGGTGTCGACCAGATCGCCTGCGAGGACAAACGCATCACCAGCCGGCTGCTTGCGCATTTGGGGGTGCGAACGCGGCTGACATCCTATCATGACCATAACGGCGACGCGGCACGACCCAAACTGCTGGCGGCACTGGCGGAGGGCGCACGCATCGCGCTTGTATCCGACGCGGGCACGCCGCTGATCGCCGACCCGGGCTACAAACTCGTCGCCGAGGCGCGCCGCGCGGGACTTTCGGTTTTTGCCGTGCCGGGGCCCAGCGCGCTGACGGCGGCGCTGTCGGTTGCCGGCCTTCCCACCGACAAGGCGCTGTTTGCCGGATTTGCTCCCTCCAAGGCTGGCGCGCGGCAAAGCTTTTATACCGACCTGGCCGCCGTACCGGCCACGCTGGTTGTCTATGAAACCGGGCGGCGGCTTGCCGCCAGCCTGGCAGACGCCGCGGCTGTGCTTGGCGGCCGTCCCGCCTCGGTTGTGCGCGAATTGACCAAGATTTACGAAGACGTTGTGCAAGACAACTTGCAAAGCCTGGCGAGGCGTTATGCCGACGCACCGGCTCCAAAAGGCGAAATCGTTCTGGTGATTGGCCCGCCCGCTGAGACGGCTGGCGCGCAAACCGGCCTTGATGCAGAGAGGTTTCTGCGGATTGCCGCCGACACAGTAAGCCCCGGCGACGCGGCCAAGCTGGCGGCCAAGCTGTTTGGCGGGCGGCGCAATGACTATTATGCCCGGCTGCAAAACTCCGGTGGCACCCCCAGTGACACCTCCTGTGACACCTCCCGTGGCACGGACCGCGGCACCCCGGACACCGCCACATGACCACGGCGCGCAAACGCGCCCTGCGGCGCGGGCGCTGGGCCGAGCACGCCGCCGCCATGATGCTGCGCCTCAAGGGTTACCGAATTTTGGGCATGCGCGTTAAAACCCCGGTGGGTGAAATTGATCTGATCGCCCGCAAACGCGGAACCTGTGTGTTTGTTGAAGTCAAGCTGCGCCGCACGCTGGAAGGTGCCAAAGCCGCCATTCTTCGCCGCCAGCAGGCACGCGTGGCGCGCGCTGCCCAGTGGTGGCTGAAGGGCAAAAGCGGTCACGCACATGCGATGCGCTTTGACGTGATTTGCGTTGCATCAACCGGCGCGATGACACATATCAGAAGCGCCTGGGACGCCCCCCAATAGGGCCCCCGAAAAGGAGAATAGCGCATGAGCCGCACCGTTGCCTTTCAAATGGACCCGGTGGAAACCGTCAATATTGACGGCGATAGCACCTTTGTTTTGGCGCTCGAGGCGCAAAAGCGCGGGTACCGTGTGTATCACTACACCCCTGAGGCGCTGAGCTGGCGTGAGGGGAAGGTCTATGCCGACATGCGACCGGTGGAATTTCGCCGCGAGCACGGCAATCATGCCACCCTGGGCGACGCGGAAACTCGCCCGCTCACCGATATGGACGTGGTGATGATGCGCCAGGACCCCCCCTTTGACATGGCTTATATCACCGCGACGCATCTTTTGGAGCTGGTGCATCCCCAAACCCTGGTGGTCAACGACCCACGCTCGGTCCGCAATGCGCCCGAAAAGCTGTTCGTCACCGAATTTGCCGACCTGATGCCGCCCACGCTGATTACCCGGCAAATGGCCGAGGTGGAGGCGTTTCGCCGCGATCACGGTGAAATCATTATCAAACCCTTGTTTGGCAATGGCGGGGTGGGTGTGTTTCACCTGAAAGACGGCGACAGCAACCTTGATAGCCTGATGGAAATGTTTCTCGGTACCAGCCGCGAACCCGTTATGGTGCAACAGTTTTTGCCAGACGTGCGCGCCGGCGACAAACGCATTGTGCTGATCGACGGCGTGGTGGCCGGTGCGATCAACCGGGTGCCCGCCGAAGGGCAAATTCGCTCAAACATGGTGGTGGGCGGTGTGCCGGAAAAATCGTCGCTAACCGCGCGCGAGGAAGAGATTTGCGCCCGCCTTGGCCCGCGGCTCAAGGAATTGGGGCTGATTTTTGTCGGGATCGACGTCATTGGCGGCTGGCTGACCGAAATCAACGTCACCTCGCCCACCGGGCTTCAATCGATCAACCGCTATGACGGTGTGTGTCTGGAAGCCCAAATCTGGGATGCGGTTGAAGAAAAGCTAGAGAAAAATTAAAGGCTTACGCCAAATTTTTCAAGAAGGTCGTCAAGCGCTTCAAGCGATGCATAGTCAACAATAACCTGCCCGCCTGGGCCCTGATGCTGGATCGTCACCGGGGTGCCAAGCGCAGCGCTCAGCGCTTTTTCCAACGCCTTGGTGTCGGCGTCCTTGCGGCGCGGGGCTTGGCGTTTCGCCGGTCCGGGCTTGGGTGCACCGCCTTTTTTCACCAGTGCCTCGACCGCGCGCACGCTCAGGCCGTCGGCAATGATTGTTTTGGCAAGCAAAGCCGCGTCATCCCGGCCCACCAGCGCGCGCGCATGCCCCATCGACAGGGCCCCGGTGTCGACAAAGGCCTGGACCGCATCCGGCAAGGACAAAAGGCGCAGCAAATTGGCGATATGGCTGCGGCTTTTGCCGACAACCCTGGCCAGATCGTCTTGTTTGTGGCCGTATTCATCCATCAAGCGCCGGTAGCCGCGCGCCTCTTCAGTGGGGCTGAGGTCGCTGCGCTGGACATTTTCAATGATCGCCACCTCAAGCGCATCCTGGTCGCTGTAGTCCTGAATGCTGACCGGCACATGGTGCAACCCCACCCGCTGCGCGGCGCGCCAGCGGCGCTCGCCCGCCACCAATTCATAAGCGTCCGGCCCGGTTTTGCGGACGATCAACGGCTGTAGCAGGCCCTTTTCGCGGATCGAGGCGGCAAGTTCGTCCAGGCCCGTTTCGTCAAAGACGCGGCGCGGCTGCGCGTCGCCCGGTGTGATATAGGCCAGCGGAATTTCCCGGCGCGGTGCATCGTCTGCATCTGCGCTTGCCCGTGCGGCGGGCCGATCGTCGCCGATCAGCGCCCCAATACCCCGCCCCAGACCTTTGCGTACCGCCTTTGCCATAAAATTCTAACCCTTTGTAATTACGCTGCTTTTTTTGATTTTTCGCGCTGCAAAACCTCGCGTGCCAAGGCGATATAGGCCTGGCTTCCGACACAGCGATGGTCATACAGCAAGGCGGGCCTGCCAAAGCTTGGCGCCTCGGAAATGCGGACATTGCGCGGGATCACCGTGGCATAGACCCGGTCCCCCAGATAGCCGCGAATGTCATCGGCCACTTGCTGTGACAGATTATTGCGCTTGTCGAACATGGTCAGCACCACGCCTTCAAGATCGAGGGTATTGTTCAGGCTTTCGCGCACCTGCTCGATGGTCTTCAGCAACTGGCTCAGCCCCTCGAGGGCAAAAAACTCGCACTGCAGTGGCACCAGAACCGCATCGGCCGCTGCCAGGGCATTGATGGTCAGCAGCGACAGCGACGGCGGGCAGTCGATCAGGATATAGTCATAATCGCCGCGTGCGCCGCCCGATACAATGGCCTGGGCCAGGCGAAAATTGCGCTGCGGCAGGTCGGCAAGCTCCAGCTCGGCGCCTGACAGGTCCACCGTCGCGGGCACCAGCTCCAGCCCCGGCACTTCGGTCGGGTGGATGGCATCGGCGAGCGGTGCCGCGCCCAACAGCACATCATAAGAGGTGATTTCGCGGTCTTCCCGCTCCGACCCCAAGCCCGTTGATGCATTGCCCTGCGGGTCCACATCCAGCAAAAGCACCCGCTTGCCCGTTGCCGCCAGTGCGGTGGCCAAATTGATGGCTGTTGTGGTTTTCCCCACGCCGCCTTTTTGGTTGGCAATGGCCAAAATCCGCGCGTTTTCGCTTTTGGCGATCATAAAATCTGCGTCCGTTTTAAAGCCGGGCGATGTCGGATAGCGCAAGAATCTGCCCCGTGGTGTCGCTCAGGCTGTCAAAGCTCTTGGCGGTCAGTGTCCACCCTTGGCGCGCGTCGGTCAATTCTTCCGGTGCTTTTTCGCCTTTTAAAAACAGGCAGCGTGTCGAAGGGCCCAGAAAAGGCGCGCTCCAGTCCAGCAATTGGCCGACTTTGGCACAGGCGCGGCTGGTAACAATATCAACCGGGAACGGCGAAAGGGCCTCGATCCGCGCCCCATGAACCACTGCATTTGCCCCGGTTTGGCGAATCACCTGCCGCATGAAGGCGCATTTGCGCCCGTTCGCCTCAACCAGATGCACAGGCCCAACACCCGCGACTGCCAGCACCAGGCCCGGAAACCCCGCGCCCGAGCCAATGTCGAGGATAGTTGCACCCTGATCCGGAATATGGCGGAGAAGCTGCAAGCTATCCAACATATGCCGCCGCCACAGGTCATCCAGCGTGCTGGCCGCCACCAGATTTTTGGCGCGCTGATATTTCAGGAGAAGGTCGGCATACTGGGCCAGCCGGCCCTGTGTTTCACGTGAAACATCGACCTGCGCCCACACATCCTCGGGACGAAGCGGTCCATCGTTTATCGCCGGTGAAGCGGGTGTCATCTCAGGCGGCGCGGCGTTTTTTGACATGGGCCAAAAGCAGTGTCAGCGCCGCCGGGGTTACACCCGAAATACGCCCCGCAGCCCCCAGCGTTGCCGGCATGGCGGCCTTGAATTTTTCGCGCAATTCGTTGGAAAGGCCGGGAATAGCGTCATAGTCCACCGCGTCGCCCAGCGCCAGCGCCTCATCCTTGCGGAAGGCGGCGACATCGGCGGCTTGCCGGTCGAGATAGCGGGCGTATTTGGCGTCGGTCACCAGCAGGTCGCGCACTTGCGGCTGCCAGCCGGACAGATCCTCGGGCCAAATGCGCGCCAGATCGCCGAAATCAATATCGGGAAAAGCCAGCAAGTCCATGGCGGTGCGGCGGATGCCGTCCTGATTGATTTTCAGACCCTGTGCCGCCGCCTCGGTGGGGGTCAGGTTGAGGTGCAAAAGCGTCGCCCTGCCCGCATCGAGCGCTGCCATTTTCTCGGCAAAGGCCTCTGCACGCGCGCGGCCCACCACACTGGCCTTGACGCCGATGTCAGTCAGGCGCTGGTCGGCATTGTCAGCGCGCAGGCGCAGGCGGTATTCAGCGCGGCTGGTAAACATACGGTAGGGCTCTTTGGTGCCCTGGGTGACCAGATCGTCGATCATCACCCCGATATAGGCGTCCGCCCGGTCCAGAATAAAGGGCGTATCGGCCCCGCCCGCGGCGCGCGCGGCGTTGATGCCGGCAATCAGCCCTTGTGCTGCCGCTTCTTCATAGCCCGTTGTGCCGTTGATCTGCCCCGCCAGATACAGGCCCCCGATGCGCCGGGTCTCGAGCGTGGGGCGCAGCTCGCGCGGGTCGATAAAGTCATATTCAATGGCGTAACCGGGGCGGTTGATCACTGCGCGCTCCAACCCCGGGATCGAGGCAACCATGGCCCTTTGCACGTCTTCGGGCAGCGAGGTGGAAATCCCGTTGGGGTAAACCTGGTCGGTCTCCAGCCCCTCGGGCTCAAGGAAAATCTGGTGGCTGTCCTTTTCGGCAAAGCGCACTACCTTGTCCTCCACCGACGGGCAGTAGCGCGGGCCGGTGCTGTCAATCTGGCCCGAATACATCGGCGCACGGTGCAGATTGTCGCGGATGATCTGGTGCGTTTTGGCCGTGGTGCGGGTGATGAAACACTCCACCTGTGGCACGGTGATCGTCTCAGTCAAAAAGCTGAACGGCTCGGACGGCGTGTCGCCCGGCTGCGGCATGCACGCCGACCAGTCGATGGTTTTGCCGTCCAGGCGCGGCGGGGTGCCGGTTTTCAACCGGCCCATGGCAAAGCCCAGCACCTCGAGCGTTTCGCCGAGTTTGACCGCAGGCTTTTCCCCCACCCGGCCCGCCGGGATTTTGGTTTCCCCCATATGAATGAGGCCGCGTAGGAACGTGCCCGTGGTCAAAATCACCCGCGGTGCAGTCACCGTGCACCCGTCCGCCATCACCACGCCAGTGATGTGCGGGGCGTCGCCTGCTCCGCCGATCGCCAAATCGTCGACCGCGCCTTCGACCACGCTCAGATTCGGATGCGCGAACAGCAGGTCCTGCATCGCTTCGCGGTATAATTTGCGGTCAGACTGGCAGCGCGGCCCGCGCACCGCCGGCCCCTTGCGCCGGTTGAGGAGGCGGAACTGAATGCCCGAGGCATCCGCCACCCGGCCCATAACGCCGTCCAGCGCGTCGATCTCGCGCACCAGATGCCCCTTGCCCAAGCCGCCAATGGCCGGGTTGCACGACATTTCACCCACCGTGGCGCGGGCATGGGTGATGAGCGCGGTTTTGGCCCCCACGCGCGCCGACGCCGCAGCCGCCTCAGCGCCTGCGTGCCCGCCGCCGATCACAATGACATCATAGTCGCTCATCGCGCCTCTGCCGCTTCTTTCAAACCGCCCTTTTTAAATTCATTCGTTCCAACAGGGGGCGCGTTATACGCCGCTTCGGCCCCGCCCGCAAGTCGCGTCAATCTGGCGCGACCGCCATATTATTTGCCGATACAAAAGCCCGCAAACAGCTGGTCGAGCATATCCTCGACGCTCACATGCCCGGTGATCCGCCCAAGCGCCCGAACCGCCAACCGCAGGTCTTCCGCCGCCAGCACCGGATCGTCTGCCAACATCACAGACAGTCCGTCGAGCGCAGCGGTCATCTCATCAAGCGCCTGGCGGTGGCGTTCGCGGGTAATCGGCGCGGCCTCGCTGCCGCCCAATGCATCCGCCACATGGGTCAAAAGCCAGTCATAAAACGCGTCAAAGCCCGTACCGGTTTCGGTGGACAGGGTGAAATGCGCCCGCGCCGCCGATGTCAGATCGCGGTGTTTCACGTGAAACATCGGGTCGAGGTCGGCCTTGGTGAACACCACCACCTGATCTTTGGCCAGGTCGATCATTTCGCTGTCTGGCTCTGGCCCGTCAGGCGCAATCAGCACAAGACGCAGTTGCGCATCTGCCGCCGCTTTGCGCGCGCGCTCGACCCCGATGACCTCAACCGCGTCGCTGGCGGTGCGCAGGCCCGCCGTGTCGGCGATATGCACGGCAAAACCGCCCATGTTCAGCGTGGTTGCGATCACATCACGGGTCGTGCCCGGCTGGTCGGTCACAATGGCCAGGTCAGAACCAGATAACGCATTGATAAGGCTGGATTTTCCTGCATTCGGTGCGCCCAGAAGCACAACGCGGTAACCATCGCGGATCAACACGCCCCGCTCTGCCCCTTGCAAAAAACTTGCGGCCTCTTCGGCGACGGCCTGCGCTGCGCCTGCCACGGTGACCATCAGGCTTTCGGACGTATCCAGATCTTCGTCGGGAAATTCGATATCGGCTTCAAGTGTCGCAAGCGCCGTCAACAGCCGCACGCGCCAACCGTCCACGCGGGTGAACAGCGCACCGTCCATCTGCGCCAGCGCCTGCCTGCGCTGGGCTTCGGTCTGCGCGCCGATCAGGTCCGACAGCCCCTCAACAGCGGTCAGGTCCAACTTGCCGCCTTCAAAGGCACGGCGGGTAAATTCGCCCGCTTCGGCCATGCGCAAGCCGTCCATATCGCCAAGTGCAGCAAGCACCGCATCCACAACCGCCTTGCCGCCGTGCAGGTGCAATTCCACCACATTCTCGCCGGTAAAGCTGGCGGGCGCACCGAAGTGCAGCACTAGCGCGTGGTCAAGCAGCACGCCCGCGCTGTTATATAATCGGCGCAGTGCTGCACGGCGCGCAGGTGGCAGCGGGCTGCCAGGCGTCAGTGCCTCCAGCGCGTTTGTCGCATGCGGGCCCGAGATACGCACAACCGCCACGCCGCCCACGCCCGGCCCTGAGGCCAGCGCATAAATGGTCGCCTGCCCGCCCAAAGCGTTAATCGTCGTCTTTATCTTTGCGGCCTGTGGCGGATTTTACCCCCGACCAGATCATTTTCTGCAATTCGCTCATCCCCGCGCCCGCACCTGAAACCATAGACCGAACAAGCGCGTCTAAATCCTCGGCGTTAAAGCCTTTTTCCACCCGCGTCTTGAGCTGTTTGACCAGCGCGTCATTGACCGGCGACACAT
>JASBSO010000090.1 GCA_030148905.1 Kordiimonadaceae bacterium | reverse complement strand
CTGTGTGCCCGCACAGAACCGCATCAACAACAGATCGGGGCGGCCCTGATATCGAAAACCAGCGGCAATCGCCCCCATCTCCACCCCGGCAATGGGGGACAGTTGCGGGAAATATTCAGGCGCGAGTTTCGATATCTTTGTCATGGCCGTCGGTTTGTTAAAGTGTGACTGTCAGAAGTTGGGCGCAGTATGGCTATTTTCACAGACGCGTAAAGGCGCATTGATAACACCCATGGCTGTTGGGCCGTGCTCAAGCGTTCGCGACAAACTGTGATGGACCGCACAGCCCAGCAGTGTTGACACACCTACCCCTGCTCCTTATCTGTCCCCAAGGATCAAATTACGCGGCTTTGGCCCCTTGCCCGCCCATATGCCGGCGAACAAAGACGCTAGCCAGGCCAGCCCCGCACAGTGTTGCGCGCATAAGGATTGCCCATGTTTGGATTGAAAGGGATCAGCAAGCGCCTGTTTGGCTCTGCCAATGATCGCTATCTCAAAAAGCTTCAGCCCAAAGTCGACGCGATTAACGCGCTGGAGCCGACCTATATGGCGCTTTCCGACGCGGCGCTGCGGGCCAAAACCGACGAATTTCGCATGCGTATCAAAGGTGGCGAAACGCTGGATGACCTGCTGGTCGAGGCGTTTGCGGCTGTGCGTGAGGCGTCCAAACGCACATTGGGCCTGCGCCATTTTGATGTTCAGCTGATTGGCGGCATGGTGCTGCACGACAATTCCATTGCTGAGATGAAAACCGGCGAGGGGAAAACCCTGGTTGCAACACTGGCGGTGTATCTGAACGCGCTTGAGGGCAAGGGCGTCCATGTCGTGACCGTCAACGAATATCTGGCCAGCCGTGACGCCGAATGGATGGGTCAGATTTATGGCTTTTTGGGCCTGACTACGGGTGTGATTGTGAACGCCATGCGCGATGCCGAGCGCCGCGGCCAATATGAATGCGACATCCTATACGCCACCAACAGCGAGCTGGGCTTTGACTATTTGCGCGACAATTCGGGTAAATATTCCACCTCGGAAATGGTCCAGCGACCGTTTAATTTTGCCGTTATTGATGAGGTCGACAGCATTCTGATCGACGAGGCGCGCACGCCGCTCATTATCTCCGGCCCGACCGAGGACAAATCCGATCTATATGTTGCCGTTGATGCCGTTGTCAGCAAAATCAGCGAAGATGATTATGAGAAAGACGAAAAGGCCAAAAACGTCTCGCTGACCGAAGACGGCACCGAGCGCGTGGAAGAGATTTTGCGCGAAGAAGGCATCCTGACCACCGGGCATCTGTATGACAGCGAAAATATCACCACGCTGCACCATGTCGAACAGGCGCTGCGGGCCAACACCATGTTCGAGCGCGACACCGACTATATCGTCAAAAACGACCGGGTGATCATCATTGACGAATTTACCGGCCGGATGATGGAAGGCCGCCGCTATTCCGACGGCCTGCACCAGGCGCTGGAGGCCAAGGAAGGCGTCACCATCCAGCCCGAAAACCAGACGCTGGCGTCGATCACCTATCAAAATTATTTCCGCATGTATCCCAAACTGGCAGGCATGACCGGTACGGCGGCTACCGAAGCCGAGGAACTGGCCTCGATTTATTATCTCGGCGTGGTGGAAATCCCCACCAATGTCCCGGTCCAGCGGATCGACGAGGAAGACGAGTTTTACCGCAGTGCAGACGACAAAAACCGCGCACTGATTACTGAAATTCGCGACGCGCAAACCCGCGGCCAGCCCGTACTGGTGGGGACGGTGTCGATCGAAAAATCCGAGCTGCTGTCGGCGCTGCTGACCAAGGAAAAAATCAAGCACCAAGTGCTCAATGCCCGCTTCCACGAGCAGGAAGCCCAGATCGTTGCCCAGGCCGGGCGGCTGGGGGCGGTCACCATCGCCACCAATATGGCAGGCCGTGGGACCGATATTCAACTGGGCGGGAATGCCGACATGCGCATCGCCGAAGAAACCGAAGGCCTGGACGACGCCAAAAAACAAAAGGCCGTTGAGAAAATCCGCGCCGAGGTCGACGCAGAAAAAGCCAAGGTGCTGGAAGCCGGCGGACTGTTTGTCATTGGCACCGAGCGCCACGACAGCCGCCGGATCGACAACCAGTTGCGCGGGCGGTCGGGCCGCCAGGGTGACCCGGGCCGGTCGAAGTTTTTCCTGTCGCTGTCGGATGACCTGATGCGGATTTACGGCCCCGACCGCGAAAATTCGATGCTGGGCAAACTGTTCGGCGACGAGGGCGAGGCGATTGTCCACCCTTGGATCACCAAGGCGATTGAAAAGGCGCAGCGCAATGTCGAGGCGCGCAATTATGAGATCCGCAAAAATGTGGTGAAATTTGACGACGTGATGAACGACCAGCGCACGGTGATTTATGACCAGCGCCGCGAAATCATGGACGCCGACGATGTCAGCGATATTGTGCGCGACATGCGCGCCGATGTGGTGGACCATCTGATCGAAACGCACATCCCGCCCAAATCCTATGCCGAGCAGTGGGACCTGGATGGCCTCACCGACGAGGTGAAGCGTATCTTTGCCTTCGATGCCCCGATCAAAGACTGGGTTACCCAGGAAGACGGCATCGGTGAGGACGAGATTACCGAACGCCTGCATGACCTGGTTGACAAAACCATGGCCGCAAAGACCGCGAATTTAGGTTCTGAGTTTTGGCGCAGCACCGAGAAACGCTACCTCCTGCATGTGGTTGACCATGAATGGAAAGACCATTTGGCGGTTCTCGAGCTGCTGCGCCGCGCGGTGTCTTTACGGGCGTACGGCCAGCGTGATCCTTTGAACGAGTATAAGACCGAGGCCTTTTCGACCTTTGAGTCGATGCTGTACCAGACGCGCGAAAGCTGTGCGAACTGCTGGCGCACCTTGACCTGCAAGTCTA
>JASBSO010000080.1 GCA_030148905.1 Kordiimonadaceae bacterium | reverse complement strand
AAGTGGGTACCAACCTCGCGCAGGAAATCAATATAACCCAGCCCGTCCAGCCAGTCGGCATTGTTGACCATCACCGCGTCGGTTGGGCCGTTGCCAAAGGTCAAAAACCGTTCGAAACAGCCGCGGATCGACGCCATATTGGCGGCGATATCGTCGTCGCCTAACATCCGACGTGAGCTGTCTTTGCCCGATGGGTCGCCAATGCGCGTGGTGCCGCCGCCCAAGAGAACAATGGGCTTGTGCCCCGCCTGTTGGAAGCGGCGCAGCAACATGATCGACACAAGGTTGCCAACATGCAGCGACGGAGCGGTACAGTCAAAGCCGACATAGGCTGCCCGCGTGCCGCTTGTCAGCGCCGCGTCCAGGCCGTCAAGGTCGGTGCCCTGATGGATAAACCCGCGGGCATCAATATCTTGCAAAAAGGCCGACCGAAATTGGGCCACATCGCACTCCCAACTGAAATTCTGCTGTGAACGGCTGCTGATAGCGCATAGACTGATAAAAATGCAAAAGCTTTTCGCTATGAACACACTCCAGGGGGCAGAAGCATAGCCGAATGACCACCCAAAAACCTTATATCGCTATTGGTTTGATGAGCGGCACCAGCATGGACGGCATCGATGCCGCGCTGATTTACACCGACGGGGATCAGGTGTCGCGCCTTGGTCCGTCGATTACCATACCCTATAGCGATGACATGCGCGCGGCCCTGCGCGCGGGCCTCGCCGAGGCCGCCACGGCACCAAACCCGGATGCCCCAAGCGAGGCGATGCTGAAAACCCAGCGTCAAGTGACCGACCTGCACGCCGTCGCTGTGCGCGAGCTGGTTGCCATGACCGAGCTTGGCGCCGATGCCATCGACGTTGTGGGGTTTCACGGCCATACGGTGACCCACCGCCCCGACAAGGGCTGGACGTGGCAAATCGGCGACGGTGGCCGCCTGGCGGGCAAGCTGGGCATCAAGGTTGTCGATGATTTTCGCGGGCAGGACATGGCGGCTGGCGGGCAGGGGGCGCCCTTGGTCCCGCTCTATCATGCGGCCCTCTTGCGGCGCGCCAATATCGGCGGAACGGTTGCGATTTTGAATATTGGCGGCGTCGCCAATGTCACATGGGTGTCGTTTGACCCCGACACGGGAGCGGCGGACATGGTTGCCTTTGATACCGGGCCGGGCGGCGCGATGCTGGACGACTGGGCGCATGCGCATATCGGCGAGCCCTATGACAAGGATGGCGGCCTGGCCGCCCGGGGCATCACGCACGAGGATGTGCTGATGTCGTTGATGGCGTCGCCATATTTTGACGAGTCACCGCCCAAAACGCTGGACCGGGACGATTTTTCGATGCAGTCAGCGCGTGGCTTGAGCGCCGAAGACGGGGCGGCGACGCTCACCGAATTTGTGGTCGAATCCGTGGTCGCAGCGCAAACGCATTTTCCCAAACCGGTTGACGCCTGGTATGTGTGCGGTGGTGGGCGGCACAATGCGACCCTGATGCGGCGCTTGGCGGCGCGGTTGTCGGTGGGGGTTGCCAGCGTTGACCGCCTTGGCTGGCGCGGCGACGCCGTGGAGGCCGAGGCCTTTGCTTATCTCGCCGTGCGTTCGCTTTTGGACAAGCCGCTCAGCATGCCGGCAACGACCGGATGCGCCAAACCGACGACCGGCGGCACGCATCACGATCCGATTTAAGGGCGGCTTAGCCTTCGATTCCGGCGGGGCCCAAACGTTCGACCAGATAATTGTTCACAATCGTCATCAGGTCGGGCAGTTCATTTTCAAAGAAATGGTTCGCGCCTTTGACGACCTCATGCTTGATGGTGATGCCCTTTTGCTGTTGCAGCTTTTCGACCAGCTTGTGGATCGACAGCGGCGTCACCAGGTCGTCGTCATGGGCTTCGACAATCAGGCCCGACGACGGACAGGGTGCCAGAAATGAAAAGTCATACATGTTGGCAGGCGGCGCGACCGAGATAAAGCCTTTGATCTCGGGCCGGCGCATCAGCAGCTGCATGCCCACATAGGCCCCAAAGGAAAACCCGGCAATCCAGGTGCCCTTAGAATTGGGGTAAACGCTTTGCAGCCAGTCGAGTGCTGATGCGGCATCCGACAGTTCCCCCGCGCCATTGTCAAATTCGCCCTGGCTGCGGCCAACCCCGCGGAAATTGAAGCGCAGTGTGGCAAAGCCGCGGTGGACAAAGGCATGATACAGATAATAAGTCACCTTGTTGTCCATGTTGCCGCCATAACGCGGATGTGGATGGAGAATCAGGGCAACCGGCGCCGAGTCTGACTTGGCGGGGGTGTAACGTCCTTCCAGACGGCCTTCTGGTCCATTAACAATAATTTCGGGCATGTGGCGTGTGTACCTAACGGGCGAAGAATAGTCATGATCGCGTGCAGCCAAAGGCCAGCTTTGGCCGCATCCTGCATTTGGTATATAGATAGCCGCCCCCATCGTGCAAGCATCCTGTGAATGCGCCCAGAAATCGCATTGCCGTTTTTGGCCGAAGTCCGCTATGAAAGCGGCATGACCAAAGGAAATTTAGCACTGCTCTATCTGGATTATAACGCAACCGCGCCGGTTTTGCCGGTTGCCCGCGCGGCTGCGACCGAGGCGATGGACATTATCGGCAACCCATCCTCGGTGCATGCGGCGGGGCGGGCGGCGCATGCTGTGCTGGAACAGGCCCGCGCGCAGGTGGCAGCGTTGGTGGGGGCGCGCCCGCGCGATGTTGTGTTCACGTCGGGCGGGACCGAAGCCAACAACGCCGTTTTGCGCGCCGCCGGGGCCGAAAGATTGATTATCTCTGCGGTCGAACATGACTGTATCCGCGCGGCGGCCGAGGCTGCACAGGCTGCAGGGGTAGCGGTTCAGACATGCCCGGTGGATGAAATGGGACGCATCCGGCTGGATGCTCTGGATGCGTTGCTGAAAGAGGCAGACGGCGCGACGCTGGTGTCGGTGATGGCAGCCAACAATGAAACGGGTGTCCTGCAGCCAGTGGCGGAGGCGGCCAAGCTGACGCGCGCGGCGGGTGCGCGCTTTCACAGTGATGCCGTGCAGGCAGCGGGGCGTATGCCGCTGGATATCACCGCGCTAGACGCCGACTATCTGAGCCTATCAGCGCACAAAATTGGTGGGCTCAAGGGGGTTGGTGCGATCGTCTTGCGCGATACCGCGCCGCTGAGTGCGTTTATCGCCGGCGGTGGTCAGGAACTGGGGCGGCGGTCGGGTACCGAAAACCTGCCCGGTATCGCCGCCTTTGGCGCAGCCGCGGTTGCCGCCCTTGGGACTGTGTCATTGCAAGATAAGATACGCGCCAAACGTGACCGGTTGGAGGCGCTGATTAGCGCGCAAGCCCCCGAGGCTGAGGTGATTGGCGGCAAGGCAGACCGGTTGGCGAACACCAGCTGTGTGCGCATGCCGGGCGTGCGCGGCGAAACGCAGGTGATGCACTTTGACCTGGACGGGATTGCCATCTCATCCGGCGCGGCATGTTCGTCGGGCAAGGTGAAGGCCAGCCACGTATTGGAAGCCATGGGCTACACCCAAGAGGATGCGGGTCACTCGGTGCGCATCTCCCTCGGCGCTGAAACAACCGACGCAGACATTGACCGCGCCGCAGGGTGTTGGCTGCGGCTGCATGCGCGGCGAAGGCAGTAAGGCTATGGCGGCGCCGCACCCGATCTATATGGACTATCAGGCGACTACGCCGCTTTTGCCCGAAGCGCTGGACGCCATGATGCCTTACTTAACCGAGCGTTTTGGCAATCCGCATTCGGCGGCGCACCGCTATGGCTGGGAGGCCGAGGCCGCGCTCGATATCGCGCGCGAACAGGTTGCAGGCGCGCTGGGCCGACCCGTGGGCGATGTGATCTTCACCAGCGGTGCGACCGAGGCGAACAATCTGGCCGTCAAGGGTCTGTGGGAAGGGCTGGGCGCACGCCGCCCGAAGGTGGTGACGCTGGCAAGCGAGCATAGCTGCGTTCTGCGTAGTGTCGCCCATATCGCCCAGCTGGGTGCAGATGTTACGCTGCTGCCGGTCGGTGCAGACGGGCGCCTCGACTTGAACGTTCTAAGCGACGCGATGAGCGACGATGTTGCGTTTGTCAGTGTGATGACCGTGAACAATGAAATTGGCACGGTGCAGGATATGCGCGCCATTGCCGAGATTGTGCATGCGCACGGCGCCCTGCTGCACAGCGATGCCGCCCAAGCGCTGGGCAAAATTGATATGGTCCCTATTGCCCAGGCCGCCGATATGATCAGCCTGTCGGCGCACAAAACCTACGGGCCCAAGGGTGTTGGGGCGCTGGTGGCGAATGACCGGGCGCGCCGGGTGCTGGTGGCGCAACAGGACGGCGGCGGTCAGGAGGCCAAGCTGCGCTCGGGCACACAGGCTCCGGCTCTGGTCGCGGGCTTTGGGGCGGCGGTACAAATTTGCGAACAAGACCGTGCGCAGGAGGAAAGCCGCTTATCTACGCTGCGCGACCGGTTTCTGACGCGCCTGCGTGCAGAGGTGCCCGATATGTGCATCAATGGCAGTATGGACCATCGCTGGGTCGGGAATTTAAACATCAGGTTTCCGGTGCGCGATGCGGGGCGGTTGATGGCCGATCTGCCGATACTGGCGGTCTCCAGCGGCGCGGCGTGTTCGTCGGGCGACGCGGCGGCGACCAGCCATGTGTTGGCGGCGCTTGGGCTCAGCCGTGCAGAGGCCGAGGCCTCCTTGCGCATCGGCTTTGGCCGAATGACCGACGAGGCTGAGGTCGACGCCGCCGCTGACATGCTGGCAGAGGCCGTCCACCGGCAGAAAGACCAGCCATGACGCATATTATCCTGTCCTTTAAAACGCGCGACGGCGGAATTGTTCCCGTTCAGGCCGAGATTGGGCGCAGCCTGATGTGGGTCGCGCACGCGGCCGGCCTGGAGGTGGAAGGCGCGTGCGAGGGCAATTTGGCCTGTGCAACCTGCCATATGATCCTCAGCGCCGAGGCGTATCGGGCCCTGCCGCGCGCCAGCGAGGAAGAGGAGGATATGCTCGACCTGGCGCAGGATCTGCGCCCAACCTCGCGGCTGGGCTGCCAGATTGTGGTAAACGCCGATATGGACGGTTGGCTGATCGAATTGCCGCGCGAAACCCAAAATCTGATGGGCTTTTGAAGCGGGCGAGGGCGCGCCCTTAATGGCGGTCGGGCAGGTGCTCGTCGTCGACCAGGTCGGAAAAACGCGTCACCGACTTCTCAAAGGCCAGTTTGATGGTGCCCACGGGGCCGTGCCGCTGTTTGCCGATGATCAATTCGGCCTTGCCGTAGAGTTTGGACATTTCCTGCATCCACTGCGTATATTTTTCGACATCGCTTTCGCTTGGGGCTTCTTTTTCTTTGTAATATTCCTCGCGGAAGACAAACATCACCATGTCGGCGTCCTGCTCGATCGAGCCGGATTCGCGCAGGTCTGACAGCAATGGGCGTTTGTTTTCGCGCTGTTCGACATTCCGTGACAGCTGCGATAGCGCAATAACCGGAACATGAAGTTCTTTCGCCAAGCTTTTGAGACCGCGTGTAATTTCGGATATTTCATTCACTCGGTTGTCGTTGCTGGCGCGGCTGGAGCCGCGCAGCAATTGCAGATAGTCGACAATCACCAGGCTGAGGCCCTGCTGGCGCTTCATGCGCCGGGCGCGGGTGCGCAGCGCCGCCACGGTGAGCGCCGGGGTGTCGTCGATATAGAGCGGCAAGTCT
>JASBSO010000078.1 GCA_030148905.1 Kordiimonadaceae bacterium | reverse complement strand
CGCTGACGCAGCGTCAGCGGCGCAGCGATCACTTTTGCTTTTGGAAATATTTGTGTGCGCACGCACATACTCCTTTTTCTTGTTTCAGCCCTGCCATCTGGCTGGGCCAACTGCGCTCCCTCTGCCATGGCAGAAGACATCAAGCGCTTTTTCGGTTGCGTTAGCCTCACAGATACAGACGAAAGGCGAAAGGTCAACGCCACCACCCTGGTATTTGCGACCAGATGTGCAGCGGGCGCGGCAAAACCGAGTGGCCGCGCCCTTCTTTATACGCCGACTATGCCCTAGCGGCCGTCGGGTGTCCGCTCAATAAACAGCTTGAAAAACTCACTATCCGGTGAAAGCACCAGCGTCGTGTCGTCTTTTCCAAGCGCTTTGCGGTAGGCCTGCATGGTGCGGTAAAACTCAAAAAAGTCTTCATCACGGCTAAAGGCCTCGGCGAAGATTTTCACCGCTTCGGCATCCGCTTCCCCGCGTATGGTCTGCGATTCGCGCTCGGCAGCCGCCAAAATTTCGGCGCGTTGGCGATCCGCATTGGCCTCGACCTGGATTTTTTGTTCCTGGCCTTCGGCACGTTTTTGTGCGGCTTCCTGTTCGCGCTCTGTGCGCATACGGTTAAAAATCGCCTGACTGTTTTCCGCCGGCAGGTCTACGCGTTTCAGGCGAACATCGATGACCTCAAGCCCTGCAGAGCGCGCGCGTTCATTCGTGCGTTCGCTAATTCGCTGCATCAAGGCGGCCCGCTCACCTGAGACAATCGATTCGAGGCTTTCCTGCGCCAAAACGCTACGCATGATGTTTGCCAAAATATCCCCGAGTATTCGGCGCTGGTCGAACTCGGTCTTGGCCGCCTGATAGGTCTCAAGCGGGTCAAGAATTCGGTATCTTGCAAAGCTGTCGGCAACGATTTTACGCCGATCAACAGCCAGCACTTCTGTCGGGGGGATATCGAGGCTCAGGATGCGTTTTTCCATGCGCACCGCTCGCTCAATCACTGGAATTTTGACATGCAAGCCTGGGCTGGTGATTGTCCGTTGTGGCTTGCCCACGCGCACAACAATCGCCTGCTCGCGTTCATCGATAATGAAAAACGCATCAATGGCGACAATTCCAAAGGCGAGCAGAACACCAATAAGAATAGCTAAACGGGCGCTCATTGGTCACCTCCCTGCGGGTCGCGGCGCTGCTGCGAGGTATTTCGACCGCGCTGTAAATCATTTAAAGGCAGATACGGCACAACGCCGCTTCCGGCTTGGCCGTCGAGGATAATTTTATCCATGCCTTGCAAAATCTCTTCCATGGTTTCCAGATAGATGCGCTTGCGTGTGACCGACTGGGCTTGGCGATATTCATTATAAACCGAGGTAAACCGCGCGGCTTCACCCTGTGCACGCGCGACGACTTGTGCTTTGTAGGCATTGGCATCTTCAATCATTTTCACCGCCTGGCCACGTGCCACAGGCACAATCTGGTTTGCATAAGCGCGGGCTTCGTTGACAAAGCGCTCGCGGTCGGCTTCCGCCCGCTGCACGTCCAAAAACGCATCGGCCACCGGCCCCGGAGGTTGCGCTTCCGCGATCTGAACCCGAAGCAAAGTGACACCGGCGTCGTAGCTATCCAAAAGCTCTTGAATTTTCTGTAGCGCTTCAACCTCTATCTGACCACGAGATGCCGTGATGATCAGATTGATCTGGTTTTTCCCGACAAGCTCTCGCATCACGCTTTCAGAGACCGCCTTTACGGTGCCTTCCGGGTCGCGCAAGTTGAACAGGTATTTTCCAAGTTCACCAACACGCCAAACCACGTTGAAGCGGACATCGACAATATTTTCATCACCGGTGAGCATTTGGCTCTCATCGAGTGAGGACACTTGCTGGCTGCGGCGGCTAGCGCGCTGGAGGTTCGAGCCAATCTCGATCGTGTTTTGATCGGTGACACCGCGAATGATAGCGGTTTCTATCGGGTAAGGCAGGTGCCAACTGAGTCCAGGGCCACGCTGGTCAACCAACTTCCCAAACCGCAGGATCACAGCCTGTTCGTTGGTTTCCACTTTGTAGACCCCGCTAAATATCCATAGCAAAAGCACGGCCAGCACACCGAGAATGATTCCGCCACGCCCGCCGGGCAGACCGCTTCTGAAGCGGTCCTGGGTTTTGCGGATCATATCGTCAAAATTGGGGGGCTCGCCGCGGCCACCGCCGCCGCCCTGGCCTCCACCGGGCCGGTTGCCCCACGGATTGGGCTTGTCCCCGCCGCCATTTGATTGCCACGGCATAGTGAAATCTCCTGAATCGCATCCGAACCACGGGCCCGAACTATTTTTCGCTGTTCTTGTGCTTCTTCTATATGGTAGCCGGTGCGCCCCATGCAACAATACAGACCCGGTTTGAGACGGAAATCTCATACCTGTGTCAAACATTGGAGAGAATTGGCGCCATGACCGAGCTGACCCGCGACCAGATAGACCCGCTGGTTCATCCGCTGATCGAAGCGGCAGGCGGCACAGTTTTAACGGTTGCGATTGATGCCAACAGCATCGGTCTGGTGATTGCCGCCCCTGAAATCAGCCGCGAGGCGGGCAGCAAGCTTGAGCACGACCTTCGCACCGCGCTCGCGCCCCTGGCAGGCACACGCGACATTCATGTGGTGTTTTCACAGCCGCGCCGCGCGCCCGATCCGCGCGCCGTGGGCGGCAAGGCCCCGCCCCGGCCCGAACCGATAAAAGGTGTGAAGCACATTGTGGCTGTCGCCAGCGGCAAAGGCGGAGTTGGCAAGTCCACCACCAGCCTCAATCTGGCCGTGGCCCTGCAGACGCTTGGCCTGACGGTTGGCTTGCTGGACGTGGATATTTTCGGCCCCAGCCTGCCCACCTTGATTGGCAGCAACGCGCGACCGGAGGCAAAAGACAAGGTGCTGCAACCAATTGAGGCCTTTGGCCTGCAAACCATGTCGATTGGGTTTTTGCTGGAAGCCGATCAACCCGTGGTGTGGCGCGGTCCGCGGGTGATGGGCGCAACCCAGCAAATGTTGAAAGACGTCGCCTGGGACGATCTTGACGTTCTGGTGGTCGATATGCCCCCCGGCACCGGCGACGTGCAATTGACCATGGTGCAACAGGCGCCGCTATCGGGGGCGGTGATTGTCTCCACCCCGCAGGACCTGGCCTTGATCGACGCGCGCAAGGGCATCGCCATGTTCGAAAAAGTCGGTGTGCCGATTTTGGGCCTGCTGGAAAATATGAGCCATTTCATATGCCCGAAATGCGGCGAGACCACCGATATTTACGGCGAAGGCGGGGCCCGCAAGGCCGCCGAAGACGGCAACATTCCCTTTCTTGGGGCTCTGCCCCTGTCACTGGAGCTGCGCATCAGCGCCGATGCGGGCAAACCCTTTGTGCTCGACCACCCCGAAAGCCCGATCACCGAGGCCTATCTGAGCGCTGCAAAGGCGGTGGCACAGCGCCTGGCGTTGCTTTAGGCGCGGTCCAAAATGCGAAAGGTCAAGGCGGGTGCAGCGTCGGTCGCTGCGACCGAGTGCGACCAGACCTCTAGCCACTCGGTCCTGTCAATGTCAGGGAAATAGGTGTCGCCGTCGACCTCAAGGTCGATGTCGGTCAGGATCAGCCTGCGCGCCAGCGGCATGGCTTCCCGGTATAGTGCACCGCCGCCGATGATCAGGGTTTCCCCATCTGCTGCCAGAGTGAGTGCGGCTTCGAGCGACGGGGCATAGTCGACACCGTCGACGCCGCGAGTCTGCGTGCGCGAGACCACAATATTGCTGCGCTTTGGTAGGGGCCTGCCGATCGACTCGTAGGTTTTGCGGCCCATAATGACGGTACGGCCGATGGTTTGCGCCTTGAAAAATTTCAGATCAGCAGAGATATGCCAGGGCAAGGTGCCACCTGCCCCGATCACACCGTTCTTGGCGCGGGCAGCAATCATTGCCAGACCAGGCGGCGCGGGCACATCAGGCACGAGGGGGTCAGATAACGTCGTCATCGCGTTCATCTTCCTCGGGCTGGATCAACGGCAGACTGATGCGAAAGGTTGTCCCCACGCCGATTTCACTGAAACAGATGATTTTGCCGTTCATCAACTGTACCAGTTCGCGGCAGATAGCCAGACCCAAGCCCACGCCGCCCTGCTCGCGCTTGTGGCGATCATCGGCCTGGGTAAAGCGTTCAAACAGCCCAGCGATACGCTTGGGCTCGATGCCGATCCCGGTATCGCTGACCACCATTTCAAAACTGGGGGCACCGGTGTCCAGTTCGCCGCGGCCAAAACGGACGACAACTTCACCCCTGTGGGTGAATTTGATCGAGTTGCCAACCAGGTTGATCAGAATTTGGCGCAGCCTAAGCGAGTCGCCAATAATGAAAGGTGGTAGGCCCGGGTCGACACTGAATTCAAGATGCAGGTCTTTAAGCGCGGCCTCGGGCGCGAGCAGTGTTTCCACCGATTCCACCAGACTATCGATACCGACCGAAGATTGATCAATCAGGGTTTTCCCGGCTTCGAGCTTGGCAAGATCGAGGATGTCATTGATCAACGACAACAAATGCATGCCGCTTTTGTTGATATCGCCAGCATATTCTACATAGCGCGCGTCACCAATCGGCCCGAGTGTTTGTTTGGCCAGCATATCGGAAAAGCCCAAAATGGCATTGAGCGGCGTGCGCAGTTCGTGGCTGATGGTGGCAAGAAACCCCGATTTGGCATGATTGGCTGACTCGGCCGTTTGCCGGGCCTCATCCAATTCTTGATTCAGGTTTTGCAACAGCCGGTAATTGTCAGCAAGTTCCGCATTGAGTTGCTTGAGGGCAGCCGTACGGCGCCCCACCAACAGGGTCACCCTGCGGTTGCGGTCGGTCAGGGCCCACACCAAATAGATCAGCAATGAGGTCAGGACGATGCTGGTGACCAAGGCAAAATACACCCGATTATAATTCACCGGATACAAATCAGCCGGGGCCGTCACATCGATGCGCCACCGGTTTCCGAAGGCATCAAATTGCTGCGACAGGACATAGGGGCTGCCTTCCATCTCCCCGGTCAGGGCGCTGTTATCACCAATCATGATATACGGATCCTGCGATGTGCGAGACCCCGTTGCAGAGGTCAGCGCCACCGAAAAATATCGCGTTGCATCCTGCCGGCTCAGGCCATTGGCCAAAAAGTCATCAAAATCGCGCACATGAAAAATAACATAGCGAGTGCCGTCTTCGGCGGCATAGGGCTCGGTATACACAAGCGCACGCTCCATGTTCAGCATGGATGCGGTGGCTTGTTCATAAATTTCCAAGTCGGGGTTCATCGAGATATGATCTTCCGCAAGGCCTGGAAACAGTTGCTCAAACGAGACGCCCGCCACACGCTTGGCGATGTCGCTGTCCCGGCCTGCAATCGCCATAATGCGCCATACAGCATCGGGACCCAGGTCCTTTGCCACACCGACATAATCGATCACCTCACCAAGATATTGATCTCGAGCGACCTGCGCGTCCAATTGCTTTTGGATGGGCCCACCGCTTTCGGCGGTCAGGGCGCGTATCTCCGCCGATGCTTCGGCAAAACGGGCAATTTCCTGTTGCAGGAAATAGGTGACGGGCTGTGCGTCCACGCGGAACTTGCTCGCCGCAACACCGCGCGCAAAGGTGCTTAAGTCCCAGGCAACATAAGACGAATAGGTCACGCCAACAATGCCGATCAGGATCAGCAACCATATCGGCTGCAGCGGCCCTGCATGATTGTGTTCAGACACCCCCCACTCCTTACATCAAACGGCGATCGGTGCCTTGATCGACCCGTGCGCTTCATACCCTGAGATGGTGATATCATCATATGTAAAAGCAAACAGATCGTTTACATCCGGATTTAAATGCAGCTGCGGAAGGGGCAACGGTGTGCGGCTCAGCTGCAAGTCAGCCTGTTCGATATGGTTGGCATAAAGATGCGCGTCGCCAAGCGTGTGAACAAAGTCGCCAGCTTTCAGGCCGGTCACCTGTGCGATCATATGCACCAGCAGCGCATAGGATGCGATGTTGAACGGTACCCCAAGGAAAATGTCCGCGCTGCGTTGATACAATTGGCAGCTGAGATGGCCATCCGCCACATAAAACTGAAACAAGCAGTGACACGGCGGCAATGCCATCGTGTCAACATCCGCCGGATTCCAGGCGGTGACAATATGGCGGCGGCTATCCGGATTGTTCACCAGACTGGCGAGGACAGCTTTGATTTGGTCAATACTGCCGCCCGACGGGGTTTGCCAGCTGCGCCATTGACGGCCGTAAACCGGGCCCAGGTCGCCATTTTCGTCGGCCCATTCGTCCCAGATCGACACCCCATTGTCCTTAAGGTAGCCGATATTGGTATCGCCCGCGATAAACCATAAGAGTTCGTGAATGATCGAGCGCAGATGCAGCTTTTTGGTGGTGACCAGAGGAAAACCCGCGTTCAGGTCAAAGCGCATCTGATGCCCAAAAATGCTATAGGTTCCGGTTCCCGTGCGGTCGCCGCGGTACACCCCGTCGTTCCGCACCTTTTGTAACAAATCCAGATATTGCTGCATATGAACCCCGCACCCAATGACCAGAGCAAATTTGCCCGCAGCGTCGCACGACTTCAAGGCCCATCTCTCCGGCTTTCAGAAAATTATCGCACATCTTTTCAACCGGCCTTGCAATGCGTATATATTGGGTGTCGGGCAACCGACTATGGCGATAAACGGCGCAGTGAGTACGTTCAGCGGACCCGGGGGCAGTACCCGGCGCCTCCACCAGGATGGCTGACCCATGGACCAGTTGGGTCAGCCATGCTGATGGGGGCGAACCAGGATCGACGTGTGCGGAAAGGTGTTTGCTCTTCGCTCGGGATGGTACCGCCGTAATGGGCCAAACTTGATAAGTGCAAACGATAACGACGTTGAGTTTGCTGTAGCTGCGTAATGCGGCGTCGGTAAACGACTTATCTAATCCCTGAGTGTTCAACACAGTCAGGTGGGGGCTGGTCCACCTAGCAACAGAACGGACCACCTCTTTTCACGGTGAGACAAAACCCAACCGCTCGCCCGCGGGCAGGCGCGTTGGCAATTTTGGTGGCTCGGGGGGACGGCGCAAGAGGCGTTTCAGACGCTGAGGCACCCAGGGCGCCGTGACCTTGCGTAGGCGTGCAGACATCGTATCGTCGGCCGGGCGATACCCGCGATACGGTGTGCGTGTCAGCACAT
>JASBSO010000070.1 GCA_030148905.1 Kordiimonadaceae bacterium | reverse complement strand
CGCTGATACAGCCGCTGACAAAGGCAATATTGTCTTTGATGTCGTGGCAATTTGCCTCACAAATTAAATCTGCCCCTTTACCGGCAGGCTCCAGATAATCTACAGCAAGATCGATGGTCGCAATCGGTCTGGTTTCTTGCAATCGGCCATAGACGGCCATGCCAAGAAGTGTATCCAGCGTGATAACCGACCATCCTTTGGCTAGTCCCCTGTCCGCTCCGCCACTGAAGCTCTCTTGATAGGGAAGGCATGCGCACACCTGTGCGCCGCCTGCGCTAACATCGCGAAGCTTTAGCAGAGAAAACAAAGAATGGGAGTTGTCGTCGAAGGATTGCTCAAACTGACCTGAATTTGTCATTTACACCTCGATATTTGGAAAAATGCGTCACCACATGGTCATATCAATTATATGTTTCCATGGAAACAATTATTTGTTAGTCTACCCAGCTAGTGATCGGGCGACGAGAAAATCCCGTTTTCTCTCCTGTAAGCAGGTCATCCTTCCCACAGATGCGCCCGGTCACTTTTTTTTTGAGTTAACGACACTACCACCCGTACTAAATGCGCTTCTCGCCATGAGCGGACAGTAAGGTTGGTGGGTAGAGTGTTCATGCAGGCCGTAAGGCGCCCCTAAACCTTTTATCGAGCAGTAATTTCACACCATTTGTGTTTTAATAGGCTTGGAGTTCAACATAAACAGGTAGAGCGTTTGATATGAAATATTTGTCTTTATCCATAGGCGCTTGCATGTGTCTAACCTTAGCGGGGTGCGCAAGCAATAATGGCAGTTTTCCTCAGGTCGCAAACCCTCCTGCTTTTGATTACGAGGACGGCGAGGAATTACGCTCGGGTATGCACCAGCTTGCATATGCACTACAAAGGCTCGATGGCGCTCTTTCAGACGAATATGATGAGACCCCATTTTTTCAGCAATCCGTTATTGATAGCCTTAATAGAATTGAGCGTATCGGAAGGAACCTAAGATACGGTGACATCCGTTCCAGGCATGAGTTCTTGGCAGACGGAATGGATGAATTCCTTTCTGATGTGGATATGGCTATACGGTATGCTCAGAGAGAACGTTACTATATGGCAGGCCGCGTTACTGGTGCCTGTATCAGTTGCCACAAAGCAAATCCTTACTGATATTTAAGCAAATCCTGGTATTGATAGGTTTGAAATCCAAGGAATGCCTAAACAAATAAGCACAGACGAGCGGTGGCTTTTTTATTTGGCACATGGGTTAAATGTTTTTGCCCACACACACCCTTATACCGGGGATTAAAACTGTCCGCGTTGGGTCGGTTCGAGCCTTTCAACTGTCGTGATTTTGACTCCGATGACCTTCCGCTTCTGGCGAAATCCAGACGTTCAAGTATGAACTGAGGATGTCCGCTTCGTCCGCAGTGTGCACCTCCAAGTTCACGCGCTGAGCGTCTGCATTCGTGATCTGTGATAAGTTTACCCTTCAACCAAATGAAGGAAATACCTATGGAAAACGACACGCAATCAGATCGCCCGACGAAGACAAGTAAGCACACGGGCAACCACTCGGAGCGCTTCGCGTCACAGATTGAGGCTGAGGGTTACAGTCAGGGTTCCGTTGCCAAATACGGCACCACAGCCGGGACCCTTTGGTCTGTAATGGATGCGGCCAAGCTTGGTCCCGCTGATTTGACCGATGACCGCATGGACCAACTTGCCTTGCCGATCATCAACGCCGCTTCTCCGAAAGACCAAAAACATTGTCGATACCGCCTGAATCGGTTCAGGGACTATTTGATTGAGAACGCAGATGCCCCTACACGTCTGCCCCCTCCGTTGGACATGACCCCTAGAGCCTGCCTTAAACGCGAGTACGAGACCTATCTCCGCGTTCAGCGTGGGCTGTCCAGCGATACGATCTATCATTGCCTTCGCTTCTACGAGCGTTTTTTGACTGCAAAATTCGGTATGGGTTTGGGTGATTTGAATGCGATCAAACCCGACGACATATCGGGCTTCATTCTCCGACTACGCGAAGAGCAAAATGCGCCGCGCGACAAAACTGGTCCGTCACATCTTCGCAATCTCTTCCAATTCTTGTTTTGGAGCGGAAAAACAGAACGGAACCTGAGCAAATCGGTGCCAAAGGCGCGGCAACCAAAGCCGACCGGCATCCCCCGATATCTCGAGCCAGACCAAGTCAACCGCCTGTTAGATGTGGTTCGAGGTCACAAGAAAACAGGCCGACGCAACTATGCAATGCTGATGCTTATCGCCCGTCTGGGCCTTCGAGCCCCAGAGGTGACAGCGATAGAGTTAGATGACATCGATTGGCGTGCGGGTGAGATACTGATCCGGGGCAAAGGACAGTTGCAAGACCGGATGCCGATGTCCGCAGAGGTTGGCGAAGCGATTGTGGATTACATTCAGAACGAACGCCGGGGGCAGGCCCGTGCGTTGTTTGTCTCGGTAAAACCGCCATTCAAGAGGTTTAAGGATGCTCAAATCCTGCGCTGGATTTTGCGTGACGCTTATGACGCAACAGGAATCAGCCCGCCACAAGCCTATATCGGCACCCATATTCTACGACACAGCCTTGCCACTGACATGTTGCGTAAGGGTGCATCGCTCTCTGACATTGGGGACGTGCTGCGTCACCGGTCTCCGCTGACCACGACGATTTATGCGCAACACGATGTGGATGCCCTGGGCTCAATCTCGCGCCCTTGGCCAACTGCGGGGGACGTGCAATGAAGACGCTCTCACAACGGCTTGACGAATATCTGGCACTGCGCCGCGCGATGGGTTTTGACCTATCTTTCGAAGAACGAGTCCTACGCAAGTTCGCGACTTACGGCGATGAGAGCGGGCGTCATCTGATCTCAACAACCTTGTTCCTCGACTGGAAAGAGAACTATGGCAGTGCGGACAACAACACGTGGTTTGGTCGCCTCGGCATGGTTCGTAGATTTGCCTTCTGGCTTGCGGAACACGACGATGAGACCGAGATCCCGCCCAGCCAGCTTGTTGCAGGCCGCTATAGAAGGCGTGTCCCGTACATATATGCACCCAAGCAAATTGCAGATATCGTCGCTGAGGCCGGTCGACTAACGTCACCGTATGGCCTGCGGGCTGCATTGTGGCAAACCCTCTTCGGATTGATCGCTGTGACAGGAATGCGGGTCAATGAAGCACTGTCTTTGGATCAACATGATATTGATCTGGACAACGCTGTTCTGGTCGTCAGGAACACCAAGAACGGAAAAGATCGACAGCTTCCGATCAACAAGGATACCGCCACGCGGCTAGCATCCTATGCCAATTTGAGAGATCGGTTGGTCGACGATCAGTCGCGACGGTTCTTCATCAAGGAAGATGGTGAACCGGCTGGCGATTGCGGGGCGCGTTACAACTTCGCGCAAGTTAGCCAAAATATCGGGTTGCGATCCCCTCAATCCTTCAACCGCCACGGTCACGGACCTCGCATTCACGATTTGAGACATAGCTTTGCCGTCCACACCATTCTGGATTGGTTCCGCGATGGCAGGGACATTGAATGCGAAATGTACAAGCTCAGCACGTATCTCGGACACTCTAAGCCGGAGCACACATTCTGGTACATCGAAGCCGTGCCAGAACTCATGCAGCTCGCCGCCGCGCGGGCCGAACAGCGGGTTTTGGAGGATGCATCATGATTGCGACCTATCCATTGCCAGTGTTCGTGCAACGGTTCTTTACCGAGCGGCTCTTGACGCAAATGCAGGCAAGCCCGAACACGATTGCCAGCTATCGTGACACCTTCAGGCTCTTGCTCAAATACGCGGAAGCGCAAACCAAGCGGCCCCCAACAGACCTACATGTTGCACATATCGACGCCGACATCATCGGGGATTTTTTAACTTTTTGCGAAGAAGAACGAGGCAATAGCGCACGAAGTCGAAACACGCGCCTTGCCGCCATTCGGTCATTCTTCAAATATGTGGCAGGTTGTGAACCTCAATTGTTGCATCATTGCCAAAGGGTGCTGGCGATGCCGTCCAAGCGGCACGAAAAACGTGTTGTGGACTTTCTGACACGCGATGAGATGGAGGCATTGCTGAAGGCACCCGATCAGTCGACTTGGTTCGGTCGGCGTGATCGGGTCCTACTGCTGACCACGCTCCAGACGGGCTTGCGTGTCTCGGAATTGATCGGCCTGCGCGTGGCTGATGTTGAACTCGGAACGGGGTCTCATGTCAGATGCGTGGGCAAAGGCCGAAAGGAGCGCGCAACACCTCTAAGGACAGACAGCCGAAACGCATTGAAAGTGTGGTTGGCCGAAACCTGTGCGGCATCCAACGATCCGCTGTTTGCGACGATCCGAGGCACGCCTTTGAGCAGGGACGCGATTGAGCGAATTGTTCGGAAAAATGCGGCCAAGGCAGCGCTGAATAGCACGACCCTTAGATTGAAGCGCGTCACACCACATGTTCTGCGCCACACTGCTGCAATGCAGCTTCTACAAAGCGGTGTAGATCGAACCATCATCGCCCTTTGGCTGGGCCATGAATCCGTCGAGACGACGCAGGTCTATATCCACGCTGATATCGAACTGAAGGAAAAAGCGATGGCTTTGACGAAACCTGTCAATGCTCCAAATGGGCGTTATCGACCCGGCGACGAGCTGTTGTCGTTCTTGGAGGCCCTGTAGATTATGCCGATGTGCCGCGCTGAAAGATCTATGTTACCGAAAGATTGATGGGTCAGCGCGGCATAATCCGAAGCGCGGCATTATGGCCTTTATGCCGACATCGGCATAACGGCCACGTTGCGTGCAATGGCAACCAGATAGGCGTCCGATGGTTCGTCGCCCACAAGATAGAGATGTTCAACACCCTGCCCGAACGGAACGATGATGGTCTTCTGCTTGTTCATGGCCGCAAGTACGAGATAACCAAGCACAAAGGACGCAGCGAGTACGCAAACCGCCATAAAACGCAAGACGCGGTTTTCCGCCCATATGTTTGACGTGGCATCTGTGAAGCGCGAGACAAAAGATTTGTAGGGTACTTCGTTTGCTGGGCCGCGCGGTTCGTAATGCTGTTTTGGCGAATGCTCATTCATGGAATGTCTCCGCGACTGCAACCGGATATCCGCGTAGTTTGCCGAACCCGGCCCGGTAAAAAAGATGGCCGATATAGCCTCTCGGCTTGGAGCGTTTGAACGGAATGAACAATGCTGCCGCTCCGAGAAAATAGAAAAATGAATAGCCCTTGAAAAAAAGAGAGAGGACGTAGGCAAGGAAGACCACAGCAAATTCTTGATCCTCAAGTCCGATAAACTTGGTTGGTTTGTGAAGAAACTGCGGCATCCGTTCCATGTGTCCTCTCCAAGGTGCAGGGGGGTTAAACTAAAAAGCCAACGGTGGTGACGATGTCTTCGCCAGCGACCATCGCCGTTGTGCCCGCAAAGCCGCCGCCCATTGCCCACCAGTTACGGTTGGCGATCCCGAAGATGCCGAACACAACACTCGCAACAGCGATCATGGCGCCGATCGGGCCTTCAATGCCGTCGTTGACGATGATGTCGTAAATCTCGAACGCAAGATCACCAGTTGTTGGAGCAGTAAAGGCAAGTGCCGGTACAGAAAGGACCAAAAACAAAAACAACAGTGCGACGCGGTCCATCGTATTCAAAAAGATGCGCTCAAGCCCGATGCCTTCAGATTGCATGTGGCCCAAACAACGGGGGTTCCTCCAAAAAGTCATTAATCGTCTCCTCGTGGGATTTCAGGAGGGCTCGCAGCGATGAGATACTCACGAATTTTCATCGCATCGAAGCCTCGGATGCGTTCGCCGTCAGCGAACAAGGTTGGGGTGGATGAGACACCTGCAGCTTGCGTTATCTGGATATGTTGCTGCACGCGGGCATAGCCGTCGTCACATCGCTCCAGACGTCTCGGGGTTCTGCGGTTATAGACATCCGCAAACGCTTGCTCAGGATCGGCAGAGCAAAGGATATGCTCGGCAAGTTCCTGAGATTTTGTTGAATGACCGACCGCAAAAATAATCTGTCGGCGCACATTCAGATCACGACCCTCGCCGTCAAACCAGCCATGCAAGCGCTGACACCAGCCACAAAGCGGATTTGAATATTCGGTGAGGAGCGGAGCATCTTCCGGCCCAAATTCGAGCGCGACGCTCAGGTCCAAACCCTTCAGTCGCTCCGCCGCTGCTTTTGAAATGGCGGCTTCAGAAAGGTTTTCGCCGCGATCATTATACATTTCGCCGAAGATGAGCACATTGGCGTCAGCTGAATAATAAACAATCTTGCCGCCCGTATCGATCTCATAGAGGCCGTCGACTGCGGACGGTTTGACGGAATAGAACTGAAAGTTTGCAAAGCTCGACTTGAGCAGCTGTTCGGCTTCCGCCTGAATATCATCGGGTGCAACTGCATCCTCTGCTGCTGCGGCAAGCGGCGGCGATAGTGTGATACTGGCGAACATCGCAATCGTGGCAGCGCTCGATAATAAGGTTCGTGATAAAGACATAGTTCAATCTCCATTGCGGGCGTCAGACCCTTCGCCAAAAATTGGCCGTTGAACCCGACAGGAGAGTGAATGTGATGATGTTTCGATCTACAAAAGCGTGCGTCTTCGGAAACTCAATCTCGCCCCCCTTCCGGACGTGCCATTAGGGTCCCGCGAAATTTGGGATTTTCAAAGCGCTAACGATTACCGGGCTGGCATGCCAGCTTGGTAACTTTTTATGTTGTTAGTTATACAATATTGATTTCATTGCGTTTTTGGCGATTTCAAATTGGGCAAAAATGGCTCTATTTTTTTCACACCATGCATATTTTATGCATTGCGTTAGCGATGACTTTATATGATTCACCCTCTTTTATGAATATTTTCAGTGCCTTACAGGCTTCGATTTTTATGCAATTATGAATACGGCATTCATTCTTCTTTGACGATTCGGTTGAATTTTAATCTACTTTGAGTATAATTGGTCTTGCTTGAGGGGGCTCGGGTAAGAGATTGATGCACGCTAAATGTCGTCTTTCACCTGATAGATTTACACAAATGCTGCCTATGTCTTGCGAGATAGCGTGATAGTTTATCCGAGTGACAGAGGTGGGGGACGAGAAAATGGAACCTTCTTTCAGTACGGCGATAAAAAAGGTACGCAAAAGCAAGGGCATGCTCCAAAAGTATGTTGCATGGTCATCCGGCTTGGGGCCAAAACGTTACAATCAAATTGAGAACGGCAAAACACCGACAGATCAAGAGCTAGCGGACATCGCACACGCGATGGGAACGGACCCATCGGCCATAGCTGTCGCCTGGGTAGAACTACTCAAAACAAAAGGAATAGATAATTCTAGTCGGTGGGTATCTTAAAATCGATGTCAAAGCCCGAACGCTCATACATCAACATGATCTGCTCATCACTTTCTGTAATCCTGACACCTCGCTTCGCCAGAGCAGCAGCCACCTTCGCGAGGTACATATCGCACGTTGTTATCTCGAGGTCACAGTATGTATCGAGAACTTTTGAGAGGTGCCCTTGCGAAACATCTATTTCATTTGCAATTTCAGAGATAGTCAGACCGAGGGTCTTCATCGCGCCGCGCAAGACACGGCCTTTTTGCGCATAACGAAGACGCGTCGGCAGATCATCAGCCATCCGCTGTGGGCGCATACCCGCCTTGTAATTACCACTTTTGCGCGTTGATGGGGTCATAGAATTGTTATGTCCTACCCATTTTAGACATTCCTCAAATGGCCCACACCAGCCCTACCCAACATTAAGCGCTGAAGTGTGTACCCTTCCATGTCTCTAAAATACATCAGCGTGCCTATTTGTACAAACGCAATCTAAAAGTGTTCTTACCGAGTTACGAACCAAACTGTTATCCCACCGATATTGCCTCTTGAAAACTCAGATCACAGCCAATGAAAAATTCAGCCGGTAAATTTAATCAGGCCAATACATTCTTAGAAATGCGTATGACACGAATACTGGAAACCAAACAGTGTGAATTTGGCTCAGCACATCAATTTCGCTATTTTGGCACGATCTGTGTGATAAGCTAAGGTGTTGACGGCTTCGAAGATTAATCATTCTGGCAGCTGAATTTTGATTCGAGATTAGGCCCTGCATAAGTTCCATACATTTCCCTAACAAGGTCTCAGAACGGTCTTAGAGAATTTTAGGCGCAATTCAAATGCGCCAAAACACGCCCAAACACACGTGGATATTTTCCAAATTTCAAGGTAATTCGGCAGTAAGAAATGAGCTTGCGTAGAGCTCGTATTTTTGGTATAAACGTCTGTTTTTGAAGGAATTTTGGTAGCGAAGGAGGGACTTGAACCCCCGACACCCGGATTATGATTCCGGTGCTCTAACCAGCTGAGCTACTTCGCCATACCAAATTTTCAACTCCGGGCCGACACATGGATTATGATTCCGCTGCTCTAACCACCTGAGCTACTCCGCCCCAAATCTGAGACATATCGGTGCCGCCTGCGGCCCGAAGTGGCGGTGGTTTACTGACATGCGCGCGCCGCGTCAAGCCTTTGATCGCGCGTGGCGGCGCAAATTTGCGTCATGGATGTACCCCCTGCCGCTGGCGGCCTTGCAAAGGTTTCCCTTGTCGCCGTCCGCGTCCAAGGCTAGAGGGGGCACAGGCCCTTGACCCTGCCGGACGATAACCACATGCCGCACCACCCACATGAGAGCGCGACCGCCCATCCGCACAGCCCCGGCTGCTGGCTGATTTTGCAGGGGCTTGGCACGCCGTTTTTCCGGGTGCTGGCCGAAAAGATCGAAGCCGTGGGTGGGAAAGCCATCCGGGTGAATTTCTGCGGCGGCGATCAGGTCTTTGGTGGGGCCGAGGCGCAGGTGGCGTACCGCGGCCGTGAGGACGGCCTTACGGCCTTTTACACGCATCTCTTTGACACCTACACCCCGCGCGGCATCCTGCTATTTGGTGACCAGCGCCCGGTGCACAGGCCCGCCATCGCCCTTGCCCGCAAACGCGGGCTGGCAGTGCTGTGCATCGAAGAGGGCTATCTGCGCCCCGGATGGTTGACGCTGGAGCACGGCGGCACCAACGCCGCCTCGCTGCTGCCGCGCGACGCACATACGCTACAAGCGCTGGCTGCGCAGCTTAATGCGACCAGCACAGCGACCCACGACGAACACCCCCCCATCGCCACCGACTTTCCCGCCCGCGTGCGGTGGGATTTGTGGCACAAGGCCGCCAATATCGCGCTCGGCTGGCGCTACCGGGGGTACCGGACCCACCGGCCCTACCCGATGCGGCGCGAGGCGGCTGGGTGGCTGCGCCGCCTGGCCCGGCGCGGCGAAATGCGGCGACACACCGCGCGCGTGTGGCAGCATTACCGCGACACGCGGCCAAAATTTTTCCTCCTGCCGCTGCAGCTGAATTCGGACACGCAAATGCGCATCCACGCCGATGTCGGCGGCGTGGACGGCTTTCTCGACACGGTGCTGGCGTCCTTCGCCGCGCACGCGCCTGCGGATGTAAGGCTTTTGATCAAAAATCACCCGCTTGACAACGGCGTTCTGGACTACCGGGCGCAGATCGACCGGCGTAGTGTTGTACTGGGCATCGCCGACCGGGTGGATTTTATCGACGGCGGCGACCTCGAGGCCATGCTGGACGCCGCACAAGGCACCGTCCTGGTCAATTCCACCGTGGGGCTTGCGGCATTGACGCGCGGCGTGCCTGTGCATGCCAGCGGCAAGGCGATCTACCGGATGCCGGGCATCACCAGCGACCAGCCGCTCGATGCGTTTTGGTCGGCCCCGGCCGCACCCGACCCCGCCGTCGTGGATGCGCTGATTGCCGTGCTGAAGGGCGCGTGCATGATCCCGGGCGACCTGTTTTCCAAGGCCGGTATCGCAACCGGCACCGACCGTGCGTTGGACGTAATTATGGGCCGAATACCGCGCCTGACCCTGGGCCAAGACGGCCAAACGGAGGTCGGCCCATGCCCATAAGCCTGTATGTGCTGCTGTCGGTCCTCACCCCGTTTGTCGCCGAGGCCTTTGCCCGCACACACCCTGACCACCCCAAGCGGCTGCGCTTTGGCGCCTATATCCTGCTTGCCGCCACGGGCATGATGAGCGGCTGGTTCACCCTGACGCTGATCCCCTTTCCGCTGGCGGCGACGGCGCTCAATATCGGCGGCTATGCATTTTTGGTGATCGCCAACAATGCCAAGCTGCGCGTATTGCGCATGGGGTTGGCGGCCCAGGACACGGAAAACTTGCGGCATATGCTGCTCTATCCCGATTTTTATTTCGTCCATGTGGGCATCGCCCGCAGCGTTTGTGTTGCGTTGCTGGCGTTTGGCGTGTTGGCGGCTTTGATCATGATTGACCAGCCATTATTGCTGATCGCGATGCCCGACCTGGCGCTCGCCACATGGGCGGCGGGGCTGGTGGTCTGGTTGACGGCCTATGCCCTGATTATGGCTGTGGGCGGGCTGATCTTCCGCGAGCGTCGAAAAACCAATTACCGTCTAGTGGGCGACGCCGATGCCGACATGGCGCGTTACGGCCTCTTTGGCAGCTTTGTTTTGCACCGGCTGATGTTGCGCGACACAGCACCCGTCAAGGCCGCGGTGGCGGCAGCGCCCAAACCCATGGCCCCGCCAAAGGCCGAAAAACCGCATATTCTGCTGGTGCAAGGCGAAAGCTTTTTCGACCTTGCGCGCGCCGACACGCTGGCGCTGAACAAACCTGCCCCCTGGCAGGCCTATGAAGCCCTGAAAGCCAAACACAGCGCGGCGGCGGGCCTGCTGGATGTGCCGGCGTGGGGGGCCTATACCATGCAGACCGAAATGGCGGTCCTCACCGGCATCGACCGCGGCGCATATGGGACCGCCAGCCTCAACCCCTATCAGGCAGCCGCCAGCAAAATGGACATCTGGTCGCTCGCCCGCGCGGCCAAGGCGGCGGGGTACGCGACGCTGTGCCTGCACCCGGCCAAGCCGGGCTTTTTCCGCCGCGATGCCGCCATGCGCAATCTGGGCTTTGACCGGTTTCTCTCGGCGCGCGATTTTGCCGGTGCCGAGCGCTTTGGGCCTTATATTGCCGACACCGCGCTCGCCGACATGGCCGAGGCCCTGATGGCCGACAGCGACACGCCGCTGTTTCTGCACCTGATTACGATGGAAAGCCACGGCCCCTGGGATGCCGGGCGGCTGAAGGGCTATGCGGATGAAGCGGCCCTGCTTGCCGCAGAGCCAACCGGCGACCTCGCCTTCGCCCTGTTTCGCCAGCATATGCAAAACCTTCTTGCGCTTACCGACAGGCTGTTGTCGGCCTCGGGTGCGCGCACCCGCGTCCTGGGCTTGTACGGTGACCATATGCCCGCGCACGGGGCGCTGTTTGACCGGCTTGGCTTTGACGACCGGCGGGTGGATTGGCTGCTGGCACGCAGCGACCGCGCCGCGATGTCCATGCCCGCCACCGCCCGCGCTGAAGATTTTGGCCTTGAAGTGATGCGCGCGGCAGGCTTTGATGTGCCCAATTCCCGGCCTTAAGCGCCGCCTCCCAAAAAACTGCCTCCCAGAAAAGGATATATCCATGCTCGTTGTGACTGGAATTATTGAGATTGACCCCGCTGACCGCGACGCGGCCAAAATCGCCGCCGCCAAAATGGCCGAAGCCACGCGGGACGAGGACGGCTGCATCACCTATGCCTTTTATGAAGATGTGGAGGTGCCGGGCCGGTTCCGCGTGTATGAAGAATGGGAAAGCATGGCCGCGCTCGCTGCCCACGCGCAAACCCCGCATATGGGTGAATTTCGCGCCGCGCTTGCCGGTATGAAGATCCTGTCCTCGGCGATCAAGAAAATCGAAGGCGGCACCGAAAGCCCGCTGGGCTGAACAGTCGCCTGTATCGCCGCGCTTTCGCCTATGCCGCCAGTCGAGGATCGGCGGCGACGGCGCGGGTGATCCAGCTGCCGCCCAGCACGCGCGTGCCGTCATAAAACACCGCCGCTTGTCCCGGCGACACACCGCTTTCGCCGTCTTTGAAGGTCACAGTGCCGGTGTCTGTACCGGTGCGCGTCAGCGTGGCAGCCACCGGCGGGCGGGTTGAGCGGATTTTCACGTCCACATCAAGGCCCGCATCAGGGATATCTTCGCCGAGCCAGTTGAGCTCCTTCACCTCAATCGCCGCGCAATCGAGCGCCGCCTTGGGGCCGACAATCACACGCTTTTGCGCCGGGTCGAGCTTGACGACATATAAAGGGTCGTCCTGCCCGCCAACGCCAATGCCGCGCCGCTGGCCGATGGTATAACGCACAATGCCGCGGTGCTCGCCTAAGACATTGCCGTCAAGGTCAACAATGTCGCCGGGCTCCATGGCGCCGGGGCGCAGGCGCTCGATGACGCTGGTGTAGCGGCCTTCGGGCACAAAACAGATGTCCTGGCTGTCGGGCTTATCGGCGACCTCCAGGCCAAAGCGCTCGGCCAGCGCCCGCACCTCGGGCTTTTCCAGCCCTCCGAGCGGAAAGCGCAGAAAATCCAGCTGTTCCTGCGTGGTGGTGAAGAGAAAATAGCTTTGGTCGCGGCCCTGATCGACCGCCTTGTGCAGTTCGGCCTTGCCCGCATCTGAGACAAAGCGCTGAATATAATGGCCTGTGGCCATACAGTCGGCGCCCAGGTCTTTGGCGGTATCCAGCAGGTCTTTAAACTTCACCGTCTGATTACAGCGGATACAGGGCACCGGCGTTTCGCCGCGCAGATAACTGTCGGCAAAGTCTTCCATCACCTGATCGCGGAAGCGGCTTTCATAATCCAGCACATAATGCGGGATACCGATGTCTTCGGCCACCCGGCGCGCATCGTGAATATCCTGCCCCGCGCAGCACGCACCCTTTTTCTGCACGGCGACGCCGTGGTCATAAAGCTGCAGCGTGATGCCCACCACGTCATAGCCCTCGGACGCCAGCAAGGCCGCCGTGGCACTGCTGTCCACGCCGCCCGACATCGCAACAACGACGCGGGTATCTTTGGGGTCTCGGTCAAATCCTAGGCTGTTCATTGCTCTGCTTTCTTCGCTGCGCGGCCACATATAAGGCTTTGGGGCCCAGCAAACAAGAGACGGGCAACGCACAACCCGGCATAGGACGACTCTTGCCGGGCAGTCTTGACCCGCGGGTGCACCGACCCCCTCAGCATTGCGGCGAAAACACAAGGAAATCTCTCATTCTGCCTGTTTGGCATCGGCTTTGCTTATGTAGGGCCGAATGGAAGCGGCAGAACGCCTAGACGCCAATCAAGGTTTAACAGTTGTGAACGTCAACGCGGATTTTCTGCTTAATGCGCTTTTTGACATTGCAGGCACACAAGCACCCCTCAGCGCCGACCCGTCCGGCGCGCCTGGCCTCTTTCAGGCGGAGCTTGAGGGACTGACAGGCGCAGATGCGCTTGCACTCGATGACGGGCTGTCGACCGAGGCCATCGAAGCCGTCCTTGCCACCATCCCCGAAACCGGACCGGTGGATGCCAGTTTTGTTGCGCCGTCCAGCTTTGCTGTTGACCTGAGTGCCGACACTGACGCACCGCTCATCACGACGGGCGCAGAGGCCGCACCCGGCAGTGCTGGCACGTCCGCCGCGCCGTCCATCCTGTCGCTGATCAGCAATCCCTATGCTGTGGATGTGGCCACCGGTGCGGCGCAACCCGCCGCACATCCGGTTGCTGGTGCGCCAATCGCCGCGCCTGGTGCAGAGATAAGCAAGTCCAGCAGTTTTGAAATATTATCAGCCGAAGCCGCCAGCCTGCGCGCCGCACAAGCTGAGCCTACGAACCCGCTATTGCCTGCCCAAGGCGGCGCTGGCGGGGCTGAGCAATCGGTCTTCGCACAAACGGGGCAGTCCGCAACTGCGACCATCAGCAGCGATGTGTCACCGCCAGCCGTTCAAACTGTCCAAAGTGCCGCTGCGGGCGCTCCACGCGATAGTGTTGCGGTAGAAAACAGCATTGCTCCGTTGTCTGACGCAGACCTGGCCGCCGCCGGTGCCAATGCCGACAGCCGCACATTCAGTCAGCCGCAAACGGCACCGGCCTCCAACGGGACCGAGCAGACTGCACAAACACCCACATCGCTTGAAAGTGGTGCGGGTGCAGCCGTAGCTGCGCCCCAAAGTCAAACGCAAGCAGCGGATGCAGCGCTTCAATCAGCGCCGCAGGATGGTCAGCCGCTTGTCCTGAACCAAGCCGCGCAAAATCCGGCCCTGACTGCGAACGCCAACGCGCAGCAAACGCCAAAGACAAACGGCAACTCTGCGGGTCAAACGCCATTTGACAGCAGCTCCGCAACCGGTACCGCGGCGCAAAGCTCAGCGCAGCAGACGGCGGCTGCCACGCCGCCTGCCTCTGCGCCGACCGCGCAAGCCCCGGCAGCAACCGCGCAACAGGCTTTTGCCGACCCGACCGCCCCATTGCACACTGCTGCGGCACAAACGGCGGCAGCCGACGCAGAGACCGCGCCCCCCACACAGGTGGACCAGCAAGCCCAGGCGCTGGCACAAGCCAAGGCGCAGGCCAAAAGCACGCCATCCGGCACGCAGGGGCAGTCTGCGCAGTCGCTTGAACAACTGGCCTTCCGCACCGGGCATGCCGATCCGCTGGCGGCGGGCGTCTTTACCCCCGGCGCCGAACGGGCACTGGACAATATCGCACCCTTTTTCAGCGGCGCCCCCAATCCTGCTGTTGGCCAGCAGGCCGTGCGTCAGGTGAAAGTGCAAATCGGCCAGGCGGTGCGCCAGGGCAGCAACGAATTTACCGTGCGCCTTGATCCGCCCGAATTGGGCCGGGTGACCGTGCGGCTAAACTTCCTGAACGATGGCAGCCTGCAGGCGTCGGTCTTTGCCGACAATCAGGACACACTGAACCTGTTGCAGCGCGACCAAAAGGCGCTTGAAAAGGCCCTGTCGGAAGGCGGGCATAGCGTCGACAGCGATGCCATCGACTATCAGTTGGACGACGACGGACAACAAAGCGCAGGCCGCGCCTTTGCCGACGCGCTGCTGGAAGACCAGCTGCGCGCCGAGCAAGACGGACTGGACGGCGACCTGCTTTCCGAATTTGAACGGCGACCCCTTGCAGAGGGCGACGCCGACATCGACAGCGATATCGCAGCAATTTTGGGTCAGGTTGACCTGAGCCGCGGCATCGATATTCGCGTTTAGGAGACAATTATGGTCGACTCCCTATCCTCCGTAGCCGCATCATCGGCAGCCAGTGCGCCCTCGGCTAGTCAGGCCTCGGCGGCGTCCTTGGCGGACGACTTCACCACCTTTTTGACCCTGCTGACGACGCAGCTGCAAAATCAGGACCCGCTTGACCCGCTGGACAGCAACGAATTTACCAATCAGTTGGTGAACTTCACCGGGGTTGAGCAGCAAATTCAGACCAATTCCAATCTGGAATCGCTGCTGGATATCGTCGGGCAAGACAATTTGAACGGCCTTGCGGGCCTTTTGGGCCAAGAAGGTCTGGTTGAAGGCAATGTGGGCACGCACGAGGGCAATGGGGTGCGCTTTGAAGTCGACTTCGCCGAAGCGCCCGACGCCGTGCAGTTCCAGGTGCGCGATGCCGGTGGTCAGATCGTGTTTCAGGGCCCCGGCCAGCTGATCAGCGGCACGCAGGAGTTTATCTGGGACGGCACAGACGGCCTTGGTAACGTCCTGCCAAACGGCATTTACAGCCTGACGGTCAACGCCTCGCGCGACGGCGCGGCGCTTGGCAGCCAGACCTTTGTACAAGACGAAATTTCCAGCATCGACACCAGCACCGATACACCGATTTTGACGGTGGGTGCGCAGATTGTCACGCAGGATGAACTTCTTCGGTTGGTGGCGGGCGGCGCTCGCCTCTGACCAAGGCTTTGGCCCCTCGGGGCCGTTTGAAGACGGTCGGCACAATGGTCGACTTTAACGGCGAGATCACCGGATGTCCGGCCCCGCCAAACAGCAGAATGTTGAGCAATAGCAAAACTGGCAAAATGAGTAACGATTAGGAGAATAACAATGGCTTTTGCTGCTCTTTCGGCTGGCGTATCCGGCCTGCAAGCCTTCACCGAAGGCGTTGGGGTTATCGCCGACAATATTACCAATGTGAACACCGTTGGCTTTAAGGAGTCGCGGTCCAACTTCTCGACCCTGGTGACCGAAACCGCTGCGATTTCCAGCTTTTCGCCCGGCGGTGTGATTTCGCAGACCTCGACACTGGTCTCGCAGCAGGGCCTGCTGCAGCCCTCGGGCTCGGCGACCGACCTTGCGGTGGACGGCGCGGGCTTTTTCGTGGTGCGCCTCGGCAACGACCCCGAAGATTTTACCAACTCGCAAACCGTCTTCACCCGCGCAGGCAGCTTCACGCCTGACTCTGAGGGCTTTTTGCGCAACACGGCGGGTCTGTCGCTATTGGGCTATCCGCTGGACTCGCAGGGCAATGTCCCGGCCAATACCCAGGATTTGAGCCTGTTGCAGCCGATCAACATCTCGAACCTCAACGGGTTTGGTGAAGCAACGCAAAATGCGGCGCTGCGCCTCAACCTGCAGGCCAGCACGCCGATTACCACGGGCTATGCTTTTGGTGACTTGAATTCTGCCACGCCTACGGCCCCGGATTTTGAAACCAACATCCAAGTTTTTGACAGCTTGGGTGGTGGGCAAACCCTGACCATCAGCTTCCTGCGGACCGGCACGAGCGAATTTTCTTATGAGATCTCCTTCGCTGATCCTGCGCAGGTGGATTCTCCCGCCAACGCACCGGGCGTGGTCGGGGTTGGGACATTGAATTTCAACACCGATGGAACAATCGATCTGCCTGGCTCTTCACTATTTGCCGTTGATGCGGCTACCGCAGCCGTCACAACAACTGGTCCAGACCTGCTGGATGATACGACAGGTGCTGTCAGCCCACTCACCTTCGCTTATAACAACACGGGTCCCGCCAGCCGCGCACCCGGCAACATCACCTTCGATTTTGGCACGGATGGCCAGGCAGACGGCGTGTCGCAGTTCGACAGCCCCTCCGCGCTGATCAGTTCGGCGGTTGACGGGGCGCTGTTCGGCAATGTCGCCGGGGTGTCAATCGGTGAGAACGGCGATGTGACCGCGCTGTTTGACAACGGCCTGTCGGTGACGCCGTTCCGCCTGCCCATCGCCACCTTCCCGAACCCGGACGGCCTGCAGCGCCTGCAGGGCAACGCCTTTGGCCTCTCCAGCCTGTCGGGCCTTCAGGCCCTGCAGGAGCCGGGTGAAGGCGGTGCGGGTTCGGTGGCACCGAACGCCTTGGAGCTGTCCACCGTTGATCTGGCCAATGAGTTTTCCGAACTCATCCGTATTCAGCGGGCCTTCTCGGCCTCAACCCGGATCATCACCACCTCCGATGAAATTCTTGCCGAGTTGAACTCGATCTAAACGCGGTTAAGACAACTCATTTTGCCCTCGGATACCGGCTCGCAGCTTTGCGGGCCGGTATTTACTGTTTTGCAAGGAAATCAATCTATATTACTGTCTTGGTGCTACGTCATTGGGGATGAAAGTGTCGGGTCAAGTCGTCTTTTTCGTAGAGTTTTTCGGCAAAATTTGCCTAAAATTTCGGGAAGGAATTTTTGCAAACGGCCTTCATCGCGCACTATTATGGCATTCGTAACAGAGAGCGTTAGACAGGACCGATGGAACAGTTTGCATTATTTTTAAAGAATATCGGGACGGGTCGACTGGTGCTTTTGGCCGTTGTCGGCGTTATCTTTTTTATCATCTTGACCTTCCTGATCAACGGGGCCGGTGGCGGTAGCTACGACGTGCTGTATTCGGGCCTCGAACAGCAGGAAGCCGCAGAAATTGTTAGCGCGCTGGATCAACAGGGCGCCGATTACCAGCTTGATGCGGGTGGCTCGATCATCCGTGTACCGGCGAACGACGTGGCGCGCCTGCGCCTGCAACTGGCAGGGCAAGGCCTTGGCGGCGGCGTGATCGGCAAGGAAATTTTTGACCGCGATTCGTCCTTCGGGCGCACAACCTTTGAATTGAACGTCAATCTGGTGCGCGCGATCGAGGGCGAACTGTCGCGCACCATCCGCGAAATTCGCTCGGTGACCGATGCGCGCGTGCATATCGTCATGCCCGAGCGCCGCCCCTTTCAGCGTGAGGCGTCCGAGCCGAAGGCGTCAATCTTGATCCGCACTGGTGCGGGCGGGCTTGGCCCGCGTCAGGCCGAAGCCATTCAGGCGTTGGTGGCGGCGGCCGTGCCTGGCCTGTCGGCGGACCGGGTCGCGATTTCCGACACTTCGGGCCGCCTTCTGAGCGACGGGCGCCCGTCGTCAGCGCAAGGGGCGGCCTCGACGCTGGAGCAGGCCCAGCTTGCCCGCGAGCAATTGTTCCGCGACCGGATTGAAAACCTGCTGGCCAGCCGGGTGGGGGTTGGCGCGGTGCGCGCCGAGGTGGCGGTCAGCATGAACCGCAGCCGTACCACCACCAGCCAGGTCGAGTTTGACCCCGACACCCAAGTGGTGCTGTCGTCCACCACCATCGAAGAACAGGCGCAGGAAAGCGACGGCTCGATTGACACGGTGTCGGTGTCCAACAATGTGCCCACGGCCAACCCGGCCGGCGGCGGCGACAGCAGCCTCGAGACCAAAACCGAAGAACGCACCAATTTTGAAAATTCAAAAACCGAAACGGTCACCGTGACCGAGCCGGGCGAGGTGACCCAAATTCGCGTATCGGTGCTGGTGGACGGCATTCGGACCTTTGACGAGGAAGGCAGCACTACCGACTATCAGGACCGCAGCCCGCAAGAACTACAAGCGCTGCAGTCGCTGGTGGAAAGCGCCATTCCCTTCGATGCCGACCGCGGCGATGTGGTGACGGTGCAGTCGCTGCGCTTTGCCGACCCTGACCCCATTGGTGAGGCGCCGACCGAGTTCAACATCCTGGGCCTGGACACGGACTCGCTGCTGGCGCTGGTGCGCAATGGCGGAGCGTTTATTGTGCTGGTGCTGTTCCTGTTGATTGTGGTGCGACCGATTGTGGTGCGGGTGATCGAGGCGATCCCCGATGCGCCGCCGCCCGAACAGCCGCAACTGGAACAGGCCGAAGCCGCCCCTGCCCTGACCGGGCCTGCGTCCATCGACTCTGACCTGATTGCCCGCGCCGCCGCCGGCGACGAGGCCGCGCAAGACCTGGTGCGACAATCGCGGATGACAGGCGCGCTGGATACCACTAGCCTGAAAACCGATAGTCGGATCGACATGGCACAGGTGGAGGGCCGTATTCAGGATTCGGTTATGCAGAAGGTTGCCGAATTGATTAAGTCTAACCCTGATGACTCAGCACAAATTGTCCGGAGTTGGTTATATGCGGAGACATAAGCGTCATGGATGAAGGAGCACTTCCAAATACCATTGCTGGCGATCTGAGCAAAATGAGCGGCGCGCAAAAGGCGGCCGCTTTCATGCTGGCAATCGGCGACGACGCCGGGCGCGAGATCTGGAATCTGCTGAGCGAGGAAGAGGTTAAGGAGCTGTCCAGCCAGATGTCCATGCTGGGGCCGGTGTCGGCGGGCATTGTGGAGGAACTGTTTGTCGAATTTGCGTCGAACGTATCGTCGGTTGGCAGCCTGAACGGCAGCTATGACAACACCGAACGCCTATTGCGCAAGCTGTTGCCGCCGGACAAGGTCGGCGTGATCATGGACGAAATTCGCGGACCCGCCGGGCGCACCATGTGGGACAAGCTGGGCAATGTGAATGAGATGGTGCTCGCCAGCTATCTCAAAAACGAATATCCGCAAACCGTTGCGGTGGTGCTGCAAAAAATCAAACCCGAACACGCCGCGCGGGTGCTGTCGGTCTTGCCCGAAGATTTTTCGATGGAAGTGGTCATGCGCATGCTGCGTATGGAGGCCGTGCAAAAAGACATCCTCGACAAGGTTGAACAAACCCTGCGCGTGGAGTTTATGAACAACCTCGCCCGCACATCGCGCAAGGACAGCCACGAAACCATTGCGGATATCTTCAACTTTCTCGACCGCTCGACGGAATCGCGCTTCCTTGGTTCGCTTGAGGACCGCAACCGCGACAGCGCCGAGCGTATTCGCGCTCTGATGTTCACCTTTGAAGACCTCAACAAGCTTGACCCGCAGGGCGTACAAACCCTGTTGCGCAATGTCGACAAGGACAAGCTGGCGATGGCGATGAAGGGCGCGTCCGATACGCTGCGCGATCTGTTTTTCTCCAACATGTCGGAACGCGCGGCCAAAATCCTGCGCGAAGATATGGAAGCCATGGGCCCTGTGCGGCTGAAAGATGTTGATGAAGCGCAAATGGACATGGTTAATAAGGCCAAAGACCTCGCCGATGCGGGCGAAATCGTCCTGTCCGATAATAAGGGCGAAGACGAGTTGATTTACTAGACCGGAATCGGGCTTTCAGTGAGTGATCCTGTAAAATACACCTTTGATCAGGCTTTTGACGGCGGGGCCAAAAACCGCTTTGACCTTGAGGTCGCCAATCTGCGTCAGGAAATCGAGGTGACCCGCAAGGAAAGCTATGCCGCAGGTCTCGAGGAAGGCCGCAACCAAATGCGCAGCGAAATCGAAGCCGCAACGCACAGCGTCGCCCAGGATCTGGTTGGCAAAGCCAGCGCCCTGTTTGACCAGCATGCCGAGGTCGAAGCCCGCATCACCGCAGACATGGGGTTGCTGGCCTATACCATTGGCGAGCGACTGGCCGCCGGCTTGCGGGAAAAACTTGACCTTGCCGGTATCGACCGCCTGGTGGAAGAATGTTTGGACGCCTTGCACAATCAGGCCGACATTCGCGTTCATGCAAGCGCGGATATTGCCGAGCGCCTGCAGCAGGTTCTGCATACCGCCGCGTCCGAGCGCGGTCACGAAGGCCGGATCGAGGTGGTGGGCGTTGCAGATATGGCGCCTGCTGACTGCCGCATCTCGTGGGGCGACGGCGGGCTGGAGCGCGCGCAAGAGAAAATTGATCAGGCTGTGCGCGACAAGGTTTCAGAATTTCTCAAAATGTCATTTGCTCAAGACACTGACTATCAGAGCAAGGACAAGGGGGCTTAAAACATTATGGCGGATGAAACCGAAGGCGAAAGCGTCGGCCTTGAAGACATGCAAGGCAATGCCAACAACCCCGAACTTGCCAAAAAGCAAGACGGACAGGTGCGCACCGCAACCGAATTGGAGCCGGTTTTCGATGTCCCCGTTCGGGTTCAGGCGGTTTTGGGCAAAAGCACATTGGAGGTCAACCAACTGCTGAAAATTGCCCCGGGCGCGGTGATCGAACTCGACCGCCGGGTTGGCGAAGCCATTGATATTTATGTCAACAATCGACTGGTTGCCCGCGGTGAAGTTGTGCTAGTTGAAGAGCATCTTGGTGTCACCATGACCGAAATTGTCAAGCTTGACGGCGGCAATTAACACAGGGCGAGGACGCACAGCATGACCACTTTGATCGGCATGGTTGTCGCCTTTTTGTTGGTGATTGTCGCCATCATCATCGACACATCGATCGGTGCGTTTATCAACCTGCAGGGTGTGTTGATCGTCGTGCTGGGCACGGTTGCCGTGACCGCGATCAGCTTTCGCTTTCAGGAAATGATCACCATTCCCGGCAATATTCTGATGCTGTTGATGCACGGTCGCCGCGATCCCGCCGAAGAAGCGTTGAAGGTTTTAAAAATTGCCAGCGAAGCCCGCCGACATAATGACTTTCTCATTCTTGAAAAACTGCTGCCGCAGCTTAAGGATGCCCCGTTTCTGCAGCAGGCGGTCAAGATGATCGTAGACGGTCAAACCACCGAGGAAATCGAACATATCCTGCGCCGCGAGTCGAGCGCGACACAGGGCCGCCACATGCGCGCGGTCGACTTTTTGCGCCGCGCGGGCGAGGTTGCACCGGCCATGGGATTGATCGGGACATTGATTGGTCTGGTGAAAATGCTGGGCAATCTCAGCAACCCTGCTGATCTTGGCCCGGCGATGGCGGTGGCGCTGCTGACGACGCTCTACGGGGCTTTGATGGCGCATTTGGTGTTTATCCCGCTGGCGGCGAAAACCGAGCACACCACCTCGGAAGAAGCCCTGATCAACACGCTTTATACCATGGCGGCAACGTCAATCCGCCGGCGCGAAAATCCGCGTCGGCTTGAAATGCTGCTGAACACGGTTCTACCGCCCGCCAAGCGCGTGGCGTTTTTTAATTGATGGGGCGGCCCGCCATGCGCCGCCCTGATGGAGACTAAGAATGCGCTTGCTTATTGTTGGAACGCTTGATGGGCAATTGGGTGCGGCCAGCCAAATCGCCATTGAACGCGGCGCGCAGGTCACCCACGCCCAGGACCTCGATATGGCGCTTGCCATTTTGCGCAGCAAAGGGGCCGATTTGATGATGGTGGAGGTCAGCCTCAACATCCCGACGATCATCCCGCGCCTGCGCTCCGAGCATTTCTCGCTGCCGGTGGTGGCCTGTGGCATTGGCGCCGATTCCAAAACCGCCGCCGCCGCTATTCGCGCGGGCGCCAAGGAATATATCCCCCTACCCCCCGACGCCGAATTGATCGCCGCCGTTCTTGAGGCCGTGGCTGAAGACGACCAAACCTTCATTTACCGCGACCCGGTGATGAAAAATGTCTCGGCCCTGGCCGAACAGGTTGCCCCCTCCGAGGCCAGCATCCTTGTGACCGGTGAAAGCGGCACCGGTAAAGAAGTGATGGCGCGCTTTGTTCATGCCAAAAGCCGCCGCGCCAACAAGGCCTTTGTTGCGGTCAACTGCGCAGCGATCCCCGAAAACCTGCTGGAATCGGAACTGTTCGGCCACGAAAAGGGGGCCTTTACCGGGGCGGTTGCCCGCCGGATCGGCAAGTTTGAAGAAGCGCATGGCGGTACTCTGCTGCTCGATGAGATATCGGAAATGGATGTGCGGCTGCAGGCCAAGCTGCTGCGCGCCATTCAGGAAAAACAAATTGACCGGGTGGGCGGTGCGCGGCCCGTGGATGTGGACATCCGCATCATCGCCACCTCGAACCGCAACCTGCAGGAAGAGGTCAAGGCTGGCAATTTCCGCGAAGACCTGTTTTTCCGCCTCAATGTGGTGAACTTGCAGGTTCCGTCGCTGCGTAACCGGCCCGGCGACATCCGCGCCATTGCCGAATTTTTTGCCGAAAAATATGCCGATGTGAACAAAATTCAAAATCGGCCGATTTCTGAAACCGCGATGAAAAAATTGTTGGCGCATTCCTGGCCTGGCAATGTGCGCGAGCTGGAAAACACCCTGCACCGCGCTGTTCTGCTAGCCAGCGGCGATGAAATCGGCGAGGCAGCAATTTTGCTGCCCGATGCTGACGGGCAGGTTATTCTTGGCGGGGCAACGCCAGCCGCACCGACTGGGGCCGCAGACGGCGGCGCACTGCCCACGGCAGGCGACGATGCAGAGGCTGCATCGCTGGTGGGCAAAACCGTGGCCGAGGTTGAGCGGGATTTGATCATCGATACCTTGAAGCACTGTTTGGGCAACCGAACCCACGCCGCCAATATTTTGGGCATATCCATTCGCACACTGAGAAACAAACTGAACCAGTATCAATCCGACGGCATATCGGTCCCGCAACCGGGTGACGGACAACGCGCCTAAGCGTATAACAGGCGTGGCAGGTGTAACGGAGTAAGTGATGAGCGACGCAGCAGGCGAGCAATCAGGCAAAGACACGGGCGGCGGCTCGCGGGCGATCTTTGCCAGTTTCTCGTCCCTGATCGGCAACAGCGATTTTGGCTTTGCCATCGGCATGGTGCTGATCATCATGATGCTGATGATGCCGATGCCCAGCTGGCTGCTGGACGTTGCGCTGACCGCATCGATCACCTTTTCGTTCATGATCTTCATGACCGCGATCTTCATTCGCAAACCGCTTGAGTTTTCAAGCTTTCCGACGGTTTTGCTGGTGGCGACCATGCTGCGCCTGTCGCTGAACATGGCATCAACGCGGCTGATCCTGTCCGAAGGGCACAAAGGCACCGACGCCGCAGGCGAGGTGATCGAGGCCTTTGGCTATTTCCTGATGAGCGGCCAGGCGGTGATCGGCATTATTGTGTTTGCCATTTTGGTCATCGTCAATTTCATGGTGATCACCAAGGGTTCGGGCCGGATCGCCGAGGTATCGGCGCGGTTCTCGCTGGATGCGATGCCGGGCAAGCAAATGGCCATCGACGCTGACCTCACCGCCGGGCTGATCGACGAAGCCGAAGCCCGCCGCCGCCGCCGTGAACTGGAAGACGAAAGCACCTTTTTCGGCGCCATGGACGGTGCCGCCAAATTTGTGCGCGGCGATGCCGTTGCGGGCATTTTGATCACCTTCATCAATGTGATCGGCGGCATATTGATCGGTGTTGTGTTCAACGACCTGCCCTTTCAGCGCGCGCTGGAAAGCTATACCCTGTTGACCATTGGCGACGGCCTGGTCAGCCAGATCCCGGCATTGATTGTGTCGACATCGGCGGGCCTGATGGTCACCAAGGCCGGGGCCGCTGGCGGCGACGACGGCGATAATATGGCCATGGTGGGCCAGCTGTCGGCGTATCCCAAGGGCATTGGCATTGCCGCCGGACTGCTGATTTTGATGGGGGTTCTGCCGGGCCTGCCTTTCGTGCCCTTTGTCACCGTTGGCGGCGCGCTGGGCTATTTTGCCTATTCGCTAACCCGCAAGGAAACCGAACAACAGGAAGCCGCGGTCAAGGCCGAGGCGAAAACCGCCGAAGAGGCCAAACCCGCCGAAGAGCCGATTTCATCGGCGCTGGCGCTTGATGCCATTCGGCTTGAGCTGGGCTACGGCCTACTGACCCTGATCAATGACAAGCAAAACTTCCGCCTGACCGACCAGATCAAATCCCTGCGACGCCAGCTGGCCAGCGAGCTTGGTTTTGTGATGCCCAGCGTGCGCATTCTCGACAATATGCAACTGCAGCCCAATGCCTATGTGGTGCGGATCAAGGAAACCGTGGTTGGCAAGGGCGATGTGCGCCCCGGCATGTTGATGGTGATGGACCCGCAAGGCCTGCCGGTTGAAATTCCGGGCGAGGCCACGAACGAGCCCGCCTTTGGCCTGCCCGCGACATGGGTCGATGAAAGCGCCAAGGAAGAAGCCGGTTTCCGCGGCTACACCGTGGTGGATGCCGCCACCGTAATCACCACGCATTTGACCGAGTTGATCAAAGACAACACCGCCGAGCTGCTGTCTTATGCCGAAACGCAGAAACTGCTCGACGAGTTGAACAAGGACCAGCAAAAGCTGGTGGCCGATATCATCCCCAACCAGATCAGCATGTCGGGGGTTCAGCGCGTGCTGCAAACCTTGCTGGCCGAGCGGGTATCGATCCGCGACCTGCCCAAAATTCTGGAAGGCGTCGCCGAGGCCACCGCCTTTACCAACCATGTGATCACCATTACCGAGCATGTGCGCACGCGGCTGGCGCGCCAGCTGTGCGCCGCCAATTCGTCGGGGGACAATGTTGTGCCGCTGCTGACCCTGTCGCCCGAATGGGAACAGGCCTTCGCCGAAAGCCTGGTGGGTCAGGGCGACGACCGGCAGCTTGCCATGGCCCCCACACGCTTGCAGGAATTTATCACCAGCGTACGCATGGCCTTCGACCAACAGGCCGAGCGCGGCGAAAGCCCGGTGCTGCTGACCAGCCCGATGGTGCGGCCTTATGTGCGCTCGGTCATTGAACGTTTCCGGCCCGCCACGGTGGTGATGAGCCAAAACGAAATCCATCCGCAGGCGCGCATCCGCACGCTTGGACAAGTCTAGGAGGCCGGTGACATCCCATGCGGCTAAAGACGTTCCACGGCAAAACCATGCGCGATGTGATGGAGGATATCCGCCACACGCTTGGCCCCGATGCGATCATTATTTCAACGGACGAAACACCGACAAGCGTACGGGTGACAGCGGCGCTTGAGGCTGATGCCACACCGCCACCGCCCAAAGTTGCCCCCACCGTCGATGAAACGCCGCCCAGTGCGGAACTGGCAATCCCGCTGGCGGTTACGCGCGAATTTGACCAGGCCGACGTCTCTGCCGTTTTGCATCACCACGGCCTGCCGCCCAGCACCGCCGCGCGCCTGACCGAAGCCATCGACTCGATCGCAGCCGCCTCGTTGGTGGATGCCTTTGCCGCAGCCCTGGATGCCAGCATCAAATTTTCACCGCTGACCAATGTGACCGCGCGCCCGATCATGCTGGTGGGGCCTGGCGGGGTTGGCAAAACCATCTGCTCGGCCAAATTGGTGGCGGGCGCGGTGTTGCACCGCAAGACCGTCAAGCTGATCACAACCGACACGGTGAAAGCCGGCGGCGTTGCCCAGCTTGACCATTTTGCCCAGATCATGAAGCAAACCGTGCTGACGGCGGAATCCCCCGGCGAGCTGAAATCGGTGCTGTCCAGCGGCGACCCGGCGCAGGTCACGATCATTGATACCTACGGCATCAACCCCTTTGATATGCTCGAGTTGAGCCAGCTTTTGAAGTTCATTCGCGCCGTCGACGCCGAACCGATTGCAGTAATGCCTGCGGGCCTTGACCCTTATGACGCCGAAGAAATGGCCGAGATTTTCAACAAGCTTGGCTGCCAGCGGTTTATTGCCACGCGGCTCGATGTTGCGCGCCGCTATGCCGGGATTATCACCGCGGCACGGCCGGGCAAATTGTCGCTGGCGGCGATATCGCGCAGCCCCTATGTCGCCGAAGGGCTGGAGCCCGCATCGGCAACGGCCTTTGCCCGCCTTTTGACCACCCTGCCGCCCGCGCGCGGCGAACGCACGCTTTCGAACGCTAGTTAGGGAAGACCACCACCCATGGACAACAGTTCTGCTGAAAAACGCCTTTTGACCATTGCCTCTGGCAAGGGCGGCGTTGGCAAAACCTGGCTTTCGATCACGCTGGCGCATGCGCTGTCGACGCGCGGCAAAAAGATTGTGCTGTTCGACGGCGATCTGGGCTTGGCCAATGTGGATATTCAGCTGGGCATGATGCCCGAAAAAGACCTGGGGATGTTTATCTCGGGCGATGCCACGCTGGCGCAGGTGTGCCTGCCGTGCCGCGACAAGGACGGCGACGGGTTCGACGTCATCGCCGGGCGGTCGGGCTCGGGGGCGCTCGGCAATCTGACCAAGGAACGGCTTGTGCATATCCGCTCCAGCCTGGCGGCGCTGGCTGCCGATTATGACCGGGTCCTGCTGGACCTTGCCGCCGGGATCGACCCCTCGGTTGTCACCCTGTCATCGCACAAGGGTCTGGTATTGGTGGTGATGACCGGCGACCCGACCTCGCTGACCGATGCCTATGCCTTTATCAAGCTTGCGCATCAGCGCGACCCCAGCACCGATATCCGCATTGTCGTCAACAATGTGGCCAGCAAGCAGGCGGGCGAAAAAGCCTATGAAGCCATTCGCCGCGCCTGCGAAGGCTTCCTGAAATTCAGCCCGCCGCTGTTGGGCATTGTGCATCAGGACGCCAAGGTGGTGGACGCCATTCGCAGCCAGGTGCCGCTTTTAACCCGGCATCCCCAAAGCCAAGCGGCGCAAGATGTGTTACGCTTGGCTGATAACTTGCTGAAAATCTAACGCAAACAAGGGGGGGTTTTGAGCGACGGTATCTCATCTCCCCCTGACGGGCTTTCGGGCAGCGACCGGGTCACCGACAGCGTCACCGGCGTGCGCCGCACCGGCGGCGAGCAAGGCGGTGCGTCCACCCCGCAAACCGGCGGGCAGTCGCTGGGCCAGGCGCAGGTCGGCGACGAGCCGCAAACTGTGCGCGATCCCGCGGTCTCGATCGCCGCTTCGATTGCTGACCTCCGGGCCGGGGACCGCATTGTGGAAATGGTGTCACGGATCGACAGCGCCGGTCGGCCCGTATTGGAAACACCGGTTGCCAATTATGCGCTGCGCCCCGATGCGGGCTTGCGTCCGGGCGACGCCGTCCAGCTGATTATTCGGGACACCGAGCGCCAATTGACGGCTGATCTGGTTGCGCGCAATGGCACACCGATAGATCCCCCTGTTCGCCTTGACCTGACCGTGACCGCGCTGCATGTCGACGGGGTGGCAGATGCTGGTGCCACCCCGATCGAGGCCGCGCGCTACGGCCCCTTGCAGCGACCCGGCGGAGCGGACGGCGGACAGCCTGCGGGCGAAGCCTTGCTGGCTGCCACACGCGCCGCCTTTGCCAGCACCGCCACCAGCAGTGCAGCCGCCCCTGATGCTGCTGCGACTGTGACAAACCCCATTTCCGCCATCGCCGCCCTCGTCAGCGAGCAACAGGGCATTGGTGCCGCCACCACGCAGCCCGTATCCGCCCCCACGGCCCCAACCGCGCTTGGCCCGGCCATTGCGGTCACTGCGGCGGGCGCGCCGCTGTCGCTCAACCCGATATCAGAAGGCCTGGCCGCGCTGATCCCGTCGGATGCACTCAGGGTGCAGTCGGTCACCTCGCTAACGCTCGAAGAAATCCGCATGCTGGCCCTACCGATCCAGTCCCTGCAAAACAGCGACAGCCCACTGACACGGGTGGAAACGGTGCGCCCGGACGGCGCGCGCGGGCCTGTGGTGTATGCCCCACTGCCGGTGGTTTCGCCGCTTGTGGGACGCCCGGTTTTTGCGGCGTCGATTGACCTGCCCAGCCCTGCGGCCCCGCGGCCACCCAGTTTTCCCGTGCCGCAGTCGGTGTCGCTGCAAAACCCTGCAGACGCCGTGCAAAACGGTCCGGTTTATGCCGCATCCTTCGCGGCACCGGGCAGCCCGCCGCTGGAGGCGCCGCAAAATGCCGCCGCATCGGCGGCCCCGCAGCGCCTGCAGACGCAGGCCCCAGCTCCGCTTGGACCAAGCGTGGACATCCAGCTGCGCCCGTCGGGCAGCGCCGCCCCGCCGCTTGGCAGTGTGCTGATCCAGGGCGAGACCATCCTGAGCACGGGTCTTGCCGCCAGCGGGCCGCAAACCACCGTGGACCTGACAACCGCCATTGGGACCTTTCGCGTCGCCCTGCCATCGGCCGAGCGACCCGCGATCGGTGATATCCTGACCGTGCTGCCCACCCCAAGCGCCGCAGACGCAGAGGTGCCGGACCCAACGCTTGCTGCAGCCGCCCCATTGGGAGCCGTCCCTGGGGATGCCACCCCAGGCGATGCCGCAGTCAACGCTCAGGTCGCTGCCAGCGCCAGCGCAAGCCTGTACACACCGCCACCCAATTTTAGCGACACACGCCAACAGGCCGAGGCGGTGCTGAGCCAGCTTGCCGCCGTCGGCGACCCCGGACTTGTCGAGGCCCTGCAAGCCCGCAGTGCGGCTGGCGGGCCGCAGCTGACCAATAGCGTGCTGTTCCTCCTAAGTGCCCTTGGCCGTGGGCGCGAGGCCCCGGGCGATGCGTGGCTGGGCCGCGATACAAGCGGCGCGCGCGCAGGGCTGATCGACAGTTTGCGGCAGAATTTTGCCCGCCTCTTTGCCCCGGCTGACGGCACCGGGTCGGACTGGCGGGTCCTGCAATTGCCGTTTGAGGTGCGCGATACGGCGGTGTCGGTATTGTCGTTCTGGTGGCGCGATGAGGTCACCGACCGCGACGGCAACCGCCGCAGCCCAGACGACGGCGAGGGTGCAGCACCACCCGCGCGGCGTTTTGTTGTTGATGTGGCCTTTTCAGTGATCGGCGAGGTGCAACTGGACGGCCTAATTGAAGGGCGGCATTTTGATTTGACCCTGCGCACCGAGCATGTGCTGCCCACGGGCCTCGGCGAAGACCTGGTTACGCTGTTTACAGGCGCGCTGGATGCCAATGGCTACGCCGGCATGCTGCGGATCCGCGAAAGCGAAACTTTCCTGATCGACCTGGATTCCTTGCTTGCCCAACGCGGTGCCTAGCCTATAGTCGGCGCTCTGTTTCGCAGTTGGAGCCGCGCGATGCCCCGTCCTTTGGGTTTTCTGATCTGTGTCCTGATTTGGGGCTCGACATGGTATTTTGTCGCGCTTCAATTGGGCGTTGTGCCCAAAGAATGGTCGGTGGCGTACCGCTTTGCCCTGGCGTCGGTGCTGCTGTTTGCGCTCAGTGGTCTGCGCGGCCATTCGCTGCGCCTCACCGCGCGCCAGCACCTGACGGTGGCGGTGATCGGGCTGTTTATGTTTTCCACCAACTATATCCTGATCTATGGCAGCACCCAGTATCTGACCTCGGGGCTGGTGGCGGTGGCATTTTCGCTGCTGACGATCCTGAATATTTTAAACGCGCGGTTTTTTCTGGGCACCACCATTCAGGCCAGTGTGCTGGTCGCCTCGGTGTTGGGCATCATTGGGCTCATTCTGGTATTTGCCGAAGAAGTGGGCTCGCTGTCGCTGGGCGATGCAACGCTGATCGGGTTGGGATACGGCGTTGCCGCGACCATTTGTGCGTCATTTGGCAACACCATGGCCGCCACCCGCAGCATGGCATCAATGCCGCTGCTGGTCGCCAATGGCTGGGGCATGCTGTACGGCACCGCCTTTAACGCCGGTATTGCCCTTATTGTCAGCGGTGCGCCGGTGTTTGACACCTCGATGCAATATGTCGGGTCACTGCTGTATTTATCGGTCTTTGGTACCGTTGCCGCCTTTACCGTCTATATGTGGCTGATCGCCACCTGGGGCGTGGCACGCAGTGCCTATATGGCGGTGCTGACGCCCGTTGTGGCGCTGATTATTTCGACGCTGTTCGAGGGCTTTGAATGGACCGTGATGGGGGCTGCCGGTCTGGCGCTGATCCTGATCGGCAATATCATGATGATCCGCAGCCGCCAGCGTGCACCAGAAGGTGACAAAACACCCGTGCCGCAAGCCGAACCCGACCTGCCGCTGAAACGGCCCGAACCGGGTCAGGTGTGATCACCGCCAAACGTCATCAAGGCCAGATGCGATCAGGCGTAGCCCTGCTCTTTCAGCGCGGCGTAAATTTCGTCCAGCGCCTCTTTGAGCGCAGCCGCGATCGTGTCCACCTCTTTTTGTTTGATGATGAAGGGCGGGCACAAGACCAGCGCATTGCCGACCGCGCGCAAGATCACCCCGCGCCGCAGACACGCATTGCTGATATGCTCGTCCACCAAAAACTCTGCCGGATACTGCGTGCGCGCACGCCTATCCTTGGCAATTTCGATCCCGCACATCAAGCCCATCACCCGCACCTCGCCGACAAGGGGGTGCATTTCCAGGCGCCGCATGGCGGTTTCAAAATAAGGACCGATGTCGCTGCGAATGCGGTTGACCAGGCCTTCCGATTCCAGAATGTCGATATTTTTCAGCGCCAATGCCGCCGACACCGGGTGCGCGCTGGTGGTATAACCGTGCTGGAATAGGCCCATTTCGCCGTGCAGCACCTCGGCAATTTCGCCGCTGATCACCGCAGCCGAGATCGGCGCATAGGCTGACGACAGCCCCTTGGCTAGGGTCATCATATCGGGTGTATAGCCAAAGGCATCCTTGGCAAACCAGTGCCCCGTGCGGCCAAAACCGGTGACCACCTCGTCCGAGATCAACAATACGCCCTTTTCGCGACAAATGGTCTCCAGGCGCGGCCAATAGGTTTTGGGCGGGATGATGGCTCCGGCGGTGCCCTGGATCGGCTCGGCGATGACCGCTGCTACCTTGTCGGCGCCGACCGCGTCGATTTTAGCGCCAATGGCGTCGGCAGCGGCCTCACCAAATTCGGGCGGGGCCATGCCCTCGCTGCAGCGGAACCAATAGGGCGCAGGACCGTGGGCGATATCGGGATGCTCAAGGCCAAAATTGTCGATCATGCTGCGATTGCCGTTGAGCGCGGCCGAGAAAATACCGCTGCCGTGATAGGCATAGTCGCGGGTGATGATCATACGCTTTTCAGGCTTGCCCTTGATCCGCCAATAGGCCCAGGCAAGCTTGACCAGCGTTTCATTGGCTTCCGAGCCTGAATTGCCGAAAAATACCCGCGCCTGGCCCATGCCCGCCTTGTCGGCAATGGTGCCGGCGAGCGCAGCACCGTATGGGTGCGCAACAGCGGCAAAATTGTGATAATAGGTCATGCGTTCGGTCACGGCGCGGGCGGTTTCCGCCATGTCGGCGCGGCCATAGCCGATGTTGACGCAGCCAAGCCCTGCCATGGCATCCAAAATGCGGAACCCCGCCCCCGAGATATAACAGCCCTCGGCCCTGTCGATCAAAAAAGGCGGTGCTTTGGTCAGGGTTTGCGTGTCGGTAAACGGGTGCAAGTGATGCTGAGCATCCCAGCCCTGCAATTTGGCCGTTAGCGTTTCATCAAGCGTATCGGGGATCATATCCCCCGCCTTGAGTTGATTCATGATCGCATGTCCTTTGTCGACTTCGCGAAGGGATAAACCCTTTGAGACCCTCTAGGTTTGATATCCTTAATTTAATATCCTTTAAGCAAGACCCGCGCCGGTTTGCTTAATTCTGACTTTGCCGAAGCGCCTGTTCGTCGAGGGCGGCCTGTTCGCGTCGCGCTTGCTCTTTGGCTTCGCGGGCGTCGGCTTGCTGTTGGGCAATCTCAAAGCTTTTCAATTCCTTGAACGCCGCTGCCACCTTATCACGCTGGGCCTCGCACTCGCTTTCCTTTTTGGCACGCTCTGCCAGCAGGGTTTTGCGCTTCGCCTCGACCGCAAGCCGGTAGCGGCCCAAAATTTCCAGCGATTCTTTTGATTTGGCCAATCGAATTTCGCGCGCCTCTTCGATGTCCAACTGCTCGATATGATGGATCAGCGTTGCAAGCTCCCCCTCGAGGCGGGCCAGATCACGGCGTTTTTCGTCCACCTGCCATTGGTGATATTTGATCAAACCTTTCAGGCGCGCCATAGCTTAGTCACCACCGGGCGTATCAGATGTTGGCATCGTCACCGAGCCCAGGTCGGCGGGCCCTGTCGCCAAATCGCTATACAGCTGCTTGAACCCATCCTCGATAGAGGTGCGCTCGCTTTTGTGCTGGCTCAAAAACGCCTCGAATTTGGGATGATATTGGATAGCGGCGTCAACCTCGGGGTTGGTGCCCGGGCGGTAGGCCCCCAGCCTGATCATTTCCTCCATATCGCTGTATGTGGACATGAACCGCCGTGCCTCGCGAATCAGGGCATTTTCGCCGTCCCCGTGACAGTCCGGCATGGTCCGCGACACCGACCGCAATACATTGATCGAGGGATAACGCCCGCGCTCGGCGATCGACCGCTCCATCACCACATGGCCGTCCAAAATACCGCGCACGGCGTCGGCCACCGGCTCGTTATGATCGTCGCCCTCGACCAGCACGGTAAACAGACCGGTGATGTTGCCGCTACCCTGCCGGCCTGGGCCTGCGCGTTCCAACAGGCGCGGCAATTCGGTAAACACCGTCGGCGTATAGCCTTTGGTTGTTGGGGGTTCGCCCCCGGCCAGGCCGATCTCGCGCTGGGCCATGGCAAAGCGCGTGACGCTGTCCATCAAACAGATCACCTCGGCCCCCTGATCGCGAAAATATTCCGCCAGTGTTACGGTCAGATATCCGGCCTGGCGGCGCATCAATGCGCTTTCGTCCGAGGTGGCCACAACCACAACAGACCGCGCCAGCCCCTCGGGGCCGAGGTCGTCCTCAAGAAATTCCTTCACCTCGCGGCCGCGCTCGCCCACCAGGCCGATGATGTTGACATCGGCGCTGGAATAGCGCGCGACCATCGACATCAAAACCGACTTGCCAACCCCAGAGCCCGCAAAAATCCCCATGCGCTGGCCGCGGCACATGGTGGCAAAAGTATTGAGCGCGCGCACGCCCATGTCGAGGCGCGGGCCAACGCGCTGGCGTTCATGTGCAGCCAGTGGGTCGGCGCGCAGAAGCCGGGCCTCGCTGGATTGGCGAATAGGGCCTTTGCCGTCGATCGGCTCGCCAAACGCATTGACCACCCGCCCCAGCCAGGACCGGTCCGGATACACGGCCCCGTGGCGAGACAACAGCGTCGCCCTGGCACCGACGCCGACCCCTTCAACCGAGCCATAAGGCATTGCCAGCGCGCCGGTTTCGCTGAAGCCGACAATTTCAACCGGCAAGTCGCGCCCGTCGAGGGTTGCGACAGACAATCGCGACCCAACGGCCAGAAAGGGTTCGATCCCCACAATCTCGATCAGCAGGCCGCGCACCACGCGCACCTTGCCGTGGCGCGCGTCGGGCTGGATCGATGAAATATCGTGTATGAGAGGGCGCAAGCCGCTCATGGTGACGTCCTTGTCATGTGATGTTGCATCTTTGGCACTGTGGTCCAAAGCCAACACATCGGTCGTAGAAACCCCTATAAGGTGCCACGCCTCACGGGGTTGAGCAATTGACAATTCCCGCGCTCGAATGCAACAGTGCAACAAGCGTTGGGCGTCTGAATATATGGTCACGGAGAGAGAATATGCGCGTGCTCTTGGTCGAAGATGACCCAACAATGATCCGCACCATTGAGCTGTTGTTGAAGTCGGAAGGCTTCAATGTGTACAGCACCGACCTCGGTGAGGAAGGCGTCGACCTTGGCAAGGTCTATGACTATGACATCATTCTCCTTGACCTGAACCTACCGGATATGAGCGGGTATGAGGTGTTGCGGCAATTGCGGTCGGCAAAGGTCGGTACGCCGATCCTGATTTTGTCGGGCCTGTCGGAAATGCAGTCCAAAGTCAAAGGCCTGGGCTTTGGTGCCGATGACTATCTGACCAAACCCTTCCACAAGGAAGAATTGGTCGCCCGTATCCACGCCATTGTGCGCCGGTCCAAAGGCCATTCGCAGTCGGTGATCAACACCGGTCAACTGTCGGTTAATCTGGACAGCAAACTTGTTGAGGTGGACGGCAGCCGCATTCATCTGACCGGCAAAGAATATGCGATGCTGGAACTTTTAAGCCTGCGCAAGGGGACGACGCTGACCAAAGAGATGTTTCTCAACCATCTGTACGGTGGCATTGATGAGCCCGAGCTGAAAATTATTGATGTGTTTATCTGCAAGCTCAGGAAAAAGCTGTCGCAGGCAACAGGCGGCGAAAACTATATCGAAACGGTTTGGGGCCGGGGCTATATGTTGGTGGAACCAGACAGCGAGGCGAAAAAAGCCGCCAGCTAACCGCGTCGATTGACCGAGATTCGTCTATGGGCCGCCATTTTGGTCTGCCCAAAGCTTTCCAAGACTTTCCAAGGCTTTATCCGTTCAATCCCATCAGCTCTTCTGATTTGCCGCCTGTGGGCACATACAGTCCGCGCTGGCCCGTAACCGGTTTGAATTGATCGGTAATGCCCAGCACCGTTTCGGCGGCACCCAAAAACAATGCCCCATCGTCCGACAGGGTTTTGCGCATCCGGTTCAACACACCGCTTTTGGTGGGCTGGTCAAAGTAAATCAGCACGTTACGGCAGAAAATCACATCGAATTTGCCGAGCCCGGCGAAATTGTCCAACAGATTGAATTTACGAAACTTCACCATCGACCGAATGTCATTGTTGAGCCGCCAGACATCACCTTCCTGCTGAAAATATTTGATCAGCATCTGAATAGGCAGCCCGCGCTGCACCTCAAACTGGCTGTAGACGCCCTCAACGGCCTTATCGAGCACTTGCGACGACAGATCGGTGCCGATGATCTCGATATTCCAGTCGCGCCATTTGTGCCACGCCTCGCGCAAAATGATGGCAAGCGAATAGGGCTCTTGCCCGGTCGAGGCCGCCGCGCACCAAATCCGCAGCCGCTTACCTGAACCGCGCCCTTTTTCCATGGCGGGCAGGACATATTGTTTGAACAGATCAAAGGGTGTGTTGTCACGGAAGAAGAACGACTCGTTCGTCGTCATCGCCTCGACAATATCATTGGTCAGGGCGGTGTCGCGCGACAATTTCAATTTTTGGATGAGGCTTTCCAGGCCGTCCAACCCGCGTTTGCGGGCAAGCGGTGTCAACCGACTTTCAAGCAGATAGACTTTGTCCTCGGTCAGCATCAGGCCCGAACGGTCGTGCAGCAACTGCGAAATGAACTTAAAATCCTCACTCCGCATTACATCGTCCCTTCTAGTCGTCGAACCACATATTTGGCCAGGTCATCAAGCGGCAAAACCTCGGCGCACAGCCCGGCCGTTGCCACGGCCCCCGGCATGCCCCACACCACGCTGGAGGCTTCGTCCTGAGCCACCACTGTTCCGCCTGCTTTTACAAGATCGCGACCACCCTTCAACCCGTCATGTCCCATACCGGTCAGAATAGTGCAAAACGCATGCTGTCCAAAAAGTTTCGCGACGCTTCTTAACATCGGGTCAACCGCAGGCTTGCAAAAGTTTTCCGGCGGGCCGTCGTCCAACCGGATTTCCAGGCCGCCACCGCTGTCCTCCAGCAGCATGTGCTTGCCTCCGGGGGCAAGATAAATCTGCCCCGGCTGCACCGCCATGCCGTTTTGGCCCTCCTGGCTGGGCCAACCGGTGGCCTGTCCCAGGTGATTGGCCAAAATCGCCGTAAACGTGGCGGGCATATGCTGGGTGATCAAAATCGGCACTTTGGGCGCACGCTCGAACTGCGCAAAAAACTTCATCAAGGCTTGCGGCCCGCCGGTTGACGATCCAATCGCCAAGATCTTCGGGCGGTATCCCGACGCCTTGACCAGCTTGATATCGGCTCTGGCGCGCGGCGCAGGCTGAGAAGCCGACTGAGCGCCCGGTTGCGGGGCCCGCTCTGCGGGCTTGACCTCGCGAACGGGCGCGGCCGCCGGCGCCGGGGCCCGGGCCGAAGATGCGGTAAAGCTGGGCGTGGGTCGGCGCATACGGTCCGCCGAGACAAAACCCTCGGCCGCAGGGCGGTCGCCCGAAATGCGCGATTGCCCGGTGCCAAGCGAGTGCCGGTTCACGGATGGCGGCAAGGCTTCACCGCGCTTCGTGCGGCGGCGTCCCGCCCAGGCCTTGACCTTGTCCACCAGCTCGCGTCGGAAATCGATGGACGCATTGACACTGCGCGCGGTTTCGGGCTTGGGCACATAATCAACGGCCCCCATCTGCAGGGCTTTCAGGCTGATTTCCGCGTTTTTCCGGGTCAGCGTGGACGCCATCACAACCACAAGGTCGGGTTGGGCATCGATCATGCGCGGCAGGGCGGTCATACCGTCCATTTCCGGCATTTCGATATCGAGCACGACGGCTTCAATATCGTGTTGTGACAACTGACGCAGGGCGACAACGCCGTTATTGGCCGTGGTTACAACCTCGATATCCGGGTCTTCACCCAAATAGCGCGACAAAAACCCACGGATGATGGCGCTGTCGTCAACGACCATAACCCGAAACGGGCCATTTCCATTGGAGGGCTGGGCAGAGGGCGCCGATGACATGCGTTGGGAAATCCTTGACTGTGCCTAGATCAGGCCAACTTGAACAAACTTGGCCTCGATAATTTCGCGGTCAAATGGCTTCATGATATATTCGTTGGCACCCGCCTCGATGGCGGTGCGAATATGCGCCATATCGTTTTCGGTGGTACAGAAAACAACAATGGGCTGTTCCACCCCCTCTTGCGCGCGCAAGCGCTTCATAAACTCCAGCCCGTCCATGACCGGCATGTTCCAGTCCAGAAGCACAGCGTCAGGCATGTCGCGGTCGCACGCATCAAGCGCATCCTGACCGTCAACGGCTTCGACAACCTCAAAATCCAGTTCTTCCAAAATACGCCGTGCGACTTTGCGGATCACCCGAGAGTCGTCCACCACGAGACATGTTTTCATCCCCAGTCTCCGCATAAAAGAATATGTGCCACGATGATTACGCCCCCCGCTATACTCAACTTAAAGTGTTACGCTATGCTGCTTTTGAAGCGTCGTCAAAGTCCAGCAACTTGTTGACATCAAGAATGGCCAATAGCTGATTATCCAGGCGGTAAATGCCCTTGCTGACATCGCGCCATACAGCGTCCAGCGTCACCGGATTTTTTTCAAACAGCTGGTCTTCAAGCGACAACACCTCGCCGACATTGTCAATTTGCAGGCTGTAGGGCTCGCCCTTATGTTCGACCACAACCGACATGCTGGCCTGGCCGTCTTCGCGCGGGCCCAAACCCAAACGTTGACGGAGGTCAATGGCCGTCACAATCCGTCCGCGCAGGTTCAAAACACCCGACACCCACGACGGCGCCAAGGGGATTTTGGTGATTTTCTGCGCGTTCAGAACGTCGTGCACAGCCAACACCGGAATGCCCAGCAACTGGCCGTCCAAGAGGACCGTGACAAAATCCTGGCTGCCGGTTTCCACCAGGCTGAAATCGTCGCGTGTGATCAGGTTACTCATGCGGCGTCTCCCTGGATTTTAAGCTGGACAGACAGGCTGTGCAGCAGCGTTTCTTTATCGAACTTGGCGATATAATCATCAAAGCCGGCTTCGTGACCGCGGTTGACATCGCGCTCGGTTGCCAGCGCCGACAGAGCAATCAGCGGTGTCGATTGCCATATGCCGCCTGATTTCACCGCTTTGGCGAATTCAAAACCGTTCATTTCGGGCATTTCAATGTCGGATACGATGGCGTCAAACATCACGCCTTCTTCGCGCAGGTTGAGCGCCATCGACGCCGATGACACGGCGGTCACCTGATAGCCTGCAACGCTGAGCAGCGGGCGCAGCATATTGCGGAAGAAGTCGCTGTCGTCGACCAACAACAGGCTGTAGCCGCGCGCGTCGACGCCCTCGTCGTCGGGTTCACGGCTGCCCAGCCAGTCGCTGAAGGCCAGGCTGAGATAATGCGCAACGTCGATCACCTCGCTGGCCTTGCCGGCAATCACCGCCGAGCCGACAACGCCCGGCTGGTCCGAGGCCAGCTTGATATCGAGATCTTCTTCGACAATGTCGAGAATCTCGTCCACCGCCAGCCCCATGGTATAATTGCGGTCCGAGAACACCAGCACCGGCTGACGCCCGCTTTCCTGCAAGCTCATCTGCGGGTCGGCCATAATGATCGGCATCAGGCTGCCGCGATATTGCACCATGGTTTTGTCGTCGGTGATCTCGACCTGATCAACCTCGATATCCTCAAGTCGGGCAACAAGCGCAAGCGGAACCGCTTTGGGGCTTTCGTCACCTGCACGGAACAGCAACATGCTTTCCTTATCGTTGGCGCGTGCCTGGCGCTGCTCGGTTGCGGCCTCGGCCTCATCATGTCCGTGATCGCCTGCGGCATTGCTGGTCATCGCTGCGATACCGTTGGGGTCAAGGATCATGATGACGCTGCCATCCCCCAAAATGGTATTGCCCGAATAGACCGACAGGCTTTTCAACAGCGGCGCCACCGGTTTCACCACAATTTCCTCGGTGTCGAACACCTGATCGACCACGATCCCGAAATTGAAGGTGCCCACCTGGGTCACCACAATAAAGCCGGACTCGTCATCGCGGTTTTCTGCCGACGTAAAGCCCAGCACCTCATTGAGATAAATCAGCGGCAACAACCGGTTCCGCAAACGCAGCACCGGCGTGTCTTTGATGGTTTCAATCCGGTGCTCGCTGTCGGTGCTGGCGCGCACCAGCTCCAACACACTGATCTGTGGAATGGCGTAGCGTTCACCCGAGGCCTCGACAATCATCGCGGCAACGATCGCCAGGGTCAGCGGGATTTTAATTTGGAAAACGGTGCCCTTGCCCTCGACCGAATTCATGTCGATGGTGCCACCGATTTTTTCGATATTGGAGCGCACAACGTCCATGCCAACGCCGCGACCGGACACGCTGGTGACCTGTTCAGCGGTCGAGAAACCGGGGTGGAAGATAAAGCGTTGAATCTGGTTGTCGGTCATCTCGGCAACTTCAGCCTCGGTCGCCAGGCCTTTTTCGATGATCTTCTTCGACAGTTTCGACGCCGAAATGCCCTTCCCGTCATCACGGATTTCCATGATGATGTGGCCGCCTTCATGATAGGCGTTCAGAATGATCGTGCCGGTTTCAGGTTTGCCCGCGGCCATGCGCTCGGCCGGGGTTTCAACGCCGTGGTCCGCCGAGTTGCGCACCATATGTGTCAACGGATCTTTGATCAGCTCCAACACCTGGCGGTCAAGCTCGGTTTCCGCACCGCGCATTTCAAGCTCGATCTTCTTATCCAGTTCGACCGTCAAATCGCGCACAATCCGTGGCAGCTTGGCCCAGGCATTGCCGATCGGCTGCATGCGCGTTTTCATCACATTTTCTTGCAGTTCGGTCGTGCACTGCGACAGGCGCTGCAGCGGCACCGTCAGTTCGGTGTTGTCCATGTTGCGGACAATCTGCAACAGCTGGTTTCGGGTCAGAACAAGCTCTGACACCATGGTCATCAGCTCTTCCAGCAGTTCCACATTGACACGAATGGATTGGGTGGCCCGCTTGGGTTCGCTGCCGCCTGCGGTGCCGCCCGATTGCTGGCCCGGTTTTTGTTGCGCGTTGGTCAGCCCCTTGGACGCAGACAAAATGGCATCGCGCACCAATTCCAGCGACATGGCGGCCTCGTCGGCGACATCGTCGTCAACTTGGCATTCTCTCAAAGCCGTTTTGACCAGCGACACATAGGCATTGAATTCTTTTTCGCCAAAGCCCGAGGCGGTCACCAATTGCCGGGCCACCGTATCGGCGCTGTCGATGTCGTCCTTCGACAAGGCCAGCAGCAAGCCCATGGTTTTGTTTTTGCGGGTGTCGGCATTGTCATTGGCAAAAAACTTGGCCA
>JASBSO010000052.1 GCA_030148905.1 Kordiimonadaceae bacterium | reverse complement strand
GGCGAGACGCTGGAGGCCGCATTCAATAACCTCGAGCGCGACGAAAGCATCGAAGCCGAACTGGCGGCGTTGAAGGAGCGCGTGGGCGCGCTCGGTGAAGAGGTTGACGCCGTGACCAAGCCTGCGAAAAAATCTCCTGCGAAAAAAGCGTCGAAATAAGACGCCAATCAGGGGAATAGGGCCTGCCGACGCCACAATCGGACCGGGTGTCGGCGGGCCAAACACCCAAGAAAAGGAAGAAGACAAATGGGTGCACTGGCCATCGTATTTGGAAGCATCATCGCCGTTTTCGGGATCATCTTCCACTATGTGACAAAATGGAAAGAGATGAAGGTTATGTCGGCCGAGGGCGAAGCCTCGCTTGGTGACCTGCGGGTGGATGCGCAAAAACTGGAAGCCCGGCTGAAGACATTGGAGCGTATTCTGGACTCGGAAATTCCCGACTGGAGAAGCCGTTATGACGACTAAGAAAAGCCCAACACGGCTGTACCGCATCCCCGAGCAGGGCAAATGCATGGGGGTATGCGCCGGGATCGCCGACTATTTCGATATCCGCCTTGGTGTTGTGCGCGTGCTGATGATTTTGGGCGCACTGTTTACCGGCATCTGGCCCTTCGTGATTGGCTACTTCATCGTCGGCTTCATTCTGGAACCCAAGCCGCGCGATCTTTACGATAACCCCGAGGAAGAGCAGTTTTGGCGCGAAACCCGGGCCGAACCCGACATGACCGCCAGCGAACTGCGCCGCCGTTTTCGCGATATCCAGCGGCGCACCACCGAGTTGGAAAGCTTTCTGACCAGCCGCCGGTTCAAGCTGGAACGCGAACTTGAAAACCTCAAGGACTGACGCAAACAAGATTATAAGAACAAGAAACGGGCACACCCGTTCACTTTCCCGAAGACGACAGCTTTGACACGCACATTGCCCGGCCCCCAAAGGCCGGGTTTTTTTATCCGGCGTTCAGCCGGGCTTCTTCGGCCTCGACGGCGCGGATAAACGCCTTGCGGCACCACAGATAGAGCGCCACAGCGATTGGCCCGGTAACGGCGGCAATGGTTGCCATCGCATAGGCCAGCGAATTGGGGCCCGAAAAGGCGTTGTCGGACAGATACCCAATCAACAGCGGTCCGCCGCCATAACCCAAAATATTGGTGGCCAATACATAGGCGGCGATAATCTGCCCACGCGCCTGGTTGGGGGTGATGATCTGCAGCGATGCATAGGCCACGCCCGACGGCAGATTGATAAAGGTATTGTTCCAGGCAATGATGATCCAGATATAGGACAACACCTCCTCGGCGGGCAGCCACAGGGTCAAAATCGGGAACAGCGCCGCCGGGACGGTATAGGCAATCGGCGCGATAATCAGCGCGCGCACATGCGCGTCCTTCACGCCATTTTTGACCCAGCGGTCGGCCAATAGCCCGCCCAGCATCAACCCCAGCGGTCCGGTGACCAGCGCAATGAGCCCAAAGGTCGAGGCCACATTGGAGGCGGGCACGCCGAAGGAGCGGTCGAAAAAGCTGGTCAGCCAGATCACCGAGCCAAAGCCCAGCATTGCCGTGCACGACACCGCAATCATCAGGCCGGTATAGGCTTTCCAGTGTGCCTTCATCTGCGCCAGTGTCTCGCTGATGGTGAAGGCGGCGCCTGTACCCGCCACACCCTTGCGGCTGGGCTCGTTCAGGGTCATCACAAAGACCGTCAGCAGCAGACCCGGCAGACCCACAATGATGAAGGCTTTCTGCCACGCGGCGAGGGTGCCCACACCGGGCACCGTGATGTCGGGCAGGGCGCCTGCAAAATCCAGCACCAGCCCACCGGCCAAAAACGCCAGCGCTGAGCCCACCGGAATGCCCATGGAATAGACGCTGAGCGCGGTCGACAGTCGCTCTTTGGGGAAGCTGTCGGCAATCAGCGAGTTGGCGGCAGGCGCCAGTGTGGCCTCGCCAACCCCGACACCGATGCGAAAGGTGAACAAAAGCGCAAAGTTTTTGGCGAAGCCCGACAGTGTCGTCATCAACGACCACAGCGCCAAACCAACAGCGATCAGCCCCTTGCGGCTGCGGCTGTCGGCGATGCGGGCACAGTACAGGCCGAACAACGTATAAAAAATTGCAAAGGCCGGTCCGGTCAGCAAGCCGAACTGTGTGTCGGAAATTTGAAAATCGCGGATGATGGTGGGGCCAAGAATGCCCAATATCTGTCGGTCGATGAAGGAAAAGGTATACACCATCAACAGCAAGGCCACGGTATACCAGGCATAGCGCGTTGTCGGATATAAATTGGACAGGATCGTCGCAGCACTGTCGGCGGCGCGGCTGGTGTCGGTGCTCATAACATTCCCCCAAAACCGGATGACGCGGTTTTCCCTCAAGATTGGCGCGAGTGTTCAATTGTCATGACTTGAAGTCAAGCCCGGCCTCGACTATGTCCCGTCACAACAGTTCTTAGAGGCAGATATGACCGACCTTGGCACCAGTTTTGACGATGTTCGCGCGACGTTCGAGTTTCTCGACGACTGGGAAGACCGTTACCGCGAAATCATTGATCTCGGCAAAAAACTGCCACCGCTGGCACCGGAAGAAATGAACGACGCCAACAAGGTGCGCGGTTGTCAGAGCCAGGTATGGCTGGTGCCCGAGATGCAAGGCGGCAAGCTGGTGCTGCGCGGCGACAGCGATGCCCATATCGTCAAGGGGCTGGTGGCGCTGATGCTGCTGTTGTTTTCAAACAAAACGCCCGAAGAGATTTCCAGCATCGACGCGCGCGCCGAACTCGATAGCCTCGGCCTGGCCCAGCATTTGTCGCCGATGCGCGCCAACGGCCTGTTTTCGATGGTCGAGCGGATTTACGAGCTGGCGCGCCTCGCCAAAAGTTAAGACGCACCAGCGGGTATTGCTGCGGCCCTAGCCGAACAAGATGTCGTAAAAGACAAAGCCAATGGCGACCGGCGAGACAAAGCGGATCAGGAAATACCACACCCGGAACCATTTCTCTTCCATCGCCAGCTCATCGAGCATCGATTTGCGGCTAACAAACCAGCCGACAAACAGTGCGATGAACAACCCGCCCAGCGGCATCATGATGTTGTTGGTCAGGAAGTCGAGCGCCGAGAGGAAATCCAGCCCGCCGATTTTAAAGCTGGCGATGCCGCTGTCGCCCTGGCTGAGTGCAGAGACCAGCCCCAGTGCGAAAATCGCCCCGCCGACATACACGGTCACCACTTCGCGGCTGTGGTTGACCTGCTCGCACACATAGCTGACCGTCGGTTCCAGCAGCGAAATGGCGCTGGTGATGGCGGCCACCGCCAACAGTGCAAAAAAGATCGTGCCGACAAAATCGCCAAAGGGCATCTGACCAAAGGCAATGGGCAACGAGGCGAAAATCAGGCCGGGGCCCGAGCCGGGCTCGATCCCGTAGGCAAAAACGATCGGGAAAATTGCCAGCCCCGCCAAAATCGCCACGCCGGTGTCGGCGCTGGCGATGGTCACGGCGGAGGGGCCGATTTTCACGTCCTTGGTCAGATAGCTACCATAGGTCATGATCGACCCAAGCGCCAAAGACAGCGAGAAGAAGCTTTGCCCCATGGCTTGCAGCGCCACGTCGCGGTTGATCTTGGTGAAATCGGGGGCGAACAAAAAGCTCAGCGTGCGGCCAAAATCGCCGGTTAGCGCGGAATAGATCACCATGAAAATCAGCAGCAAAAACAGCGCGGGCATTAGATAGACCACGGCTTTTTCCAGCCCGCCTTCGACACCGCCGGCGACGATGAAAATGGTCACACCCATAAAGAGCGCATGGCCAAACAGCATTTTGGTTTCGTCGTTCAAAAGGCTGGTAAATAGTGCACCGGCGCCGTCCGCCGTGATGCCATGCAAATTGCCGGTGGCGGCTTCGATGACATAGGCAAAGGTCCAGCCGCCAATCACCGAATAAAAGGACAACACCAGAAACCCGCCGACAACACCCGACCAGCCAATCAGCGACCACAGCCGCGACCGGCCCTCGGCTTCGGCGATTTTGGTCATCGACCCAATGGGGGACAGCTGCCCGCGCCGACCAAGCGACAATTCAGCCACCAGTACGGGCGTACCGATCAGGAAAACAAAAGCCAGGTAAATCAGGACAAAAGCACCGCCGCCGCCTTGGCCTGCTTCATATGGAAATTTCCAGATATTGCCGAGCCCAACCGCACTGCCGACCGCCGCCAGCATAAAGGCATAGCGGCTTGACCAATGCCCGTGGCTGGCCTTTTCAGGAACTGCACCTGCCATAATGTCCCCCTCAAAAAGACTGTTACGCGGCCTGCATGTCAGGCCCATTGCCGCCTTTCTATGGCATGGACGCTGTCATAAATCATTCAAAAATTGTGGCAAAATGTAACGGCGCGGGCCTCAGCCCTGACGGTTGACCGCCTTGCTGACAATATCATAGGCGGTTTGCAGTTCGTGAAAACGCTGCGCGGCTTCGGGGTCGCCGGAGTTGGCGTCGGGGTGATACAGCTTGGCAAGCTTGCGGTACTGCGTCTTCACCTCGTCGACGCTGGCATCGGTGTCGACTTCCAAAATGTCAAAGGCGCGCTGCTCGGTTGAAGAAAAGCCGTTTTCGTCCACCGCGCCGCCCCATTCAAAGGCGTGGCTTTGGCTGAAAGGGTTTGACGATTCTGCACCGGCGGCAAAGGCGCTGGCCTCGGCGTCGGTCATGCCCTCGAAGAAGTTCCAGTTCTGGTTATATTCGGCGGCGTGGCGTTTGCAGAAATACCACCGTTCGGGCGAGCCGGGTGATTTGGGCGCGGGGTGATCGCCGCGCTCGTTACAGTGCACATAATCGCACATTCGCACCGCTTTGGCCTCGGTCTCGCGGCCATATTCGCCCCAGCGGGGAAAACCGAAAGACTGCTGAAAACGTTGTGCCATAATGGGGATGCGACCTTGTTGTGTGCGGGTGAGTGTTCAAGACTGCACAATTTAAGGGATCAGATGCGGGATAACCAGTGCCGACGGCCAAAAAAATCTGCCACCCGCCGGCGCAGAAACAGGATTTGGCAAATTTGAGCCGCATCGCTGCCATCTTTTGGTCAGAAAATCGCTTAACGCTCACCCTGCTTATGACGTAGCATGAACAACAGGGCAGAGGGCGAGGTCGTTCGACCCGTATGAGGATCATATGACAGCACAAATCGCTTTGGTCGATGACGACCGCAACATTCTGACGTCGGTGACCATTGCGCTGGAGGCCGAAGGGTTTCAGGTGCGCACCTATCCAGACGGCCAAAAGGCCTATGATGCGCTAAAGGCACGACCCGCCGATGTTGCTGTTCTGGATATCAAAATGCCGCGCATGGACGGCATGGAATTGCTGCGTAAACTGCGCGAATTTACCACCATGCCGGTGATCTTCCTGACCTCGAAAGACGAAGAGATCGACCAGCTTTTGGGCCTGCGGATGGGGGCGGATGATTATATCGCCAAGCCCTTTTCACAGCGCCTGCTGATCGAGCGGATTCGCGCACTGTTGCGCCGCGTGGACATGCAGGCCAGCAATGACGGTGGCGAGCCCGGCACACCGCAAAGCGACAGCGACGCGGTCATGGTTCGGGGCAAATTGTCGCTTGATCCGATGCGGCATCAGGTCAAATGGGACGGCAAGGAAGTGACCCTGACCGTGACCGAGTTTTTGATTCTGCAAACCCTGGCAGACCGGCCCGGCCATGTGAAAAGCCGCGATCAATTGATGGATGCCGCCTACAGCGACGATGTCTATGTCGATGACCGCACTATCGACAGTCACATCAAGCGCCTGCGCAAAAAATTGCGCATGGTCGACGACAGTTTTCAAGCCATTGAAACCTTATACGGCGTGGGATACCGCTACCGGGATGACCAATAGCCCGACCGCCAACCGGCTTTGCGGCCTGTCCGTTCGTGCTGCGATTCCGGCCGTGCGATATGGCGTGGCAAACAGGTGTGCCGGTGGAGGCTGATCTCGGTCAGAAAAAACGGATTTTGTCGCCGTTGATGCTGCGCATTTTGGCGGTGAACGCGATTGCCTTGATGACGCTGGGCGGCGGTATTCTCTACCTCAATGAATTTCGCAGCAACCTGTTTGAAGCCCGGCTTGAACAGCTGACCCTGCAGGCCAGCACCATCGCGGCTGCCCTGGGCGAATCGGCCGTGCCCGGCCCCGAGGCGACGGCAATTGACATGGCCCCTGCGCGGGAAATCATTCGCCGTCTGGCCGACCCCGAACGGGTCCGCGCGCGCCTGTTTGGCACCGGCGGCGGGCTGGTGGCGGACAGCCGCACGCTCGCCGGCGACCGCATCTTGTATGAAGAAGACCTGCCCGATCAGTTTTTGGCTCCGCCGCTGGACGAACAGCTGGCGAGTTTGGTGCACGGGTTTCTGGACCGCTTTGTCCAGCGCGACCCGGCCCCACCCTTTGAAGAAAGTCAGGGGCTCAGGGCTGAAGACCTGACCGAATTGTCCGCCGCGCTTGAAGGCACCACAGCGGGGATGGTGCGCCGCCGCAGCGACGGGCGCGACGTGATCAATGTAGCCGTCCCGGTGCAGCGGTTTCGCCGGGTGATGGGCGCGTTACTGCTGACCGCCGAAACCGACGACATCGAAGACATTGTCCGCAGCGAGCAATTGCAGATCATGCGCATCTTTGCCGCGGCCTTTGGATTGACGGTGTTGCTGTCCTTCTTTTTGGGGCGGACATTGGTGCGCCCGATCCGGATTTTGGCGCGGGCGGCCGAACGGGTCCGCCGGGGCCGGGGGCGCGAAGAGGTGATCCCCGAATTTGCCATGCGCGGCGACGAAATTGGCGACCTGTCGCGTTCGCTCAGCGAAATGACCCGGGCGCTGTATAATCAGATTGACGCGGTCGAGCGGTTTGCCGCCGACGTCGCGCACGAGATTAAAAACCCGCTGACCAGCATGCAAAGCGCGCTGGAGACGTTGGAGCGCGCCGAAGACCCAGCCATCCGCGCGCGGCTTTTGGCGGTCTTGAAGGATGATGTTCGCCGTATGGACCGGCTGATCACCGATATTTCCGACGCCTCACGGCTTGATGCCGAACTGACCCGCGGCGATAAGGAGGTCATCGACCTCGCCGAGGAACTGACCCGACTTGTGGAGGGATACAACGCCACCCACAACGGCCAAGACGGTGCAGGTGGCCGCACGGTTGTACTGGAGGTCAGCGACGAGCCTTGTCTGGTCGCGGGTGTCGCGCGGCGGCTCAATCAGGTGTGGCGCAATCTGATCGACAATGCGTTGAGTTTTTCCACCGATGACGGCGAGGTGCGCATTGGCCTCAGTCGGCGCGAGCGGATTCTGGTGGTCACCATCGACGATGATGGCCCTGGCCTTCCCGAAGGCCCCAGCAGCAAAATCTTCAAACGCTTTTATTCAGAGCGCCCCGAACATGACGGCTTTGGCAAGCATTCGGGGTTGGGTTTGGCGATCTCGAAACAGATTATCGAAGCGCATGGCGGGCGAATCACCGGCGAAAACCGCCATAACGGCACAGAGCACAGCATCGGTGCGCGGTTTACCGTCACCCTGCCGTCCGAAAGGCCCCCGCAATGAGTGAAACGCACCATGCAAGCGTGGTGGCGCGCGGCGGGCGCGGCGTGATGCTGCTTGGGGCATCGGGGTCGGGCAAGTCGGACCTGGCGTTGCGGCTGATTGATCGCGGCTATAGGCTGGTGGCGGATGACCGGGCCTGCCTGCGCGTTGACGGGCAAAAGCTGATGGCCGCGCCACCCGAGCGGCTGGCGGGGTTGATCGAGCTTTACGGCCTTGGCATTTACCGCCTGCCGCACCAAGCTGAAACGGCGCTGAACCTGGTGGTGCGTCTGGTTGCCCCAGACGCGGTCGAGCGGATGCCCCCCCTCAGGTTTTGGCACTATGGGGGACTGCGCGTCCCCGAAATTCATCTAGCGGCATTTCATGCTTCGACGCCTCAAAAAATTGATCATAGTCTCGACCATCCGCCAGAGGTGCGCATAGAGGATAGCAGCGCGTGACCCGATCAGCAGACCCGGAAACCCCACAAGCGTTGATCATTGTCACCGGTCTGTCGGGCGCGGGCAAAAGCTCGGTGCTGAACGCACTGGAAGACAGTGGCTATCATTCGATCGATAATCTGCCCTTGCCGTTGGTGGAGCCTGTGCTGGACAAGCGCAGCGCGACCTATGTCGCGGGAGATCTGGCGATTGGCCTTGATATCCGCACCCGCGCCTTTACGCATGGTGATTTTATGGCGCTGGTATCGGCGCTGCGGGCGCGCGACGACCTCAGCATCCGTATCTTGATGGTGGATGCAGGCGACGATGTGCTGATCCGGCGCTTTTCCGAAACCCGGCGCCCGCACCCCCTCGGTCAGAACGCCTCGCTGGAAGAGGCGATCAAAGCCGAGCGCGCGGCACTGGCGCCGATCGCCGAAATTGCCGAGGTGATCGACACCTCCACGCTGAAACTGGGCGAACTGCGTCCACTGGTCAAATCGCGATTTCGGCGTGCGGACGATGATGTGCTGATGATCACCTGCCAGTCTTTTGGCTATGCGCAGGGCGTGCCGCGCGACGCCGATTTGGTGTTTGATGTGCGGTTTTTGCGCAATCCGCATTATGAGGCGCACCTGAAGCCGCTGACCGGGTTGACCTCGGATGTGGCGGACTATGTGCGCGCGGATGCGGGCTTTGCCCCCTTTTTTGACAAGCTGACCGACTTGCTTGCCTTTTTGTTGCCGCGCTATGTCAGCGAGGGCAAGGTCTATCTGACGCTTGCATTTGGCTGCACGGGCGGCAAACATCGCTCGGTAATGATGGCCGAAGCCATTGCCAGGCATTTGCGCGGCGGGGAATACCGCATTCGGGTTGTGCACCGCGACAAACCGGCAGAGGCCTAGGCAAATGACCGCACAGGCTGGCGAGTAAGGGAGCGCAATTTCGATGATTGGTATGGTTCTGGTAACGCATGGGCGACTGGCCGACGAATTTTTAGCCGCGACCGAACATGTTGTTGGCCCGCAAGAGCAATTGCGCGCCATCTGCATCGGGCCCGATGATGATATGGAGCAGCGCCGCACCGACATTCAGCTTGCCGTGGAAACGGTCGACACCGGCGACGGCGTGGTGCTGTTGACCGATATGTTTGGCGGTACGCCCTCCAATTTGGCGATTTCGCTTCTGGAAAAGGGGCGCATTGAGGTGTTGGCGGGGATCAATCTGCCGATGCTGATCAAGCTGGCCAGCATCCGCACCGGGGCGGATCTGGCAGAATCGGTCGAAGCCGCGCGCGAGGCCGGGATCAAATATATCAATGTTGCCAGCCAGGTTCTGGGTGAATAAGTCCGCATGCCGGTTACCGCAGAAATTGTAAACCGGCGCGGCCTGCATGCCCGCGCATCCGCCGCCTTGGCCCGGCTTGCAGGCTCGCTGGACGCACAGGTCACCCTCAGCAAGGACGGGCACACCGTCAATGCCACCTCGATCATGGGGTTGATGATGCTGGGGGCGGCGCGCGGTGATACGGTCGCCATCGATGCGCAGGGCGTTGGTGCCGACGCCGCCATCGCCGAGGTGGCCGCCCTGATCGCAGACCGGTTTGGCGAAAGCGAATAATCCGCCTCCGAAATAAATATAAAGTTATCTTTATCTTTACCTTTTGGGCTGATACAAGGCTGCTGATTTAATGCGCATATCAGGAGCCAGCCTCATGACCGATTTCAAAGTTGCCGACCTCTCGCTTGCCGATTGGGGGCGAAAAGAGATTGCCATTGCCGAAACCGAGATGCCGGGTTTGATGGTGCTGCGCGAGGAATATGGCGCCAGCCAACCCCTGAAGGGGGCGCGGATCGCTGGCTGTTTGCACATGACGATCCAAACCGCTGTATTGATCGAAACCCTGACCGCGCTTGGTGCCGAGGTGCGCTGGTCAAGCTGTAATATCTATTCCACGCAGGATCAGGCGGCGGCGGCAATTGCGGCAACGGGCGTTCCGGTGTTCGCTTGGAAAGGCGAAACCGAAGACGAATATGACTGGTGCGTGCATCAAACGATCAAAGGCCCGGACGGCTGGGTGCCGAATATGATTCTGGATGACGGCGGCGATCTGACCAAAATCATGCACGACGACTATCCCGAGCTGATGGACGCTGTGAAAGGCATTTCGGAAGAAACCACAACCGGTGTTTTGCGTCTGTATGAAATGGCCAAGGTCGGCACGCTGAAAGTGCCCGCGATCAACGTCAATGACAGCGTGACCAAGTCGAAATTCGACAATCTCTATGGCTGCCGCGAATCGCTGGTTGACGGTATCAAGCGCGCCACCGACGTGATGCTGGCCGGCAAGGTTGCCGTGGTGTGCGGCTACGGCGATGTCGGCAAAGGCAGCGCCGAGTCGCTCCGCAGCCAGGGGGCGCGTGTGTTGGTTACCGAAATTGACCCGATCTGCGCCCTGCAGGCGGCGATGGAAGGCTATCAGGTTGTGACCATGGAAGACGCCGCCAGCGCCGGCGATATTTTTGTCACCGCAACCGGCAACAAGGATGTCATCACCCTCGACCATATGCGCGACATGAAAGACCGCGCGATTGTCTGCAATATCGGCCATTTCGACAGCGAAATTCAAATCTCCTCGCTTGAAAATTACAAATGGGAAGAGGTCAAGCCGCAGGTTGACGAGGTGGTCTTCCCGGACGGCAAGCGCCTGATCGTCCTGGCGCGCGGGCGGTTGGTCAATCTGGGCTGCGCCACCGGGCACCCCAGCTTTGTAATGTCGGCCAGCTTTACCAATCAGGTGCTGGCGCAGATCGAGCTGTGGCAAAACCACGCCAATTATGACCGCCAGGTTTATGTGCTGCCCAAGCATCTGGACGAAAAAGTGGCCGAGCTGCATCTGGCGCGGCTTGGGGCCAAGCTGACGACCCTCAGCGACGACCAGGCGGCCTATCTTGGCCTCGAAAAAGCAGGCCCCTTCAAGCCTGACTATTACCGCTACTGAGATTGCACAAGGGGGCTGCGTTATGTCTGCAACGGACTATCTTTTTACCAGTGAATCTGTGTCCGAAGGGCACCCGGACAAGGTGTCCGACCGCATATCGGACGAAGTGGTGGACCTGTATCTTGCCGCCGACCCCGAGGCGCGGGTGGCGTGCGAAACGCTGGTGACGACCAATCGCATTGTCTTGGCGGGCGAGGTGCGCGGCCCCGATGCGATCACCCACGACCGGATTGAGGCCACCGCCCGCGACGCGGTGCGCGACATTGGCTATGCGCAAGACGGTTTTCACTGGCGGGATGCGGTCTTTGAAAATCACCTGCACGAACAGTCGGCAGACATCGCCATGGGCGTCGATGCCGGCGCCGACAAGGACGAAGGTGCAGGCGATCAGGGGATCATGTTTGGCTATGCATCCGATGAAACCGATGCGCTGATGCCCGCACCGATTTATTACAGTCATAGAATCCTGAAAAAACTGGCGGCGCTGCGGCACGCCGGCGACACCCGGCTGGAGCCCGACAGCAAAAGCCAGGTCACCTTGGAGTATCGCGACAACCGGCCCGTGCGGGCAAGCAGTGTGGTGGTGTCCACCCAGCACCACGCCGATGTCAGCCAGGACGACCTGCGCGACCTGGTTACAGCCGTAATCGCCGATGCCCTGCCGGATGGCTGGATGCCGGACGAGAAAGACATTTACGTCAACCCGACCGGCCAGTTCATCATCGGTGGGCCCGACGGCGATGCCGGTTTGACGGGGCGTAAAATCATTGTCGATACGTACGGCGGTGCCGCGCCGCACGGCGGCGGTGCGTTTTCGGGCAAGGACCCGACCAAGGTTGACCGGTCGGCCGCCTATGTCGCGCGTTATATGGCAAAAAACATTGTCGGCGCGGGCTTGTCGCCGTGGTGTACGCTTCAGCTCAGCTACGCGATTGGGGTATCGAAGCCCCTGTCGCTTTATGTCGACATGGGCGAAAATCCGCAGGTTGACCCAAGCCGCTTGGCCGATGTGCTGCGCGATCTGGTGGATTTGAGCCCGCGCGGTATCCGCACGCATCTGGGACTGAACAAACCGATTTATGCCCGTACGGCGGCGTATGGCCATTTTGGCCGCACGCCGACGGATGACGGTGGCTTCTCCTGGGAGCGGCTCGATCTGGTGGATGCGTTGAAATCCGAGTTTGGACAGTAATCCCCACCTTGCAGGAACGACCGGGTCAATCCTATCATAGCAGCCTTCGGGTATAGAGGGCTGCGGTGACAGAGCTTCTGGTTGCCATTTTGATACTGACGATACTGCTGTGGGTCACCATTGCGGGGCTCTTGTATCGTCGGCTGGCAAATCTGCGCGCGCTTGCGCAAGAGCAGATGACCGAAATTCAGCGCTGGCAGGCCGCCTACGCCGACAAAGATCATGCCGCCATGCTGATCTGGCCGGACGGGGCGATTTGGGATGCGGATGGGTTGTTTGCCCGGCTTTTGGGCCGCCGGTTGCGCGATGCCAGCGACCTGCCTGCTGACCTGTTCAACGCCATTGAAACCGCATTCAGCGACCCCGATGCGCTGCCGGCCACGGTTGCGCTCGAATCCGGAGGGATCGCCAATCTCAAGCTGATCCCCGGCGGCGGGCCCGATATGCCGATCCAGGTGCAAATGGCAACAGCAATCCGCCCGCCTGCCAATTTGTCGCCCGAACATCTGGACATTGCAATCTTTGAAAGCTGCCCTTTGCCGATGTGGGTGCTGGATGCGAATTTGACCATTTTGGCGGTCAACCGCGCCTATGCCGAAGCGGTCGAGAAGCCTAGCGCCAATGTCGTGCTTGCCGAACAGCTTGGCCTGCTGGAAAGCGACCTGGGCAATGCTGTTGCCGAGGTGATGCGCACCGGGTCCACCCTGCGCGAGCGGCGCGTTGCGATTGTGGCCGGGCAGCGGCGCAATGTTGCTGTGACGTTGTCGCTTCTGACCAAGGGGCAGGTGCTGGTCACAGCGGTGGACGTGACGGGCGAGGAAGAAGCGCTGGGCGAGCTTGCCCATGTGCTTGATGCGCAGTCCGAAACCCTGGACCGGCTGCGCACGCCGGTGGCGATCTTTGGGGCCAACAAGTCGCTGCAATTTTATAACAGCGCCTTTCGCACATTGGTGGGCTTGTCCGAAGCGCAGCTGGATAACATCACCCACGAAGCGCTGCTGGATGCCATGTATACCGGCCGCCGGGTGCCCGAGCAGGTGGACTTTCAGGCCTGGAAACGCGATCAGTTGGACAAATATACCAACCTGATCGAGGCTCAGGAAGAGATGTGGTATCTGGCCGATGGCAGCTCGCACCGGGCCGTGACCCAGCCCTACCCCTTTGGTGGTTTGCTGCTGTTGATCGAGGACGTCACAGACCGCCTCGAGCTGGAACGCTCATACAATACCCTTGTCGAAGTACAGCGCGAAACTCTGGACAATATGGCCGAAGGCGTTGCCGTGTTCGAAGAAGACGGCCGTTTGAGCCTCTTTAATGCGGCCTTTGTTGACCTGTGGTCGCTGGATATCGACAGCATGTCCTTTGCCCCCAAGATTGGCGATCTCGTTAAACAAATTTCGCTCAACACCTCTGGCCCGGCCCATGACGGCGAAGAGTTTCGCGATCAGTTGGCGGCCTGGGTGTCCGAGCGGCTGTCGCGCAAGGGGCGCTGGATACGCGGCGACGGACGGATTATCGATTTTCGCCTGGTGCCGCTGCCCGACGGCGGAACCATGCTCACCCAAACCGATGTCACCGACAGCGCCCGCATTGAACAGGCGCTACGCGAGCGCAGCTATGCACTGGAGGCCGCTGACCGCATCCGCAGCGAATTTATCGCCAATATGAGCTATGAATTCCGCACCCCGCTCAATTCGATCATGGGGTTTGGTGAAATTCTGCAAACCGGCCTGTCGGGGCCGCTTGAGCCGCGCCAAAAAGCCTATGTGGACAATATCCTCACCAGCGCCAGCGCCTTACGCGACATGATCACCGATGTGCTGGACCTTGCGGCCATCGAGTCGGGCGATTTGGAGTTGAACCTCGATATGATCGACATCAACGCGCTCATCGAAGAAGTCTTGCCCAGGCTGGACAAGCTGCTGGACAGCAAAAAGGCGCGCTTTGCCTATCAACCGGGCGACTATGGGCGCGTTGTCGGGGACAAACAGCGCCTGATCCAGGCGATCAACAATATGGTGTCGTCGATCGTGGGTTTGATTCCCGATGCGTCGCTGTTGTCGATGTCGGTCGAGGTCAAGGATATGCAAAGTTTCATCTCGATCGACGCTGACCGCTGCGGCACAATCGACCATGACCGCGACGAAATTGTCACCTTGCTCAAACGCGGGCAAATCCCCGAGCGGCAGCGCAATTCGGGCCTGAACCTGGCCCTGGCGCGCAGTATTGTCACCTTGCACGGCGGCGGGTTGGAGGTGATGGCTGTAGGCGACGCGGGCATCTGCTTGCGGATGGAGCTTGTGCGTCAAAACCCGGCAGCGGTCGCATGAGCGCAGCGCCGCACTTTCTGTCTGTCACCTGCAAGGATGAGGCGGACACACAGCGCTTCGCGCACTGGCTTGCCGACACCCTCAAGGCGGGGGACCGGGTGTTGCTGTCGGGGGCGTTGGGGGCAGGAAAATCGGTGATTGCCCGCGCGGTCATCCGCCGTCTATGCGGCGTGGCCGATATGGAGGTGCCAAGTCCGACCTTCACCCTGATCCAAAGTTATGAAACCCCGGACGGCGTGCCCATATGGCACAGCGACCTATACCGGATCGACGATCCCGAGGAGGTGTATGAGCTGGGCTTTGACGAGGTGCAGGACAGCGGCATCACCCTGATCGAGTGGCCCGAACGGCTGCCTGCATCCGAACAGGCGCTTGGCCTTTTTGTGCGGATCGACACATGCGGCGGCGGGCCGGGTGCGCGGCGCATCACGGTCAGCGGCGGTGACGGCTGGGCTGTGCGCCTGCGCCCGCGCGCGATTTTGCTGGCTGCGGGGCGCGGCACGCGCATGGGCGCGCTCGCCGAGACCTGCCCCAAGCCGCTTGTCCCGGTCGGCGGCAGGCCGCTGATCGACTATGCGTTGGAGCATATCGGCCGCAGCCATATGGTGCATGCGGCCACGGTGAACGTGCATCATTTGGCCGACCAGATGGAGGCGCATCTGGCGCCGCATATCCGCACAGGCATGGTACAGATATCCGACGAGCGCGCTGAACTGATGGAAACCGGCGGCGGGGTCAAAAAAGCGCTGCCGGTCCTGGCGGACGCTCCCTTTTTGGTGGTGAACACCGATGTGATCCTCTGCCAACCGCCCGAGGTGCAGCCCTGGTTTGACCGGCTTCTCAGCCAGTTTGACCCAGCACGCATGGACTGTTTGCTGACCCTCTTTCCAACAGACCGCGGCATTGGGTTCGAAGGGCACGGTGACCTGCTGCCGGTGGGCGCAGACCAGCCGGGTACCGATCAGGCCGCACCTGTCGCCTTAACGTCCGGCAGCGGGCCTGCGCCTTATCTTTATGTCGGCACCATGGCGACGCATAAGGCGGCGTATCGCGACTGCCCGTCGGGGCCCTTTTCCAATCTGGAGATTTTCCGCCGGGCGGCAGCCGCACGAAGGCTATACGGCCTGGTGTTTGACGGGCAGGCTCTGCATGTCGGGTCGCCGCAAGGCGTCGCCGCAGCAGAGCAGTTTTTCGCGGGCGAACGGCAGCGCTGATGGGGGGCGTGTACACGGTTGACCCCGATCAGGACTTCGGCGCCTCGGTTGCGCGTTACGTGCTGGACCGCACGGGCGGCCAGCTTCAGGATGCGACCATATTGGTTCCCAACCGGCGGGCGATGCGCACCATTGAGGTTGCCTTGCTGCGCGCCACCGGGGCGACCGCCATGGTGATGCCGCGCCTGATCGCGCTTGCCGATTTGTCGGAAATGGTGGAGGCCTTCCACTTTGCCGATCCGGCCTTTGAGGCGCTGCCGCCAATGATCGAACCCTTGGCCCGGCAGGCGCTGCTCAGCCGACTTGTCCAACAGGCGGGCGGCCTTCGCGCCCATGCTGTGACAGCGGCGGAAGCCTGGACGCTGGCGGGGGCGCTGGCGCGGCTTTTGGATGAGGCACAAAGCGAAGGGGTTGATCTCGACAATCTCGAGGACCTTGTGCCGGATGCGCTGGCGCATCACTGGGCGGAAAATCTGCGTTTTTTGAATATTGTGCGGACCGCCTGGCCGGCGGTGCTGGCGGATATGGGACTGGTGGACCCGGTCACCCGCCGCGATGCCGCCATCGAGGCGGTGGCAAAGGGATGGCACGCCGCACCCCCCGCCGGCCCGGTGATCGCAGCGGGGACAACCGGCACCAATGCGTCGGTGCGCCGTTTGCTGGCTGTGGTGCGCGGGCTGGGTCAGGGTCATATCATCCTGCCCGGTCTGGACCGCAGCATGGACGATGATGCCTGGGACGCGATGAGCCTGTCGCACCCGCAGGCGGCGATGAAACATCTTTTGAACAGCCTCAATGTCAGCCGGTATTCGGTGGACCCACTGGACCCGGCGCACCGGCCCGGGGCGCGCAGCGAATTTCTGTTTCAGGCCTTTCGCCCGGCCGCCGAAATCGGTGCTTGGCAAGGCTTGCCCTTCCGGCAAAGCACCGACGCTGACATATTTGGCGCGCTGTCGCTCTATGAGGCCAGCAACCGCAGGCGCGAAGCTCTGGCGATTGCCATCACCATGCGCGAGACCCTCAACACCCCCGGCAAAACCGCGGCGCTTGTTACCCCAGACCGGCGGCTTGCCCAGCTGGTTAAGGAAACCCTGGCGACATGGGCGCTTGATATCGATGACAGCGCGGGCGAGCCTGCGGCCAAATCGGCGGCGGGCCGGTTTTTGCGCCAGCTGGCGGCAGTGATGTGGGACGACTATGCGCCGGTGTCGTTGTTGGCTTTGCTGCAAAATCCGCTGTCGGCTTTTGGGGCATCGCGGGGGGAATTTCTGGCCTTTGCCCGACGGCTCGACAAACAGTTGCTTCGCGGCCCGCGCCCCAAAGGCGGTATGGCAGGGCTGTTGACGCAGGCCGGGACGGGCGCATTGAGCAAAGGCGACGCCGCCCGGCTCAAGGCATTGCTGGCACAGCTCACCCCGCCCAGGGTGGACGGCCCCGCACCGCTTAGATCCTATCTGAACAGGCACCTGAAGGTTGCCGAAGCACTTGCTGAGACCGACCAGAAGCCCGGTGCGGACCGCCTCTGGCGCGGTGAAGCGGGCAATACGCTTGCCGATCATATCCACCGGCTGCTGCAGGATGCGGGTGACCTCATGGTCGAAAGCCCGCGCGCCTATGCGACGCTTTTTGATGCGTTGATCGGTGACCTGACGGTGCGAAAACGCTGGGGCGCGCACCCCAGGCTTGCGATTCTCGGTGCGATAGAGGCGCGCCTGCAACGCGCCGATGTGATGATTTTGGGCGGCTTGAGCGAGGGCGTATGGCCCGACCAGCCTGCCGCCGACCCGTGGATGAGCGAGCCGATGCGCCGCGCGCTGGGCCTGATGGGGCGCGACCGCCGCATGGGGCAGATGGCGCATGACTTTATCCAGGCTGCTGCCGCGCCCGAAGTGCTGTT
>JASBSO010000048.1 GCA_030148905.1 Kordiimonadaceae bacterium | reverse complement strand
TGCTGCAGTGGTCAGCATATGCATTGAACGTCAGCACGGACGGTATCAGACTGCGCTGAACAAAAAGGCCGCAAATGCGACTAAGCACCGATGGGCAGATGTCGGTCCTCACATGAAAGCGTGCCACATCCGGACCCTGTTTTGAGCCACACCCGTCGTGCAGAGCCTGAAAGGCAGTAGCGTCCGCATAAGAAACATGATGATCAGTGCACGGCATGGTTAACCTCTCTGGAACTCTGAAAACGTGTGAATGCAGACCGAGCAGCGAGATCGGTCCGATTGGTCATCAAGTGCGTTGAACAAAGCTGGATCATGCCGCTGCACAAGAGAGAGTGTTTCGTCCTTCGGCGATGATCTGCAAAGCCCGATTGTCGGCAGCGACGTCTGGGCTCAGGCCGTGCTTTGCAGCATCTTCAAGGATGCTTTCCAGCCGTGCTGGAATTGCCGATACGCGCTCGGAAACCTCTGTTTCGCTCCAGCCAAGATATTCCGCGGCGACATTGATGATGCCGCCTGCATTAACGAGATAGTCGGGCGCATAAAGGATATCCCGACGCGCAAGAGTCTTCGCCACTGCGGGAGAGCCAAGCTGGTTATTGGCAGCGCCGCACACGACCTTGGCGCGCAGCCGTGCAGCAACATCATCGCTTAGGGCGCCGCCAAGCGCGCAAGGGGCAAACACATCAACCTGAACCTCTGAGATATCCAGCGAGCGACAGCGGACTACAGTTGCGGAAAAGTCCCTTGCAGCTTTTGCTGCCAGCCCGCGGCGGGGGTCAACAACCACCAGGCGTGCCCCTGCTTCATGTAGATGTTTGCAAAGCGCATATCCGACATGCCCAACACCCTGGACAAGGACCGATACTTCATTCAGCCCTTTGCCAAGGCGGTGATTGACCGCGACTTTCATCGATTCAAACACACCAAGAGCGGTCCAGGGTGAAGGATCGCCGCCAGGCTGCCCGTCTTGCTTGCTAAGGCCTGCGACATGGCGCGTGCGTTTTCTGATCTCGGCCATGTCGCTGACACTGGTGCCAACATCTTCAGCCGTTATATATTCACCGCGTAACTGCTTGATAGCATCGCCAAAAGCCCGCATGAGCCGCCCCCGGTCAAAGGGGCCATCTGGTAATTTAAGCACGGCTTTGCCTCCGCCCAAAGGGAGCCCGGCCAGCGCATTTTTATATGCCATGCCCTCTGCCAGACGAAGGGCATCTGCGTGCGCATCGCTGCTGCGGGGATAGTGCCAAAACCGACATCCGCCCGCTGCGGGCCCCAGTCGTGTTGAGTGCATAACAATCACACCGTCTAACTGCGCATCAGCGTCCGAGAGCCGTACAAAGGTTTCTGGAACGCCGGCCAAGGTCTTTTTGATCGATAACATCGCACCATCCTTTCGATATTTTCTGCGATGGTTTTAGCCAGATATATGAGAAAATAATCACTTGTTTTGCTATGTATTGTATTTTAAATGGTTAAATCTTTCTTATTTTAAAGAAAAACAGAAAAGAATAACCTATGACAATGTTGGATGAGTATGAGCGCAAGATCCTGCGTATCCTCCAAGAGGATGCTTCGCTGTCTACGGCGGCAATAGCGGAACAGGTGTCGTTGTCACCGTCACCCTGTTGGCGCCGGATCGATAGGTTGGAAAAGGCCGGAGTCATCAAGAAAAAGGTCGCGATCGTCGACAGGCGGGCCGTTGGCCTGGATACCCAGATCTTTGCGCAGGTCACGCTAACCGCGCACGGGCGCGCCAATCTGGATGAATTTACCGAAGCTATTCGGGGATTTGATGAGGTCCTGGAGTGTTTTGTCCTGATGGGGCCGGTGGATTTCTTGCTGCGTATTGTTGCGGAGGATGGTTACGCTTATGAGCGTTTCTTCTTCGAGAAACTGTCGCAACTCCCTGGTGTGCGGGAGATCAATTCGACCGTTGCGCTTTCCGAGATCAAATCCACGACAAGTCTACCCATTCGTTAGATGGATCACCACCTGCGCGTCGCACGCAAGCGATTGATGAATTCAACGCTAAGTTTAATGAAGTGCTGATATCGGATACTGCCCGAGTGGCAGGTTTTAGTGCGATATTTCCTATTCGTCCCTTAAAGCCAACATAATGATGCGTTCTGGTGTCAAGATATTAAATTTTCTTTCATACCTTGGCCGTATATTGTACGCATCCTGAGATTGGGCTAGGGGGCGATGCGGCTAAATTCAGGACATGTTGGGCATTTTTCACGCATGACGCTGTTTCGTGCGGCTATTGCCTGTTGTCTGTCGAGCTGCTTTTTCCTGTTTGTTGAGAATGTTTACAGCGCGCTCAGTCCATTAGAGCGGTTTATGACCCCGATTTTTGTGGTGATGTCGGCGTTGTGCGCACTTGGGTTTGCGGTGATGCGCGATAAATATCTCAGCGGGCTATTCGCAGCCTTTATGACCTATGCGAGCTTTGTCATATTGGTGGGCTTGGTCGAAGGGGCGATCAATCCGGAAAGCCATGTCGAATTTTATTTTGTCTGGATTCCTATCTACTATCTTGCGTTGATTTTTGGTGCGGGTGAACAGCAGGCCCTGCGCTGGGCGTTGGTCTTTTTCTCGGTTTCTAGCCTGGCGATCCTGGTGGCGCTCATATTAGGGCCGATGCCGCTCGATCATTCGCATACCGGCTTGTTTATCTCGTCGCTTTTGGGGCAATTGGTGCTTCTATGGCTGTTTAGTCAATTGTCGCGCCAGTTGCGCGAGACCTCGCTGCGGGCAGGGCGAACGCAGGTTGCCGAGGAAAATGCCGAACTGCTGCGCGTCGCCGCCCAAGAGGCCAGTCGCGCGCGGGCCGAAGCGGTGTCGGCCAATCGTGCAAAGTCGACCTTTCTGGCCAATATGAGCCACGAGTTGCGCACACCGCTCAATGCTATCATCGGCTTTGGCCAGTTGTTGGGGCATCAGGCCGGTTTCAAAGTGTCGGAGGGCAAGCGCCAGGAATATGCCGACGACGTGGTCCGCAGCGCCGAGCATTTGTTGAAATTGATCAATGATATGCTCGATATCTCAAAGATTGAGGCGGGTAAGTTCGAATTGAACGAACAGGCGGTTGACCTGGAAGAGGTGTTTGAAGAGGTCGCTATTTTGATGCGACCATTGGCCGAAAAGGCGGGTGTAAGGCTGACTTATCAGCTGGACCAACTGCCCATCCACATGCACGCCGATCAGCGCTGCCTGGTGCAGATTTTGGTGAATCTGATCTCGAATGCCTTACGGTTTTCGCACAAGCACGGTGAGGTTCTGGCCGTTGCGCGCCTGCTGAAAAGCGGTGCAGTCGAGTTGTGCGTCCAGGACGAAGGCGTCGGCATGGACGACGAAACGCTCGATACAGTGTTTGAACCCTTTGCGCAGGGGCGCGCCAAATTGAAACTGAAGTCAGAAGGCACGGGCCTGGGCCTGTCGCTGGTGAAGGCGATGTGCGAATTGCACGGTGCGCATATCCGCATGACCAGCAAGGTCGGGATAGGAACCAGCGTTGCCATCACTTTTCCGCCCAGCCGGTCAAAACATAGCTCGGTGTAAAGCCGTTGCCGGTCAGGGGTTTCACACTGTTTCACGTTCGCGTGCGGCACTTTGTCTCATCTCACTCGCCGCGTTATAAGCGGATGTCGCAAACTGTGCGGCGTTGACGAGGAAGGGGAGCATGAGATGAATATTCTTGCACTCGGTTTATATGGCGTTGCTGCCATTTTTGGTTTGATTTTAGCCTTGCGCGTATTCCGACAGGAAAATTCGCCGATGCTGATGGCATTGTTGCACATGGGCTTTGCTGTGGCAGGTGCGCTGACGCTGATTGGATTTTTAACCTCGGGCGAGGCGCAGTCTCCGCTGTTCCTATATGCCATGATCGCCTATGGGGTTGCCGCACTGGGCGGGCTGTTTTTGTTCAGCTACCGGTTTCGCGATGCGGGCTTCCCGCCAAAAGGCATTGTGATTGTCCACGCCCTGGTTGCGGTTGTGGGCACATTGCTGCTGCTAACAGCATCCTTTGGATAGCGCTTGCCGGGTGGGTTAGCTGAGCGTCATGCGCCCGGTGACATCCACCCATAGCGTATCCGACCAAGCCAGAGCGGTGCCGCTGTCGTCATAAATGGCCGCGGCACCAAGGTGCTTGCGGCCTGTGCCGCCGGTCCGCCATCCGGCAACGCGGTAGCGCTGCGAAGCCTTGATCGGGCCGTCGATGTGCGCGCTCATCCGGCCCAGAAGGCACAAAAGATCCGTCCGCCTCAGGCCGAAATACGACGGACAGTCCAAAGCCGCCCAAATAAATTCCTGGCGGACATTGCCATCGGGACCTGCCAGGTCCGGGGTCGGTGTCCAATAGGATGCAACCATGGACTCGTCCACCGGGCCGGTAAACAGGCACAGCCCGTCGCCAGGGCTACGTTTGGGCCCGCATACAAAACATTCTGGCAGGATATGATCATCCACCGATACAAAACGTTCGGGCGCGTGCTGAACATCGCTGTGGCTCGGTGCGGGCCTCAGGGCGATATCGGTGTTACCTGCAGCGGCGGTGGCGATGACCGTGTCATCGTCTTTCAGCTGCCAACCACCCTCGGACGACAGCAACAGGAGGTCGCGGTCAAGAGGCGGTGGCTGTTTGAGCTGCACGCATACAGGCCTGCCGATATGGCGCGCCATTAGGCCAGCGACATAGCCCCCATTGCCCGAGCGCGCAGGCCCGCGAAACCGGTGGTCGATCCGCAGCACCGACAAGGGCTGATCCGCGCCGTGATCCGCGCTTTGCACCTATTTGTCGGATGGCCGGATGATCGGCACCAGCATGTCGCCCCATGCGCCCTTGTCGTTGTGATACCGCGAGGCGCGCATCAGCTCGACACTGACACCCAGATTGACCGCCTCAATCACCGTGTTGTTCAGGCGGTGAAGTTCGCTCGCCAGACGCTGAATGGCTTTTTCCTGTTCGGCGGTTAAGGCTTCGGGCGCGTCGCTCATGGGGTGATCCTTTACGTCAGAGTTGATCGTCAAGTTGAACCACGCCGCTGCATGGGGCGCAAGCCAATTATCAGGATTTTCCACGGCTTGGAATTCAGGCTTTGCCCGCGCCTGCAGCTGAGGCAATATGCGAAGATGATAACCACCGCCGTCACAACATTTTTTCTTGTCGGGCTGCCCGTTGGCGCATTGACCTATCTGATGATCGGCTATGCGCAATATACGGGTGCGCTGGGCGATTTCAGCGACAGGAAAAGCCGCAGCGAGGCACTCAAAGGGTTTAAAAAATCGACGAAGGACAGCAAAGCCAAACCCAATCTTTTCATGCGGCGCTGGCTGTTTTTTGGCGGTGGGTTTTACGGCATGATGGCGGTTTTCACCTATATCGTTCTGGAAGCCCAGGACATCTGGACATTTTTGGTGTTTCTGATGGACCCCGCCAACTGGACATTCGAGATCACCATTCGGCTTTTGGTCAAGCTGCTGATCAACACCATCATGAATTTTGTCGATGCTGCGCTTTGGTTCACCACTTGGCTGAAGGGCCTTGGTTTTAGCGGCATCGTGCTGTGGCTTGTGGTCGTATATCTTTGCTACAGCATGGCCGCACGTCTGGCCCGCGATCACAGCCGTTCGGGGCTTGGGCATATGCAATTATGGCCCGAAATATCTGAGCGGTTTTCCAAACTGCGAAACACACTGTCGTTCAAAAGGAAGGCCAGTTGATCCTGTTGGTGCGGTTGGCGGGTTGTTTTCTCTGTGTGCTCTGTCTGTTGCTAAGTGGGCCAGGGGTGTTTGGAGCGCTGGCATCCGGTGACCCACCGCTGCGTATTTTCGCGGCGGCCAGTTTGAAGGACGTCATCACCGCCGAGCTGGCGCGGCAATCCCTGGGCGGCGCGGAAACGGCGTTTGCGGCGTCCTCGACACTGGCGCGGCAAATCGGTGCCGGTGCCGGTGCGCATGTCTTTCTGTCGGCGGACCCGGTATATGTGGACGCGCTTATAGAAACAGGCCGCATTCAGGCCGACACCGCACACGTTATTGCGCGCAATGTCTTGGTGCTTGCCTCTGCCCGCCGCGGCATAAACTCGGTGCCCTTTGACAGCCTGGAGGCGTGGGTCGCGGGCAAACACGACCGCGACAAGCTTGTGCTGGGTGACCCGGGTCATGTTCCTGCTGGGCGCTATGCACGCCAGGCACTCAAAGCCGGGGGGCTGTGGGCGCAGTTGAGGCCGCACGCTGTCTTTGCGGCAGACGCGCGGGCGGCCCTTGCTCTGCTGGCCAGCGGTGAGGCCGCCCTCGGTGTCATTTATGCCAGCGATGTGCGGGTGGACCCTCGGGTTCGGCGCGTCGGTGATGTGCCCGCATCGCTGCACAGCCCCATTGCCTATGTTGGTGCGCTCACGCCGGCAGGAACAACCCACGCCCAAGCAGCAGGGTTTTTGGCCGCGCTGACAACGCCAGCGGGGCAAAAGACATTTCAGGACTGGGGGTTTGCCCGTGCTGACACCCACTGAACTCGATGCCCTGTGGCTCAGCTTGAAAGTGGCGGTGGTGGCAGTGCTGTGGGCCGCGCCGCTGGCGCTTGGGTGCGCCGCCTTGCTGGCGTTTCGCCAATTTCCCCTCAAGTCGCTGGTGAGCGCAATTTTCCATGTGCCCCTTGTGCTGCCGCCCGTGGTGATGGGCTATTTACTGCTGACCATCTTTGGTACCCAGGCCCCGGTGGGTGCGTTTTTGGACGAGGTGCTAGGCCTCAGATTTATTTTCAGCTGGACCGGGGCGGCGCTGGCGGCCGGGGTGATGACCTTTCCCTTCCAGCTGCGCGCGATGCGCCAAGCGCTGGAGAGCATTGACACCGCCCAGCTTGATGTCGCCGCGACACTGGGGGCGGGCCCGGTTGACCGGTTTATAACGGTTGTTCTGCCGCTGGCGGCGCCGGGTGTGATCGCCGGCATGATCACCGCCTTTGCCGCGGCGCTTGGCGAATTTGGCGCGATCATCACCTTTGTTGCCAATATCCCCGGGGAAACCCAGACGCTGCCGCTGGCGATTTTCAGCGCGGTGCAATCCCCCGGCGGCGAGGCCGTGGCCGCGCGTCTGTCGCTGATCGCCGTGACCCTAGCGGTTGTGGGGCTTGTGGTGTCTGAAAGCCTGCTGGCGCGCATTTGGCGTGCGCGACTGTCATGATTGGGGTCGCGCTCAAAACACAGCAGGCGGCGCTTGACCTTGATGTCAGCTTTACCCTGCAAAATGAGGTGACGGCGCTGGCGGGGCCTTCGGGTGCGGGCAAGTCAAGCGTGCTGCGCCTTGTGGCAGGGCTCGGGCGGCCAAGTGATGCCCGCATTGACATCGAGGGCCAGCACTGGACCCAGCATCACTGGCCGCGTCCTGAGGCCCGCAATGTGTCGCTGATGTTTCAGGGGCATCATCTGTTTGCGCATATGTCGGTATCGGCCAATCTTGCTTATGGTGTCCGCCGCGCGGCAGCGCCGCTTAGCACGGATCAGCGCGCCGACATCATCGCCACATTGGGGATCGGGGCCATCTTACACCGTATGCCCGCCCAGCTGTCGGGCGGTGAAAAACAGCGCGTTGCCCTGGCACGGGCGCTGATGCCGGGGCCGCGATTGGTGATGATGGACGAACCCTTGTCGGCGCTTGACCCGGACCTGCGCCGCGCCACCATTGGTCTTTTGCGCCGCCTGCAGGCCCAGCTTGCCATTCCGTTTTTGGTCGTCAGCCATGATTGGCACGACATCACTCGCCTTGCAGACAGGGTGATTTATCTGCAGCACGGCAGGGTCGATTACGCGGGCGATGTGACGACGGCCATGCACCGCCTGCACGGCGTTCCGCCCGCCACTCAGCTGATGGGGCGTATCGAAGCTGGATATTTCCATGCCGTCTTCGGCGCGGAGGAGCTTCGGATCGAAGGCTTTGCAGCGCACGGCGACCAGGCGCGCGCTCTGGTGCATGTCGCGGCGGATGACATCATGCTATCGCTCCATCCGCCATCGGGCTTGAGCGCCTGTGCGTCGGTGCGTGCGGGCATTACAGCCATCAACGAGGCCGAGGGCGGATTTGCACATGTGCATTTGACAGCGGGTGCCCACCAGCTTTTGTCGCGCATAACTCTGGGCTCGGTCGCACGCCTCGATCTCAAGGTCGGGATGTCGGTGCACGCCCTTTTCAAGGCGGCGGCGCTGGCGCGAAACACCGCTTATTGACAGGCCACCAGCCCGGCAACCGGCAAAACGATGGTCCACCCGTCCGGGTCATCCAGCCTCAGGCTCGCCTGACGCACCATGCTGCCCTTGGTGACGGGCTGCAAACCCTCTGTTGCAAGCGACAAGGTGATGGTCAAATCACCGGCCCGGAACGACTGGTCGGGAAAAATGCTGTAAATCTGATCGCCCTCAGCACGGGTTCTGATCAGCGTTTGAACCGAATTGTCCAAATGCATCTGGGCGCCAACGTCCCGCGCGCGCTGGAAAAAAACAAGCTGACGCTCGGGCAGGGCAGCCCACAAAAACAACCCGCACTCCCCGTCTTCAAGTGCCTGACGGTCAAGCCCGCCAATGCGCGATAGCAGCACATCGTCAGGGGCTGCCGGGGTTTGGGCTATGGGCGGCTTCGGTGCGGATACGGGCTGTCTTTGCCCGGCCGTCGGGTCCTGTGCTGTGCAGGCCATGAGGCAAAACATGATGACGGGCACCAGGGCCCAGGGTTTAAAGACCATTGAAAGACCTCCGGTCTTGGCGCCGGTATGCGCCGTCCGTTGCTGCAAACCCGGCACGGCCCAACAGGGCAATCAGCGCTGGCGTTCTGGTGTGAATGCGCGTGTCTATGATCATGCCATCCTCTGCAAGCAGTATAGTCACCGACACGCTGTCATTTTGAGGCGTTTGGCCGGTCATGTCGACGGCGATCCGACCATCCCTGCAGCGAAGCGGGCCCGCCAGGGGTGGGGCCTGCCAGCCGATACGTTGGCCGAGCGCGCTCAGACTGTTGGTGCGCACCTGGCCTAAGGCTTGAGTGCAGCGTCCGCCGCCGTCCACCGACAGGCGGTCAAGGTCAATATGCAGCACAAGCGGAAGGGCGACGCCAATATCGGCCTCAGTGGTCATGGTGATGCGTGTGTCGTATACACTGGCCGCGCCGCTTAAGCCAAGTGTGGCTTGACCGTCGCCCTGTACCGCACGGCCCGTCAGGCGCCAATGTCCGGCCCAGCGCAGGCTGAGGGCCGACCAGGGCGACGCATCCACGGTCAGCACATGCGGTTTGCCCGCCAGCACGAGGCCGGTCACGCGCCCCCGCCATAGGGTCCCGGCGGTGCGGACACTGTGAAGCGCGGGGATGGTCTCGCCGCTCACCACCGCGCCGAGCGGCATATACGCAACCAGCCCGGCGATGAAGGCCAGCGCGCCTAGCATGATGAGATGCCATAGCTTCATTGTTCGCGGCCTGTCAGCAACAGCTGGGCGCGCACCGTGTCTGACGTGTCGTCGCGCTGCAGGGACACACGTGTCGCCTGAATGCCGTATCCACGGTACAACTCCTCAAGCCAGGTAAAAAATACAGGCGGCGAAACGGTGTCGATCCAGACCGTTAGACCACCCGATGGGTCGGGCTGGATGCGGCTGATGGCAATGCCTTTGACGTTGGTCGTTTCGCCGAGCGCCTGGCGAAGCGGCACATCGCGGATGCCGGGTCGCTCGGCGGCAGCAGCGGCAAGCTGGCCCGCTTCGCGTACAGCCTCAGCGATCAGATAGGCATCAGCCTCGGCAGAGGCCAGCGTGGTTTTGGTGCTGTGGTGCCAGTTTGTCAGCGGTATAAACACCCCGTAAGTCAAGACAAGCACCATGAGCAGGCCGCCAAGGGCCGCCAGCATGACCTGTTCGCGCTGGCTCAGTGCAATCCACCATTTTGTGAGCGTCGTCATCGGCGTTTCCATTCAATGGTCACGTCGCTGACAATTTCGCCGTCAACCTGGCGCGACGCCCCTTCGGTCATGGTGGCCCCGAGGCGGTCAAACTGACCTTTGAGCGCCTGAACATCCTCGAACCGCCGTGCCGCAAGCGACAGGTCAAGCTGGTCGCGTTCGCTACTGTAGCGCAGGCCGTCAAGGCGGATAGAATTGCTGGTCTGCAAAGCCGAAAGGCTGACGCTGGCGAGCGTTAAAAACGGGTCCCCGGAGCGGTCCTGCATTTGCGACAGGCGCTGCAGCATATGGTCGATACTGCGGGCCCCGGGAAAGGCCGTTTGCAGCGCCGTTTGCGCCGCGCGGTCAACGCGGGCAAGCTTCTGCGTCAAAAGAAGTGTGTCGGCGATCAGGCTGCCAACCGCGACAAGAATGGCGAGCGCGGCAATCCGCACCGGGCGCCGCCAGAGTATCCAAATGTCGCGCCAGGGTTTGCGCGGTTTGAAATCCCCCTGCAGCAAGGTCAAGCCAGCAGCGCCGGACCAGTCCACTTTCGCCAGAAGCGTGGCCATGTCAATATGCTGAGCGGGTTGCTGGTTGAGCGCATCCCCTGCCTTTGTGGAAAAATAGCGCACAGGATCCGCACTGTGCTCAGCAAGCGTGTTCAGCAGGCTGCGATCGATCGCAATGCGGTCGTCGGTATTGTCTGGTGCTACGCCCAACACGCGGTCGTCAAGGGCCAGCATGGCCGGTGGATCCCCTGCAGGCAGAGCCGTCATCAGATGGATTTCATCGAGGGCGAGCGTCGGTTGCAGCCCGTCGAGCGCAAGCGCAGATATCAACTCCCGCAAGCGCGCGCGGTCAACCACGGTAATAGGGCGTGTGCCGGTGTCGTCTTGCGCGGGACCAATGGCAACGTGGCAGTCTTCGATCGGGGCGGCCAGCCGGTCTTCAACGGCAAAGGGTGCTGCGGCGCGCGCATGGGCATCGCTGCGGGCCGGTAGTTGGAGGGTCAGGCGCGTGCAATCGCGGGCATCAATCAGAACGATGACCGCATCATGGTTGCCAGCGCGTGCGCCTTCAAGGTCTGTGGGCTGGGGCGGGGCACCGGCGCGCTCAATCCAATAGGTGCGGGGGGCATCGGCCGCCAGGCTTGTCATGATCAACAGGCGGGTCATTATTGCAGCAATCCAATCTCGCGCCAGCGCACCTCAATGACATCCGCTTGCACGGCGTCAATCAGCGATACTATCTGCACGAACGCATCGGTGTAGGCAACCCGCGCATTGAGCCGGAAATAGCGTGTGCGCACATCAACCTGTTGCCTATCGGCGTCGGAAATCTGCAAACCTTCAAAGCTGGGCAGCGCCCAAAAGTCCTGGGCGGATGCATAGCCGCCCCCAGGCCTGCTGGTGACAATCTCCAAAAGCCGGTCAAGGGCCGGTGTCTCATCGCCGCCGATCAGCATCGCGATCAGCGGTAATTGCTCGGGGCTGAGCGTGTTGGCATTCAGCGTAGCAGGCTGCCGTGTCGGCAGGGCGCACAAAAAGGGCGCAAGGCGCGTATAAAGACCGGGTGTCATGGCCGACAGTGCGCGCAGCTCGCTGATATCGGCGATGAGTGTGTTGGGCGTGCGGTAAGGCACCGGCAGGCCCAAATAGTCAAAATCCTCCGCGCCCCGGTCTGATGGGCGGCCGTCCGGGTCAATCCAGTCGACAAGCGGGCCCTGAATGGCCGCGATCTCCCCTTCGGCCAGACCAATCGCCAGCAACAGTTTTTGAAACTGAGCGGTGATACGCGGGTCGGCCTCGGCGTCGCGGTCTTCGGCATTTGGAATGAGGCTGTTGATATTAAAACAGTTTCCCGCATCGCTCAGCCGCCCGTCGATAAATCCGCCGGGGATGGCAAAGCGCCCGGCCTCGGTCGCCCAGGGCTGGTTCAAGGTGATCCGGTTGGGGTTTGCAGCGAGGCTCGCACGCAGGGTTTCAAGGGCCAGTGTTTCCGCCCCCAGCGCGAACCAGCGCGCCTGTTCGGTGTTGTGCTGGGCGGCTGACCTGCGCACGGCATAGCTGACATCGTCGGTCATACTCAGCGCCACGGTGGACAGAATCACCACCAGAAACAGGACCGTAATCAGCGCCGCGCCGCGCTCGCGCTGCGGGGTTTGTGGATCGGGCGCACGGGTCATAACCGCGCCCCCGAGATCAGAAACAACTGCTCCAGCCTTTCGCCGCTTTCACGTGTCAGGACAAGGCGCATGGCGCTGGGCAGTGCGGTGCTGGTGATGTCGCCGGTTTGCCAGCTGGGTTGCCAAACCCCGCCGACATAAAATTCGGCCGTTGCGGCCGCGATGCCGGAAAACAACACCCGGTCGCGAAAAGGCGTGTCCGGGGCCGGATCGGTGCGCAGGGGGGTGCGGCGGACAATCTGCCCGGCCTCAAACACATAATCCACCGCCTGTGTGCGGCCGCGCGGCAGCCGACCGCCGGGATTGTCCCACCCTAAGCGGGCAAAGCGGATCAACAGGCTGCTGTCTTCCGTCGCGGTGCCGCCAACCAGGCCGCGCACCCGCTGAGTGCCGAATTGTCCGCGTGTTGGCCGCGCGACAACCTGCGCCATGTCGGCCTTGATCAGCGCGCGGGCGACGGCAAGGTCGGCGATTTGGGTGTTTCGTTTGCCCACACTGGCATCAGTGGCAAAGGCAAGCGTAAACAGGCCGCTGCTGGCAGCCGTAATCAGCGCAAAGATAAACAGTGCAACAAGGAGTTCGGTCAGGGTAAAGCCGCGGTCCTGCATCAGCGATTTCCCCGAAATCCGCTTAAGGAGGCGATGATCTGGTCGCTGTCTGGCGCGCGAATATCAACGGTGATTGCAACAATCTCCCCGCGCCCGGACGGGCGCACATTGCGCGTCCACAGAAAATCCTGACCTTCTATGGTTTCGCTGCCGCGGCTGAAGCCCAGTTCCAACTGAGCCGGGTCGATCATCGACCGCACCATCACATTGTCGGCGGCAATATCGCCATAAGCCCGGATGTGCAGCGCCTGGCTGGAGCGGATGCTGGTGGTTTGGGCGGCAATCAGCCCAAGAACCGCAATGGAAAAAATTGCCAGCGCGACCAGCACCTCAACCAGGGTAAAGCCTCTATCCGAGGGGTGCATGTCAACGGCCCTCACGCAGGTGGAACCCGCCACCGCTGCCGTCACCGGGCGTGATCACAAAGCGTGCGCTGTCCCCGATAAGGGTCAGGGCGAACATCGGATGATCGCCGGTCGCCGTGAAGAAAAGATCAGGTACGGTGTCCAAGTTCCCGCTCAAGTCGGCAGGCAGGGGGATGCGTTCGCCTTCGATGGTCAGCTCGATAGAGGCGGTGTCTGCAAGGTCGACCTGTGCGGCTTCAAAAAACGGGTCAGACTGCCAGCCGGTCAGCGTGCGGCGCAGCATGCGGTAGGCGCTAGAGCTGATTTGCATGCCTGTAGCGTTGCCGGACAGTACCGCCCGGTCCGCCGCCACCTGTATTTGTGCGGCCAGTCTTTCACCACTGTCGCGCAGGGCGGTGTCGCTTGCCGGTGGCAGGGTGAACACCACCAGTGCCGATGCCAGCGCGATGATTGTCATCACCACCAGCATTTCCACCAGCGTAAACCCGGCGCAGTTTTGGGGCTTAGTTGGAGATGTCCGCATTCAGGCCCTCGCCGCCGCGCCGACCGTCGGCCCCGTATGACACAATGTCAAAGGGGCGCGTGTTGCCGGGCTGCAGATATTGATAGGGATTGCCCCATGGGTCGTCGGGCAGGGCCGAGATATAGCCCCCCGCCTGATACCGCTCGGGGTTGCGCAGGCCCTGCGGGGCCCGCACCAGGGCTTCCAGACCCTGATCGGTGGTGGGGTAAACCTGCGTGTGCAGGCGGTACAGCTCGACCGCCTGAGTCAGGCGGGCAATGTCGGCCCGCGCCTTTTCAACATTGGCGCGGTCGCCGCTCGGGAGCACATTGATCACCACAATGGTCGACAGCAAGCCGATGATCACGATCACCACCATCAGTTCAACCAGGGTGAAGCCATCCTCGGATCGGTCGGATTTACGAGCACCGTGTTGGCGCGGCGGCGTGTGTGTGTCTGTCATCGATGTCTCCTCGGGACTAGCCTGCACTTATCCAAGCGCGAGCGCGTTCAACTGCAAAATCGGCATCAAAATGGCGAGCACAATGGTGGCAACCACCGCGCCCATGACGATGATGATCGCCGGTTCCAGCAAGCTGAGCGCAGCATTGGTGACGCTTTCAAATTCGGCTTCCATATAGCTGGCGGCCTTGCCCAGCATATCGGCAAGCGTGCCGCTGTTTTCGCCAGCCGCGACCATATAAACGAGCATCGGCGGAAAAACGGCGGTTTTGCGCATCGCTGCCGACAGGCCCTTGCCTTCGGTCACGTCGGCGACAATCGCGCCGATGGCATTTTGCAAAACGGTATTTTCGATGGTTTGCTCGGCGGCTTTCAGACCCGACACGATAGGCACACCGCTGGCAGACAGCGTGCCGAGCGTGCGGGCAAAGCGCGCGGCATTCATTTGCCGGATCATCCGGCCCAGAAACGGCACAGCGAGCAGCGCGCGGTCCACGCGCTCCCGAAACGGACGCTTGCGCAGGGCGGCGATGAAGGCTGCGGCTGCGGCGACAAATATAAGGCCCAGTACAAGCCCCCACTGGGCGGTAAAATCCGACACGGCGATCATGATGCGGGTCAACAGCGGCAGGGTCTGACCCACGGTGTCAAATTGCTGCACCACTTTGGGGACAACAAAGGTCATCAATCCAATGATCACACCCACCGCCACGACCGCAAGGCAGGCCGGGTAAATCAATGCGGTTTGCACCTTGGCCCGCACGGCCTCGGTGCGTTCCATATAATCGGCCAAACGCTCCAAAACCTGCGGCAGCGATCCGGCATTTTCGCCAGCTGCCACCATCGACACATACAGCGGGCTAAAGGCCTTGGGCTGGCGGCGCATGGCATCGGCCAGCCGGTGACCTTCCAGCACGTCGCTGCGTACCGATTGCAGCACGTGCTTGACGGCATCCTTGTCGGCCTGACCGGCAATGGTATTGAGCGCTTGCTCGATGGGGGCGGCGGCCCCCACAAGCGTGGCCAATTGGCGGGTCACCAGGGTGCGGTCTTTATGCCCAAGGCTGTGCCGAATGGTGGCGACGGTGCCAGCGCCGTTTTTGGTTCGCTGGCGTGTTTCCTTCACTGCAAGCGGGGCAAGGCCGCGGCGTTTCAGCTCGCGCCGGGCAGACCGGGCACTGTCGGCGGAAATCATCCCTTTTTGCGGGCGTCCGCTGGTATCAAGTGCTTCATAGTCAAAGGCCTGCATCGGCGGCCCCCTCGCTGCGGCAAACGCGCAGCACTTCCTCAAGCGTGGTCATGCCCGCCCGGATATGGGCGTAACCGCTTTCCAAAAGTGTTTGCGCATCGCCGGAAAAGGCATGCGCGGCCATCGCGTCCTCGCGCGCATCGTCGTGGATCGCCTGGCGCAAGGTGCCGTCAATGCGCACCAGTTCATAGAGCCCGACCCGCCCCTGAAACCCGGTGTGTCCGCATTCGGCGCATCCGACGGGTTGAAACAGTTGTGCGGCTGTACTGTCGGTTATGCCCAGCCGTGTGCGCAAGATGGCATCGCCCTCGGTTGGGGCTTTGCACGCGTCGCACAGGCGGCGCACGCGGCGCTGCGCCAATAGGGCCTTGATCGTGCTGGCCAGCAAAAACGGCTCTACCCCCATGTCACGCAGACGGGTCACGGCGCTGATGGCGCTGTTGGTGTGAATGGTTGAGAGCACCAAATGCCCGGTCAGACTGGCCTGAACGGCGATCTCCACAGTTTCCAGGTCGCGAATTTCGCCGACCATCACCACATCTGGGTCCTGGCGCAAAATGGCGCGCAGGCCAGCGGCGAAGGTCATGCCCACCTTGGCGTTGACCTGGGTTTGCCCAATGCCGTCGAGTGCATATTCGATCGGGTCTTCGACCGTTAGAATATTGCGGCTGCTGTCGTTCAGCATCGACAGGCCTGCATAAAGTGTGGTGGTTTTACCCGACCCGGTTGGCCCGGTGACAAGGATGATGCCGTTCGGTTCGGCCAATGCGTCCTGAAACCGGTTCAGCGTGGCTTTGTCCATCCCCAGATCAGTGACCGAGAACATCGCTTGCGCCCGGTCCAAAAGCCGAAGCACAACGCGTTCGCCGTGGCGCGCGGGCAGGGTGGACACACGCACATCGAGCGCCCGTCCCCCAAGGGTCAGCGAAATGCGCCCGTCCTGCGGGATGCGATTTTCAGCGATATCAAGCCGCGCCATCACCTTGATGC
>JASBSO010000041.1 GCA_030148905.1 Kordiimonadaceae bacterium | reverse complement strand
GCGCTTGAAAATGTCTGCATTGAAACGGTCGAACAGGGCAACATGACCAAAGACTTGGCCTTGTTGATTGGCCCGAACCAAAGCTGGATGACCACGGGTCAGTTCTTCGACAAGATCGACTCTAACCTGCAAGCCAAACTTGGCTAAACGGCCCCCAGTCAGGGTTTCAGCAATATAAAAAAGGCACCGGATGTCCGGTGCCTTTTTCTTTGTCCTAGAGACAAGACGGACCACTGCCCGCCCTATGGCCTCAGGCGATGGCCGCCTCGATCGCGGCGATGGCATCTTGCGCCTTGCTGCCGTCGGGGCCGCCGGCCTGTGCCATGTCTGGCCGCCCGCCGCCGCCTTTGCCACCCAGCGCCTCAGCGCCAATCCGCACCAGACGCACGGCGTCTTCATCGCCGGTCAGGTCGTCGGTCACAGCGGTCAAAATCGCCGCCTTGCCGTCATTGACCGAAACAAGGGCAATCACCCCGCGTTTCAACGATTTTTTTGCCTCGTCAGCCAGACCGCGCAAATCCTTTGCGGGTACACCGTCCAGAACCTGACCGATGAACTGAATAGAGCCAAGCTGCTTCACCGCCGGACCGCCTGCCCCGCCGGATGCGGCCTTTTTGCGGGCTTCGGACAGGTCGCGCTCCAATTGCTTGCGCTCGGCCAGCAGCGCTGAGACCCGCTCGGGCGCGTCAGCCGGGGCAACCTTCAGCCCGCCCGCAACAGCGCGCAGCACATCGATTTGGCCTTGAATATGCGCGATGGCCCCCGCGCCCGTCAGAGCCTCGATCCGGCGCACGCCGGACCCGACCGCACTTTCCGACAGGATCACAAAAGTGCCGATTTCGCCCAGCCGGCTGACATGCGTACCGCCGCACAGTTCGATGGAAAAATGCGAGCGGGTTTTGTCATCCGTATCCGCGCCCATGTAGAGCACGCGCACTTCGTCGTCATATTTTTCACCAAATAGCGCCATGGCGCCGCTGTCGATGGCGTCTTCATAGGGCAACAGCCGTGTTTCCACTGGGTCGTTGCGGCGAATGCGCAGATTGACCTCGCTTTCGATCGCGTGCACGTCCTCGGGCGAGATCGCCTTGGGATGGGCAAAATCAAAGCGCAACCGGTCGGGGGCAACCAACGAGCCCTTTTGCGTAACATGGCTGCCGAGCGTGCGGCGCAAAACCTCGTGCAGGACGTGCGTGGCCGAGTGATTGGCCCGCAGCGCCTGGCGCCGCTCTGTGTCGATCTGCAGGTCCAGCTGGTCACCGACGGCAAGCGTACCGTCTATGACCTCGACCTCATGCACATGCAGCGCACCCAGGGCTTTTTGCGTATCGCTGATGACCAACTTGGCACCACCGGCGGTGTGTGCCGTGCCGCTGTCGCCCATTTGCCCACCAGATTCGCCGTAGAACGGGGTTTGATTGACGAGCAGTTTGATGGTGTCGCCCTTTGTCGCGGTCTCAATTGATGTTCCGTCCGCCACGATCGCCAGCACGCTGCCCTCGGCACGGTCGCTGGTATAGCCGACAAATTCGGTGGCACCAAAGCGGTCCACGAGGTCGAACCACAGCGCCTCGGTAGCGTCGTCGCCTGAGCCCTTCCATGCCGCACGCGCGCGCGCCTTTTGTTCGGCCATTGCGGCATCAAAGGCGGCGGTATCCACCTCGCGCCCGGCCCGGCGCATGGCGTCCTGCGTCATATCCAGCGGAAAGCCGTAGCGGTCATAAAGGCTAAAGGCGACATCGCCAGGCAGGTCTTCTCCGTCCGCGAGTTTTTCGGCTTCGGCGTCGAGCAGCCGCATTCCGCGGTCGAGAAGCGCGCGAAACTTGTCCTCTTCCAGATACAGCGTTTCCCTGATCAAGCTTTCAGCGCGGCCAAGCTCGGGGAAGGCCTGCCCCATTTCGCCGACAAGCGTGGGCACAAGCGGTGCCAAAACCGGGTCCTTGGCCCCCAGCTGGTGCGCATAACGCATCGCCCTGCGCATGATCCGGCGCAGAACATAGCCGCGCCCCTCATTCGACGGCAGAACACCGTCAGCGATCAAAAAGCTGGAAGCGCGCAAATGATCGGCGATAACCCGGTGCGCCGCGCGAGTATCGTCGTTTTCTTCAACGCCGGTCACTTCTTGGGAGGCAGCGATCAATTTGACAAAGGTATCGATCTCATAGTTTTCATGCACGCCTTGCAGGACCGCAGCAATACGCTCTAGCCCCATCCCGGTATCGATACTGGGGCGCGGCAGGTCGATACGACTGCCGTCGGCGCGCTGTTCGAACTGCATGAAAACGAGATTCCAGATCTCGATAAAGCGGTCGCCGTCCTCACCCGGGCTTCCGGGCGGGCCGCCGGGGATATTCTCGCCGTGATCATAGAAGATTTCGGAACACGGACCGCAGGGCCCAGTGTCGCCCATCGACCAGAAATTGTCGGATGTGGCGATCCGGATGATGCGGTCGTCGCCGAGCCCGGCAATGCGCCGCCAAAGGCTGGCGGCCTCCTCGTCTTCGTGGAAAACCGTGACCAGCAGCCGCGACGGGTCGATGCCAAAATCGCGGGTGACCAGCTGCCACGCGCGTTCAATCGCGTGGTCCTTGAAATAGTCGCCAAAGGAAAAATTGCCGAGCATTTCAAAAAACGTATGGTGGCGTGCGGTGTAGCCGACATTGTCCAGATCATTATGCTTGCCGCCAGCGCGTACGCATTTCTGGCTCGATGCCGCGCGCACATAATCGCGCACCTCCTGGCCGGTGAAGATGTTCTTGAATGGCACCATGCCCGCATTGGTAAAGAGCAGCGTCGGATCGTTGATCGGCACCAGCGGCGCGCTTTGCACCCTTTGGTGATCATCTTCTTCAAAGAAGCTCAAAAACTGTTCGCGAATCTCATTAACTGTGGCCACCGGCACGCTCCTACTGGTCTTGCGCCCTCAATAACCAAGGGTTTTTGACAAGTCCAGCATGTGCGCAAAAAAGGCCGCCCAAAGGCGGCCGATTTATGGGATATGGGGTACGCTGCACCGAGGCGGGGCAATGCCCGCACCCGGCACGTGCGAAGGCCTCAGGCGTCGTCTTCAACGCCGGGGTCAACCAGCATCGCTTCATTGACCAGACCGGCGTTTTTACGCACCGCATGTTCAATCGCAGCCGCAACATCGCTGTTTTCCAGCAGGAAGCGTTTCGCATTTTCGCGCCCCTGGCCGATGCGCTGGCTGTCATGGCTGTACCACGAGCCCGATTTTTCAACCACGCCGGCTTTGACGCCGAGATCGATCACCTCACCCATTTTCGACACGCCCTCGCCGTAAATGATGTCAAATTCCACCTGCTTGAACGGCGGTGCCATCTTGTTCTTGACCACTTTCACCCGGGTGGCATTGCCAACAATGTCATCCTTTTCCTTGATCTGACCAATACGGCGAATATCCAGGCGCACAGAGGCGTAGAATTTCAACGCATTGCCCCCGGTTGTTGTTTCGGGGCTGCCATACATCACGCCAATTTTCATCCGAATCTGGTTGATGAAAATCACGATCGTATTCGACCGTGAAATCGACGCCGTCAGCTTGCGCAGCGCCTGGCTCATCAGGCGCGCCTGCAGGCCGACATGGCTGTCGCCCATTTCGCCTTCCAGCTCGGCGCGAGGGGTCAGTGCCGCCACAGAGTCGACCACCACAATGTCAATCGCGCCAGAGCGCACCAGCGTATCGGTAATTTCCAGCGCCTGTTCGCCCGTGTCGGGCTGCGAAACCAGCAGTTCGTTCACATCCACGCCAAGTTTTTTGGCATAAACCGGATCAAGCGCGTGCTCGGCATCAACAATGGCGGCCACACCACCGGCCTTTTGACATTCGGCAACCGCATGCAGGGCAAGCGTGGTTTTCCCCGAGCTTTCCGGCCCGTAAATTTCGATAATCCGCCCCTTGGGAAAGCCCCCAATACCCAACGCAATGTCGAGATTGAGCGAGCCCGTGGAAATCACCTCGGTTTCTTCGGTGTTTGCCCGCTGGCCCAGCTTCATCACCGAGCCTTTTCCAAAAGCCCGGTCAATCTGCGCGAGCGCCGCGTCAAGCGCCTTGGTCTTATCCATGGAACTTCCTTTTACCAACTGCAGTTCTGGTGATGACATGTCGACGCTCCCTTATTTCACATCCCAATCGGGGGTTCAATGAAGGGTTTGTACTTTTTTTGTTCTATTTGGTCAAGGCGAAAATCATATTTTGTTCTTTTTGGTGTCTTCGGCAATTTCCTTCACCTTTGCAGCCATATCCTTAAGACTGAACGGCTTTTGCAGAAAATAATTGCGCGCGTCTTCAAGATTTTGACGCACAATCGATTCCGCATAGCCCGAAATGAACAAGACCGGCAGGTTTTTGCGTGCGGACCGTACTTTGCTGGCGAGCCCCGGCCCGTCCAACCCAGGCATCACCACATCGGTCACCAACAGGTCGATCTCGTCTGCGTGTTCCTGAAACAGGTCCCACCCCTCCTCGCCGTTGATCGCCTCGATCACGGTGTAACCGCGCGCGGTCAGGGCTCGGTCGACAAGAATGCGCACAGGGTCTTCGTCCTCGACGATCAAAATGGTGCCCGAGCCCGACAGGTCACGCACCTTGGTGGCCGCCGGTGTTTCGTCCCCTGTGCCCGCCGCATGCGCATGCGGTTTCAACAACACCTGAAATTCGGCCCCCTCCCCCGGCGGCGAGTAGGCAAACACATAGCCACCCATTTGTTTGACAATGCCGTAAACCGTCGCCAGGCCCAGCCCGGTGCCCTGCCCGACGCTTTTGGTGGTGAAAAACGGCTCAAAAATCTTATTCAAATTGTCTTCGCTAATGCCATGACCGCTGTCTTTGACGCTGATCTCGACATAATCGCCCGGCACCACCACAGGCGGGAATGTTTTGTCGCCGTCGGTCACGCGCACCATTGCGGTTTTGATGGTCAGCACGCCACCATCGGGCATGGCGTCACGCGCGTTAACGGCCAGGTTAACAATCACCTGCTCCAACTGGCCCTGATCCACCAAAACCGGCTGAATGCCGCGCCCGTGAATGACCTGTAGCTCGATCGAGCTACCAATTAGCCGCCGCAACAGATTACTGAGATCACCGAGGGCGTCAGACAGCTTCAATACC
>JASBSO010000186.1 GCA_030148905.1 Kordiimonadaceae bacterium | reverse complement strand
AACCGGCGACCACATCACCGGCTTGGAGCCGCGATACAGCGCGCCGGTTTTCACCACGCGCAGAATTTCGGCAGCGATCTTGGCTTCGGCATCGAACGCCATGGTGGTGTAGGGGTTGTCCCAGTCGCCAAAGATGCCAAGCCGCTTGAACTGCTCGCGCTGCACGTCGATCCAGTGCGCGGCAAAGTCCCGGCATTCCTTGCGAAACTCGACGGGGTCAACCTCGTCCTTGGATTTCTTTTTCTTGCGATATTTTTCCTCGATCTTCCATTCGATCGGCAGGCCGTGGCAGTCCCACCCCGGCACATAAGGTGCGTCATAACCCAGCATCTGATGCACGCGCACCGTCACATCTTTCAGGGTTTTCTGAAAGGCATGACCGATATGGATGTCGCCGTTGGCGTATGGCGGGCCGTCATGCAGCACCCATTTCTTTCGCCCGGCCGAGGCCGCGCGCAATTTGCCGTAAATGTCGTCCTGCTGCCAACGCGCCAAAAATGTCGGTTCGCGCTGCGGCAGCCCCGCGCGCATCGGAAAGGCGGTTTTGGGCAGAAACACAGTGTCGCGGTAATCGCGCTCAGCCGCTGTTTCCTGTGTGTCCTTGGCTGTATTGACGGCAGTATCGGCGTTTGACATGGGTTCACTCTCAGGCCCGAAATCGGTGAAGAGAGACGCTATGCCACCCACGGCCTGCAAGTGCAACAGGCGAGGGGCGATTCTGTTAAGAATCCGGGCCGGGCCAATTGGGGTTCTGCGCCAGATAGGCCGCGAGTGTCGGACGGCGCAGCCGGTCACGCCGATGCGCGGGGTCGGCCAAGATGGTGCGGGCCTCAGCGCTGTCGCGGGCGATCTGTTCGGTCAACTGCGCCAGTACATCGTCGCCGGAAAATTTCCGCTCTGGCCGGATGAAGTCGACAAATTCGATGCGCAAATGCTGGTCATACAGGTCGCCGTCAAAATCGAAGACGTGCACCTCCAGCAAGATATCGCGCTTGTCAAAGGTGGGCCGCCGGCCAAGGTTGGCCACGCCCTTAAGCGGTGGGGCGTCTGGCGCATCTTCGTTGACGATCCGCACCGCATAGACCCCAAGTCTGGGTTCGATCACATCACCCAGCGCGATGTTTGCGGTGGGAAATCCGATCGTGCGCCCGCGCTGATCGCCCGCCTGCACCTTCCCCGAAATGGCCCACCAATGCCCAAGTAGGTCTGCCGCCTGGCGTGGCTTTCCGGCCTTCAGGGTTTCGCGCACCAGGGTCGAGCTATAGGCACGCCCGGGCTCCACCGCCTGCGGGGCGCCTTCCGGCAAAACCGGGCTGATCACACTGAGGCCGAAGCCCTCTTCGCCGCCCATATGGGCCAGGACATCGGTCCCTCCGCCGCGGCCCTGCCCGAACCGGTAGTCATAGCCCACCACAATATGCTGAGCCCCAAGGTCGCCCACCAGGATATCCAGCACAAAATCCTGCGCCGCCATGGAGGCAAGGCTTTTGTCGAAAGTGAGCACCAACAACCGGTCAACACCGAAGGTTTCCATCATCGTCACCCGCTCGCGAAACGGGGTCAGGCGAAAGGGCGCCACGTCGGGGCGAAAAAAATTGACCGGGTGCGGCTCGGTCACCACGACGGTTAAGTCCAGCCCCAGCGCACGTGCCAGACGCCCGGCCTCGCCGACCACGACCTGATGCCCTTTGTGAAAGCCATCAAAATTGCCCAGTGCGACAACGCTGCCTTTTGGATTGGCGCGGGCTTCGGCCGGGTGACGCAACAATTGCATGGATGCACGGTCCTGATCTATGATCGCTTGAGAGAGCCCTGTCCGGGCGCGGGTTGACCTTAGTGCATGAAAGAAAAGATGCAAATGATTAGACCTTTTGCTTTTGGCGACCTATGTTCCGGTTAACTAATCTTTCATTTGCGGTCACTAAGGTGCACCGCTTGTGACATTTCATCCGATATCGCGAGAAAAATCGCGCGCAAAACTGGGGATTCTTTATGGCCGTAAACAAGGACATGCCAATCCTGATCGTCGACGACTACAAGACGATGCTGCGGATCGTCCGCAACTTGCTTAAGCAACTGGGTTTTAATAATGTTGACGAAGCAACAGACGGTGCGATGGCACTCGAAAAGGCACGCGCAAAAAGCTACGGTTTGATTATTTCTGATTGGAATATGGAACCCATGACCGGGTATGAACTGTTGAAAGAGGTGCGGGCTGATAATCAGTTGAAAGACACGCCCTTCATCATGGTGACAGCAGAATCGAAAACCGACAATGTCATCGCTGCCAAAAAGGCAGGGGTGAATAACTATATTGTAAAGCCTTTCAACGCGGCGACGCTGCAGCAAAAACTGACGGCGGTTCTTGGGGAATTCTAGATGCTCTCTGACGAGCTTCCAAAACAGGTCAGCCTGCTTGTCGATCATCTGAGGAAGACCGACAAGCAGGAGCTTACACTGTCTGACGTTGCCAGCGTCAGCGAAGTGCTGATTCGCACCATGTCGGCGTTTTTCAAATCGGTGGATACGACCATTTACCGCGAATGTCGTGCGCTGAGCGATTATATCGAAAGCGCCCGCTTGGAGATTGCCAATCTGCAGCCGGTTGACCTTGAAAGCGACCGCATCCCGCGCGCCGGGTTAGAGCTGAACGCCATCGTTGAGCATACCGAAGAGGCAACCAACACCATTATGGAAGCCGCGGAAGAGATTATGTCGCTCGACCCGGCCGATACCGAAACCTACACCGCAACCACTCAGGATGCGGTGATGCGTATTTTTGAGGCCTGCAGCTTTCAGGATATTACCGGTCAGCGCATCTCGAAAGTTGTGCAAACGCTGGAACATATCGAAGAGCGCGTGCTGTCGCTGCGCGACCTGATGGGCATCACCGAGGCCCATATCCAGCAGGTTGACGACGAGGCCAGCGAAAAGGTTGCAGCGTCGGGTGATAAAGCCCTTCTGCGCGGTCCCGCGCTGGACGGTGAGGGCATCGACCAAACGGACGTTGACGCCTTAATGGGCGGCGATTCAGCACCGGCCCCAAGCCCAGCGCCTGTACCTGCGCCCGCACCCGAGCCGGCCCAGAAACCAAAAGCAGAGCCAAAAGCAGAAGCCAAGCCGAAACCCAAGGCTCCGCCACCGCCGCCTGCGCCGCCCCCTGCGCCCAAGGCTGTGGACCCGCGCGCGCTTGATCAGATGTTTGAAGAAGACTTTGACCCTGTCGCCGATCTTGAGAAAAAGGACGCGGGTAAAGACCCGGAGCCTGAGGCCAAAGCAGACACGCCGAAAAAAGACGACGAGTCTAAGAATGACGTCGAATTAAAAGAAGGCGCTGAAGTCAGCCAGGACGACATCGACGCCCTGTTTGGCTAAGGGGTCAAACGCAAACACCTACCACCGAAGATGGTCGACAATCCAATCGGGTCCCCAATCGGCGGCCGGGCCGTTGACGGGCAGGTCGTGTTGCGCGCGTTCAAACAAGGCCTTGCGGTCGATATGGGTATCCCCGGCAAATGGGTCATAAATCGGCTTATTAAGCTCCCCAACCACTTGCAAAACACGTAGACCAAATGCACGTGCGCCTGCCACGTCGGTTTGCAGGCTGTCACCGATCATGATGACACGGTCCAAACGCCCCCGAAACGATGCACCAAAGACCTTTTCAAGTTCATGAAGCGCGCCCTCAAAGGCCAGCGGCTCCGGCTTGCCAAACCACAGCACCTCGCCCCCCATCGCGCTGTAAATGTCGGCCACAGCACCGGGGCAGTAAAATGGCCTGCCGCCTTCATAGACAACCCTGTCCGGATTGGCACATAGGAAAGGAAGCTTGCGCTTAAGCGCGGCCTCCAAAAGGCCTTGATGTGCCTCGGGCGTCGGGAAATCGAGACCGGTCGCGTGGATCACATCGGCCGTATCAATGCTGTCCACATAGCGCACCGGCAAACCGGCCACCGCGTCTGAGTCCGAGCCCGGCCCCATATGGTAGACCGTGCGCCCGGCATAATGGTCGCGCAGCATATCACGGGCCAACGCGCCAGAAGTGACAATGGCATCGTGCAGGTCGCGGTGAACGCCGAAGCGATCCAGTTGCTTACGGGTATAGTCGCGCGTCCGCGGTGCGTTCGACAAAAAGACCGTTTTCAACCCCGCTGCCCGCGCTGCGCGCAGGGCGTGGTCGGCCTCCGGATAAGCGGGCCCACCATTGTGCATCACCCCCCACAGGTCGACAATCAGCGCGTCCGCGCTGTCAGCAACCTCGCTGAGCCCAGCGATGCGAATAACCGTATCGGACAGCGGCATTTTACAGATCGTTTTCCAGCTGTTCGAGCGACTGCGGCAGGCCAACCTGATAGCCCTGTGCCATTTCCACACCGCCGTCGAGGGCGATCAGCACATCATCCTCGCTTTCCACCCTGCTGGCGATGAGGGTGATGTTTTGCTCGGCCAGCGACGCGCGGAATTCGTCCAGCTTGCCGCCTTCAAAGCCGGACCCCATGAAACTGGCATCCATTTTCAAATAGGCAAAAAAACTGGTGCCCAAACTTTCAAGGCTGAACTCCTCGCCAAGCTGGGTGACGCTGTCGAGCGAGAACATGAACCCAACGCGGTTCAGGTCTTCCAGTTGCTTGCGCGCCTCGGGCATCATCGACATATAATCTTCCTGCGCGATCTCAAAAATGATCCGGTCGGCAAATTCGCGGCTGGTGCGCATATAGTCGATAAATTGCGGGAAAAACTCCTCGTCGGCGATCGACTCGCCCGCCAGGTTACAGAAAAACCGCATATCAGCGTGGCGCGGGCCCAGCCGCCGCACCAGCTGAATGAGACGGAACAACAGCAAATTGTCGATCGTGCCCAGCATCCCCTTTTCAGAGGCAAGCTTGAGATATTGGCGCGGCAGGATGATCCGCCCCTCGTCGTCGCGCACGCGCGAATAACACTCATAATGGACTGCCCGGCGCTGCGGCAGCTTGACGATGGGCTGCAGGTATAAATCGACACGGTTTTCCGACAGGCCGGTCTCGACAACCTTCAACAGTTCGCGGGTTTTCTTGATCACCCGAATGGGGCGGCTGCCCGGCTTGGGCTTGGGCGGCGTGGTGCGCCGCCGCGCCAGTGGCGGCGGGGCGGCTTTTTTTGCGGCAGGCTCTTCCTTGGCGGCGGTCTCCGGCTTGGTGGTGGACGATTGTGCCGCTGGCGTCTTCGCCGCGGCTTTTGGCGCTGTGCCTTGCTTTGACTGAGGGTTTTTCACCTGCCCGGCACCAGCCTGCTTGGCCTTTGCATCAGATGTAGAGGGCGCTTGACCGCGGGCATCAGCCGCAGAACTGGGGGCGTCGATGTCGTCGTCGGTGTCATCGGTGTCATCCAGCAGGGCGTCGTCAAGGTCCGATTCGTCCGCCAGATCAAGGATGATATCATCGACCTCGTCGTCAACGCGGCGTGACTTGGGCGCGGGAGCCGGTGCCTTGGCGGGCGCGGCAAGCCCCGCGCCCTGCTTGGAGAAAAGCTGGCCCAAAAGCGTTTTCAGCACTTTGATTTCGGCCATAACGGCCTCGTTTCCGGCGTCGCTAGAGGCGTCTGTCAGCGTTTCGATCTGGGAGGCCATCAGGGTCAGGCGCTGTTCCAGAGCTTTGCGCGCCGCATGCGCTGCCCGCGCCTCCAAAATCTGCAGTGTTATCATCCCGGGGATCACCAGCACAAAGGCTGCCGCCGCCGCACCGCCAAAGGATCCCCCGACCAGCGGCAGAACCACAATCAACACGGCGCCCAGAACCGCCAGGCCCACCCGCGCATACAGCAAATATTGAGGCGTCATGCTTTTTCCTTGCTTCCCCTCTCTTCCTGATATCGCCTCTCGAAGGTCAAGGGCAAGTCGGATATAGTGCTTTTGTCATATCAGGAGGTTTGTCCATGGGGCGCATTATTCTCATACTTGTTATTGTCGGGTTGATTGGCGGTGGATTTTTCATCGCCTCACGCTTTGACCAGATCGTCGCTGACGGCGTCGAAGAATATGGACCTGAGGTGCTCAATGTCCCCGTGGGCTTGGGCGGTGTGTCGGTCAATATTTTGAACGGTGCGGTGTCTTTGCGCGATTTCTCGCTGGGTCAGCCCAAGGGGTACGGCGACGGCAGTATGGCGGCGCTGGATACGCTGGATGTGCAGCTTGAGCCCATGAGCTTGTTGTCGGATCACATCAAAATCGACCATATCCGCCTCGATGCACCGGTTATTGATGCTCGCCTTATTGGCGGGCAAACCAATTTTGATGCGTTGATCGCGGGGCTTGGCCTGCCCGCAGCCGAGGCGGAAGCTCCGTCTGAAACGGTAATGACCATCAAAAATTTTGAGATTTTGTCGCCGCAAATCCGCGTCTCGGCGCAGGGCG
>JASBSO010000036.1 GCA_030148905.1 Kordiimonadaceae bacterium | reverse complement strand
TTCCTGAAGCTGGATCGAGGACAGGGCAAACACATGCACCGACAAAATCAGCAGAAACTGCACCAACACCATCAGCAAGGGCGTCAGGATCAATAACGAGCCGGAAAGCGCAAGGCCGCGCGTCAGAAGGCGCTCAAGGTGCAGCATTTAATTGTCGTCGCCGATCAGATCGCGGGCGTCGGCAAAAGCGCGCTCGCCAATTTTCTGATAGCGCCGGGTTTGTCTGCGACCGGCTTGATAGCTGTCATAAATCCGGCGGGTCAGCGGGTCGGCGTCGGCGGTTTCTGCAACCACGTCAAGCGACAGTCGCCCAAGTTCGCGCAGAATATCATCGGAAAAGCGCTTCAATTGTACGCCGTGGGTTTCGGTCAGCTCAATCAGTGCACGGCCATTTTGGTAATTATAGTCGGCGTGCATGATGTCGTTTTCGGCGTCACAAGCGGCTTGGATGATCGCCTTTTCCTGCGCGGACATGTCGTCCCATATACCCTTATTGAGGCCAAGCGACAGCGTCGGGCCCGGTTCGTGAATGCCGGGGTAATAGTAGTTTTTCACAATCGTATGAAAGCCGAAGGCCAGATCATTCCAGGGGCCAATCCACTCGGTTGCGTCGATATTGCCCTGCGACAGTGCCTGGAAAATCTCCCCGCCCGATTTGGTGACAGGCGTTGCGCCCAGGCGCCGCATCACCTCGCCGCCAAGGCCGGGCATGCGGATGCGCAAACCGCGGAAATCCTCAACTGTGTTGATGTCCTTGTTATACCAGCCGCCCATTTGGGTATCCGAATTGCCCGCCATAAACGGCTTGATATTGAAGGGGGCCGACAATTCGTCCCACAACTCTTGCCCGCCGCCAAAACGGATCCAGGCATTTTGTTCGTTCGCCGTCATGCCAAAGGGGACAGCGGCAAAAAAGTTGAACGCGGGCGACTTGCCCTGCCAGTAATATTCTGCCGCGTGATACATGTCGGCCTGACCACCCGAGACCGCATCAAACCCAGCGAGCCCGCCCACCAGCTCGCCCGCGGCAAACACCTTGACCGTGATCTGACCGCCCGACAGCGCCTCGATCCGTTTTGCCAGGCGTTCCACGCCGGTGCCGGTGCCGGGGAAATTTTTCGGCCAGGCGGTGACCATGGTCAGTGCCCGTTTTTTGCCCACAATCGCGGGTGCGCCCTTGGCTGCGCTGTTATCCGATGCGCCGCCGCAAGCCGAAAGGGCTGTTGCTGCACCGCCAAGCGCTGCGGTTTTCAAAACCTGACGGCGGGTTGAATGGTTTTTGGTCATGCGCTCCCCTACTCAATACATGATCCCAGTGGGGCACGACTATAGTCGGGGGGTGGCGGGCCGCCAAGCGCAATCCTGCCGGGGCAGTCAGGCAAGCGCCGGTCAGCGCTTGGAGGCGATGGGGGTTTTGAATTCAAACCAGCCTTCGGGGCCCAAACGCTCCAACGGGCGGAAGCGCTCCTTATAGCCCATTTTGGAGCTGCCCGAGACCCAATAACCAAGATAGACATAGTCCTGGTTCAAGGCCTGCGTGCGGCGGATATGATCCAAAATGACATAGCTGCCAAGGCTGCGCTTGGTCGCTGCCGGGTCAAAGAAGCTGTAGACCATCGACAGGCCGTCGCTCAGTTCGTCGGTCAATGCTGCCGCCAGCAGGGTGTTGTCCAGCGCCCGGCGATATTCGATCAATACCGTCGAAACCGGGCTGCTGCCCACCATTTCGTCATATTCTTCGCGGCGCATGTCGGCCATCGAACCATCGCTGTGGCGCGCGGCCAAATATTCCGACAGTAGATCAAACTGTTCTTGCGTTGCTTTGGGCGGGACAACACTGGCGATGACATCGCGGTTCATCCGGTCAACCCGGGCAAGCGAGCGGGTCAGCACAAAATCGGGCGCCCGCACGCGCACCGATACACAGGCCGTGCAGCCTTCGCACGCCGGGCGGTACACCACGGTCTGGCTGCGGCGAAAGCCGACCCGGCCCAGCGCTTCGTTCAAGGCCGAGGCATCCGGCCCGCGCAGTTCGGTAAAGACCTTGCGTTCGGTCCGGCCATCCAAATACGGGCACGGCGCAGGCGCCGTGACATAGAATTTGGGGAATTGAAGGCCTTGGTCGGTCATGGTCTCTCACTCATAGCAGACCATAATACCACGGAACAAACATTGTGAAAGCCAGCCAACAGATAAAAATTAACGGCGTGCCCGTGCGCAGAAAATCATTGAACCGGTAATGCCCGGGCGCCATCACCAAAAGGTTGGTTTGATAGCTCATTGGCGTTGCAAAACTGCAGTTCGCGCCAAAGATCACCGCCAACAAAAACGGCATCGGGTCGACGCCCAGCTCACCCGCGATTGAGACCGCAATCGGCGTGAACAAAACAGCTGTCGCATTGTTCGAGAGCACATTGGTCATCATCGCGATCAGTAGGAAAAACCCGCTCAAGAGCACAACCGGTCCGGCAGCAGACAGCGCTTCGATCACCAAATGCGCCAGCCACTGCGCTCCGCCGGTGGCCTGCATGGCGGTGCCCATGGCGAGCGCCGCCCCGACGATCACAAAAACCCTGCGGTCGATCGCCCGCCCGGCTTGGCGAACGTTCAGACAGCCGGTAATCAGCATCAGCACTGCCCCGATCAGCGCGGTCACTGATATCGGCAGATAGCCGGTACTGGCGGCCAGCACCACCCCGGCAAAAATCAAACCCGCACGGCCCGAATATTTGGTCATGGGGACATCGTCGGCAGACGACTCGAGCAGAATGACATCGCGGTTGCCGCGCAGGCCCAACACATTGGCGCGCGACCCCATGACAAGCAGCACATCGCCCGCTTCGATCCGCAGCTGCGATATGGCGGCGCGAATCATCCGACTGCGGCGCTGAATGCCCAGCACCGTACAACCCGTTTCCGAGCGAAACCCGGTCATCGACAGGGTGCGCCCGTCCATGCGCGAGGCCGGTGCCACGATGGCCTCGGCAATGACCCGGCGGTCGCCGTCCTCGTCGTCTTCATCATCGCCCTCGGCGCTGGAGACAATATCGGGGCTGGCGTTCATCAGGTCGGTCATCACCGACCGCGTGGCCGCCGCCAGGATGATGTCGCCTGGCTCCAGCGTCACCCCGTCATAGGGCGGCAACAGCCGGTCGCGTCCGCGGTCGATCATGCGAATGGTCATATCTTTCAAACCGGGAAACAGGCCCGCCACCGATATCTGCCCGGCCAGCTTGCTGTCGTCAGCAACCTCGATCTGAAACAAAAACTGCTTGCCGCCGCTGGAGGCCAGTTGCTTGGCCATGCCGCCATTGTCCTGCAACAGGCGCGGGGCGACAAACAGCACATACACCATCCCGAATGCGGCCAGAACCAGCCCGGGTATGGTGAATTCAAAAAAGTCGACCCGCGGCGCACCGGCCAATTGATAGGCGCCAATGGCCAGAAGGTTTGTGCTCGATCCGATGACGGTCAAATTCCCGCCAAGGATCGCCGCAAAGGACAGCGGCATCATCACCTTGGCGCTGCTTTGCCCGATCCGGTCGGCGAGCGCTGCGAGGATGGGAATGAACATCACCACAACCGGCGTGTTGTTCAGAACCGCAGAGGTCAGCGCCACCACGGTCAGGCACAACACAACCACCAGCCTGGGCGATGTGCGACCCATCGATACGATCATCGCAGCCGGCCCCGCCAGCGCGCCGGTGTGCACCAGCCCCTGACCCACCACCAAAAGCGCCATGATGGTAATGAGCGCCGGGTCGGCAAAGCCGGCCAGTAGCGCGCGCGGGGTGATCAGCGACGCCCCCGTGCTGTCGGTCAGCGGAAACAGGGTAAAAATAAACAGCAGCGACGCAACCGTCGACAAGCCGGAAATCTCCAGGGGAATGCGGTCGCTTGAATAGGCGATGATCGACAGAAACACGACCCCAAAGGTCAGATACATCTGAAGCGAGGTGCCAACGTCCATCAGCCACACCCCCAATGTGTGATCGCACCACAGCGTGCGCGCAGACTATGGTCGCTCAGGCGCATCATATCGGCGCTCATAATTGTGGGGGAACAACGGGTGCTTCGCGGACAACAAGAATGGTAATCCGGCGATTTTCAACCCGGTTCGGGCTGTCAGGATAAAGCGGGTCGGTGTCGGCCTTGCCGATCACCTCTGCAATTCGGTCATTGGTGACACCGCAATCATCCAGCACGCGCCGGGCCGAGTTGGCGCGGTTGGCACTCAAGTCCCATTTGCGGCCGGGGTTGCTGCCCTCTAGACCGCCGCCGTCCGTGTGCCCCTCAATCGTTAGCCGGTTTGGCAGTCCGCCCACGGAATTCCCGACACTACACAGCAGACGGCGTGCATAATTATACAGGTCGTCTGTGCCGCTTCTGAACATGGCGCGCTGGTCTTTGTCCAACAGTTGAATTTTCAGGCCGTCTTCGGTGACCTCGAAAACGATTTGGTCCTGATTTTCAGCAAGCTCGGGCGATTCTTGAATGGCAAGGCGCACCTGTTCCTGAATGTCTTCAAAGGCCTCGTCCTCGCGCTGGCGGGCAATTTCGGAGATTTCGGCGCGGCCTTCGCCAGGATTTTCCGAATCCGCGCCTTCGTCTTCGCCGCGCGTCGGGCCAGAGGGCGGCGGGCCAGGCCGGGTAATGGCAACAATAGGCGCGGGGTTCAGGCCTTTGGACTCGGTCGCGGGGTTGACCTCGCGCTGGCCGGTGCGACCGACAACAGCCGCCGATGTCGGCGAGAAAAAGTCAGCAAGACCCGCCAGCGTTTCGGGCGGGGCCACATTGAGGAGCCATAACAGCATGAAAAACGCCATCATCGCTGTCACAAAGTCAGCATAGGCGACCTTCCAGGCACCGCCGTGGTGCCCGCCGCCTTCGACTTTGATCACCTTTTTGATGATCGGTTTTTCGTTATCGGCCACGCCAATTCCTTATGTTTCGACACAAGATCATGCAGTGCTGGTGTGCAAAAAGCAATTGCATCAACGCGCGGGTCGCAACTCCAAGACGCCGATCAGATCCCTTGGCAGCGGTGTGTCGGTTGGGATTTCAAACCCCTCGGTCTTTTGCCACAATGGGAATTGGTCGCCGAAATAAGGCGACAGCGGGTGCCCCGACTGCCCGGTGGGCTGCACAAAGCGCGATCTGTTCAGATCGGAAAAATCAAAAATACCGCGGTAACTGGCGCCAAAGCTGGACAGGTGCGGCGATGCGTCTGATGTGCTGTTGCCGGCAACATTGATGGTGTAGCGCCCACCTGACTGCTCGCCCGACAGGCTGAAGATATCGCGGAGGTAGGGCAGCTGACCAAAGGGACGGTGGCCTTGCGTCAATTGATGCGCCGTGCCCCAGCGCCACGCATTGGCGTCGCTGCCATATCGTGCTGTCAGTATGGCTTCAGCCTCGTCAAGCGCCTCGCGCGCCAACATCAGGCAGGTCTCTACCGTGCCAACCGTCGTCACGTCGTCGCACCACAAAAGCGACAGCGACCGGTCCAACACCGGCAGGGCGTAATAGGTGTCGTCAGCAGGCAGGGTGTCACCCGCCTGTTCCCAATACAGCCCGCTTTTGATCAGTTGCGGACGCAGGCGGCGCTGGCCGTCAAACAACTCGTCAAGTTCATCCGCGACCAGGCGTTTATAATAGGCGCGCACCCAGGTTTGGAAAATCAACGGCTCGGCCAAGTCTTTGTCCATCGCGCCGTCCCACCCTTTTAGCCGTTCGGCCAGCGGGTGGTCGCCGACAGCCGCCAACATCCACGGCAGCAGATCGCGCGCCATGTCCGAGACAATGTCTGCATGTAGGGCGGCAAAGCTGTCGATATCGTGCTGGTCACTGGCGCTCAAGACAGCGCGGATGCGGTTGCCGCGATATGGCAGCGACCAGTCGCGCGTCAGAAAATGTGGATAGTCATCGTCGACGATCTTTTCATTGGCAGTGGCGATGATTCCGCTTTTGGGGTTGAAGCGCAGCGGCAGGTCCTCGATGGGGATATAGCCCTGCCAGTCATAGAGCGCCTCCCATCCCGGTGAGGGCAGGCGGCCCATCACCCGGTTATCCGGACGGCGAACAGGTACCTTTGCCGGGGCGAAATAACCGATATTGCCCGCAGTATCGGCATAGATCATATTCTGCTGCGGCCCGAAATAATGCTTCCCGGCCTCCAGAAACGCATCGAAGGTTTTGGCTGTATTCAAAACACGCAAGGCCACAGGGGCCTCGTCTTGGGCCTCAAGCGCGGTCCACTGCAAGGCGACAACATGGCCGTCGCCCAAAATCTCGGCGGCACCGGGTTGCACGTCCGATACCACCGGCCCGTGACGCGTAGACCGTACAGTGAGATGCACCGGCGCACCGCCGCGCACATGGATGACCTCTTCGCGCATATCAAAGGGTTTTGGCCCGTCCGGGGTGAGATAATGGGTCTCGCCGACCAGCTTTTCAACAAACAGGTCCTGGCTGTCGGGGAAGGTGTTGGTAAACCCCCAGGCGATATGATCATTGCGTCCCAATATGATCGCGGGTGTGCCGGGAAAGGTCACCCCGACCACATTTTCGCCTGTTGCCGTGTTGTGCAGGCGCGCCAGATACCAGATCGACGGTGTGGTCAGCCCCAAATGCGGGTCATTGGCCAGCAGCGGCTTGCCCGATTTGGTGTGCGCGCCCGACACAACCCAGTTGTTGGACCCATAGCCGGGTGGCTTTTCGGGGCCCAGCAGGGCAGCCAGTTGATTGAGGGCCTCCGGCTCCATCAACCCGGCAAGGGTTGGCAGCGGTGGTTCGCTATCGCCTTCATAAGTGGGATAAAGGCTGGTGACCTGTGCAGGGGTTAGTTTGGTGAGGAGTTGCGCGCGGGCAACCTCGTGTCTGGCATTGCCCGAGAGGTCAAACCACATCATTTTCTGCCACACCAGCGTGTCAACCGGGCTCCAAAATTCGGGGCGGTATCCCAGGATCAGAAATTCTGGCGGTAGCGGGCCGCGATTGTTGCGCATAAAGGCGTTGGCGCCCGCTGCATAGGCCTGCAGCAGGGCTTGGGTTTCGCCGGGCAGGGCCGCAAAAGCGCTTTCGGCGGCATGGGCAAAGCCGAGCGTTCGGAAATACCGGTCAATGCCAAGGCCCTGCGTGCCCAAAATTTCGGCCATGCGGCCACGCCCGATCCGCCGGTTGATATCCATTTGAAACAGCCGGTCTTGTGCGTGCGCATAGCCCAGGCCAAAGGCAAGGTCGGCTTCGGAGGCGGCGCTGACATGCGGCACCGCGTGGCTGTCGCGGGCAATCACAATGGGGGCGAGGGGGCCCGCAACTTCGATCGTGCCGCTGTAGTCAGGAAGGCTTCCGCGCACCAGGCCAAGGCCCATCAGCGCGGCCCCGACAGCCAGAAATAAAATGAACAAGAAAATCCGCCCAATCAGTGCCACTGCAAACCCCTTCCCGTGTCGTCCATTGAAATCGGTCTCGACAAAATGGCGACAAGCTTAGTAGATGGCAAGTCTTCACCCATCGGTGCACAGCCCCAAGGCTTGGGGTGGGGTGACTATAATCGGAGGCAGGCAATGCAGATCGCGTTTTTAGGGCTTGGAGTGATGGGCTATCCCATGGCGGGGCATTTGGCCCGCGCCGGGCACAGTGTCACCGTTTATAACCGCACTGGTGAAAAGGCCGAGCGCTGGTGCCAGGACTATGGCGGCACGCGCGCACAAACCGCGGCAAAGGCTGCTGAGGGTGCCGACCTTGTTGCCATGTGTGTCGGCGCTGACAAGGATGTGCTGGACCTTTGCCTGGAGGCAGGCGGCGTGGTTGCAGCTATGAAGCCCGGGGCAATTCTGGTGGACCACACAACGGTGTCGGCCACCACGGCGGAGGCGCTTTATGATGCCTGCACCGCCCGCGGCCTGCACAGTATCGATGCCCCGGTTTCGGGCGGCGAGGCGGGGGCCGTGGGTGGTCAGTTGACCATTATGTGTGGCGGCGACCCCGCGCCCTTTGAAACAGCCAAAGCAGCGCTGGCCGCCTATCACCGGGAAATGCGTCTGTTGGGCGGTGCGGGCGCCGGACAGCGTGCCAAAATGGCCAATCAGATCTGCATTGCCGGGGTGCTGCAAGGCTTGTCAGAAGCCTTGCGTCTTTTGGATGCCGCCGGTCTCGATGCCAAGGCGGTCATTGATGTGATCTCAAAGGGGGCCGCAGGCAGCTGGCAGATGGACAACCGTGCCAAAACCATGGTCGACGGCGACTATGACTTCGGCTTTGCCGTCGACTGGATGCGCAAAGATTTGGGGATTGTTCTGGACGAGGCCAAGGCCTTGGGCGTCTCTTTGCCGCTGACGGCTTTGGTGGATCAATTTTACGCCGATGTGCAGGCGATGGGTGGCGGACGGCAGGATACATCCAGCCTGTATCGCCGCTTTACAAAATAGCGCTTGTTTTGTGCCGGTTTTCAGCGCTGTTATAGTCCAGATGATATGGAGCAGGTGAATGGGGGATGTATGAGTAGCAACACCACACCAAGCGAGGCAGCGATTGCTGATGCCATTACGCGCGCCGCCGAGATCGAAGGCAATGCCGGACGCGTCAATGAGGCCTCGAAAGCCAAGGGCTCGTTGATCTCTGATCTGATCGACAAAACCGAAAATATTTCCGAAACAGCGCGCAGTGCGGGTCAGAACGCAGGGGAAAATTACCGCGCGCTCACCGATGCAGAAGCCGAGGTCCGCGGTATCCATGACTGTTTGCAGGATATTGTGCGCCTGTTGAAGGCCAATGTTGAACGCTCGAACAGAGTGATTGAGTCGCTTTCGCATATTGAGGATCAAATCACTCAGGTGGGGTCGATCAGCAGCGAAATCACATCGATTGCCAAGCAAACCAATATGCTGGCCCTCAACGCGATGATTGAGGCGCAGCGCGCGGGCTCAGCGGGGCGCGGGTTCGCGATCGTCGCCAGCGAGGTCAAGGAATTGGCCGCGATTACCGGGCAGTCGGCCGATAATATTGACAATATCGTCAAGGCGCTGTCGGCGGGCGGTGAGGATCTGCGCGGGCGGGTCGAACGCCTGCAAACCGACATTAAAGAAAGCGCCCGCGAGAGCGAACAAAGCGAAGGCATGGCCAGCGCAGTTGTGGGGACCATTGCCCAGTCGGCAGCGCGCGCCAGCGAAACTGCCGAGCGGGCAAGCAACCAGGCGGCGACGTTTGAAAGCCTCATTGCCGGCTTACAGGGCCTGATGGATGACAATGATCGCGCCGTTAAGGGTTCGGCCAGAAATATGACGCTGGCGGCAGAAGCGGTTGCGCTTCTTCAGGGGGAAAGCGTGAAAACGTGATCGTTTTTTTCAATCCCAAATTTTGGCGCGCCGTTGTGGCACCGGCCACATTGAGGCGCGGTATCAAGGTGGCCGCCATTGTTGGGGTGATCTTAAACCTGATCAACCAGTGGGACGCGGTGATGGGACGCCAGGCGTTTCATGTCATTCAGGGCTTGCTGACCTTTTGCGTGCCGTTTTGCGTGTCGGTCTATTCTGCCGCCAGTTTTGCGGTCGACACTGGCGAGCCGCCACCCCAGAAAACACTTGACCTATAGGCGTTTTGCGCCTATCCCGCGCTCCATCTTGTAACCGAATGGTCAGGCCGTGTGTGTCTGTCCGCACGGGCCTTTGCCGCAGATATCCGGTGTTTTGGATGCCTGCAACGCCCGTGGCGCCATGATAGAAGGAGCGATTCGCATGTCGAAGCGTATTAGCGCGAAGTATAAAATTGACCGCCGGATGGGCGAAAACATCTGGGGTCGTGCCAAATCACCCGTCAACCGCCGCGAATACGGCCCCGGTCAGCACGGTCAGCGCCGCAAGGGCAAGCTGAGCGACTTTGGCCTGCAGCTGCGCGCCAAGCAAAAGCTGAAGGGCTATTACGGCAACATCACCGAAAAGCAGTTCCGCCGCTATTATGATGAAGCGGTGCGGATGAAGGGTGACACGGGTGAAAACCTCATCGGTATTCTGGAGCGTCGCCTCGACGCCGTTGTTTACCGCGCCAAATTTGTCCCCACTGTGTTTGCTGCGCGTCAGTTTGTGAACCACGGCCATGTGCTGGTAAATGGTCGCCGCTGCAACATTCCGTCAGCCTTGCTGCGTCCTGGTGATGTGGTGGAAATCCGCCAGAAAAGCCGCCAGATCCCGATGGTGATTGAAGCCGGCGAAAGCCCCGAGCGCGACGTGCCGGAATATGTCACCTCGGAAGCGGGCAAGGCCTCGCTGGTGCGCGTTCCCGGCCTTGACGAAGTGCCGTATCCGGTGGTGATGGAGCCCAACCTGGTCGTCGAATTCTATTCGCGATAAACTTGTCTTCAGACATATCGTCGATCACAATGACCCGCTTGGCTCCGGCCAGGCGGGTTTTTTGATTGGGGGAACGACGTGTCTGTTGCAGAGGCGGTATATCAGTTTTTTGGCCCACAGCGGCTCAGTCAACTTGTGCATATCTCGCTCAAGGATGGCTATGTATTTTTCGCCAACCAAAAGGCCGCATCAACTGCGGTCAGTGCGGCTTTGGGGCGGGCTGCCTTGCGCGACTTTTCCGAAGCAGAAGTTGCCGCGCATCTGCGCTTTTCGGGCGATCCGCATATCAAGCCTTACCACCTGGATAGCAAGCAACTTGATGAATGCCTGACAGGCAGCGATTTGCTGCGCTTTGCCTTTGTGCGCAACCCTTATGACCGGCTGGTCGCGGGGTTCCTTGACCTCATTCAGGGTAATCATCCCATGAAGGCTAATATTTTGGCGCTTGTGGGAAAGCCAACGGTGGCGCTTGATGTTGATGTGAAATTTGCAACCTATATCGGGGCATTGAGCGAGGTGAGTGACCGCGATGTGGAATTGCCGTGGATGGCGCAAACGCGCGCAACCTGTGCGCACTGGCTGAAGCTGGACTGGGTTGGCCAGGTGGAAAACTTCCGCACCGACCTGCGCAAGCTTGGCAGGCGGCTCGATCTGCCATTTTCTGAGTTTGTTGCGCCGCGCAAACCTGCAAAACAAAATATTGCCGATGCGAGTGAAAGCCTTTGGACCAAAGCCCTGAAGAAAAAAGCTGCGCGGCGCTATGCGGGCGATTTTTTGCGCTTTGGCTATGATCCGGATGCATGACAATATCAGCGCAAAAGGATGGCGGATACCATGAGCGATGAAGAGGCCAACATCCCCGGCCTCAGGCCCGCCCGCGACGATGACGCCGAGGGGCTATACGCCCTGATCGGCGCGTGCTTTGCGGAATATGCACATGAGGGTGTGGTGATGGACCGCGCCGGCATCGACGCCGACCTCGAGGCGTGGGCGACCTATCTGGCAAAAGGCGGCGGGCAGGGCTTTGTGATTGCGGCCGCTGACGGCACACTTCTGGCCTCGATCGGCTACGGCTTGGCGGGCGGTGTGGGCGAGGTCAAGCGGCTCTATATGCGCGCCGAAATGCGCGGCCAGGGGCTTGCTGACCGGCTTCTCGCAATGGTCGAGGCCATGGTCAAGGGCGCGGGCGGCACGCGCATGATGCTGTGGTCTGACAGTCGCTTCACCCGCGCCCACGCCTTCTACCGGCGTCATGGCTATGTGCAAGGGACCGATACCCGCCAGCTCCATGACCCGTCCAACACGACCGAGTATTATTTTGAGAAGGCGCTTTGAAACTTTTGCTGCCTCAACTTATGATCGTGTTGGTAACATGGGGTGGGATCGATGGCAGATGATCAGGATTTAGAAAAGTTTGTAATGAACAGCTTGAACGCGGGGCAAACCCCAGAGGCGGTTCGCGCTGCGATGATGGAGGCGGGTTGGAGCGCTCAGAAGGCAGACAAAGCGCTGACTGCGTATAAGGAAACACCATGGGGTGTGCCGGTGCCGGTCAAGCGCTCATCCTTTGCGGCGCGCGATTTTGCATTTTATGCCAGTATATTTTTAAGCCTGTATATCAGTGTCTATTTTCTGAACGCGGCCATATTTGACATCTTAAATGTTCTGCTTCCCCAATCTGACACATATGTCGAGCCTGATGCCGACCTGAGACGGTCACTCGCGACGGTGATTGTTTTTCTGCCTGTATATATTTACCTGGCGCAGAAGGCGGATGCACAAAAACGAACGGATCCCGCGTGCCGCATGTCCGGCAGTCGGCAGTGGCTTACATATCTTACTTTAGTCATGGGCGGGCTGACAGTATTGATATGCTTGTCGGGGTTGACCGCGACGCTTCTAGGGGGCGAGTCCAGCCTGCGGCTAGTTTTGAAATATGGCTCCGTTCTCGCTACGGCTTTGGTTGTCATGCGCTTTTATTACAAGGATATCCGGTCTGATGAAGGATCAGAGCCTCATGCGAAAACGGCACAGGTGTAACTGTGCGCGCGCCTCATTTTTTACTGGTGTTGGGCGTTGGGGTTTTGATCGCGGGGTTTCTGGTGATGACCCCGCCACACCTGGTTGGGGACAAAAAGATTGACCTGCAAATGGCGCGGGACCTGATGACCGTCATCAAAGAGCTGTCGA
>JASBSO010000033.1 GCA_030148905.1 Kordiimonadaceae bacterium | reverse complement strand
CCGAGACGGTTTATGCATCAAAGGCCGACCGCAAAACCCCGATCACCGATCTGCATTCGGACCTGCTGCAATCTGCTGTATTGGCGCGCGTCGAACGCTTGACCGTTCCGGGCTGGCGGGGCGAGCCGGTGGAAAGCTTTGTCTATTATCCTGCACAGTATACCCCCGGTGCGCCGCACCCCACCTATTTTCATCTGCACGGCGGGCCGGTGTCGCAGCACGATTCGGCCTTTGATGCGTGGGCGCAGGTGTTTGCAGGGGCGGGCTATATTGTGGTTGCCCCCAATCCGCACGGCTCGTCCGGATACGGGCACGCGCATACCTATGCGCTCAATCGCGCCTGGGGCGTGTCGGACTTTGCCGACATCGACGCGATTGCCGACCATCTGGTGGCCGAGGGCATCGCCGACGCTGACAAGCTTGGCGTGGGCGGTTGGTCGTATGGCGGCATTCTCACCAATTATATGATCACCAAGTCCACCCGTTTTGCCGGCGCGATTACCGGGGCGAGCGAGGTCAACCACCGCGCCAATTACGGTCATGACCATTATCAGCATTTCTGGGAGGTGGAATTTGGCCTGCCGTGGGAAAATATCGAGGCCTGGGAGACGATCAACCCCTTCAACGATATCGGTAAAATCACCACACCCACCTTGGTGATGGGCGGCGCGCTCGACTGGAATGTACCGATTCTGAACTCTGAACAGCTCTATCAGGGCCTGAAGCGACGCGGCATCGACACGCAGCTTGTTGTCTATCCGGGCGAACATCACGGGATTCGCCGCCCATCCTTCCGCCGGGACCGGTTGACCCGGTGGGTAGACTGGCTTGATAGGACTGTTAAAAAACAAAACTAAAACAATGCATTATGGATGTTAACGGCGATTCACACACCGCCCACAAATATGTCATTCCGTGTGAATTGTGCAAAGCGGGAACTGGGCATAGATAGAAGCCCTCTCCTGATGGCGGGCAGAGCGGGGCACGGTTCCGTATCGCTCGATCACATCCTTGAGGACAGGCAGAGCGGGGCACCGTTCCGTATCGCCTGAACAGATCCTGAGGAGAGCCAGATTTGCAGGTCACCTGCTTAACGTGACCCCCAAAGCCCGGCGCTGCTACCCCCCCATCCCCCAAATAACAGCGCCGGGCTACCCCCTTTCCACCACAGCTTGACAGCGCTCAGCCCGCATGGTCGGATTTCGGCTAAGGGAGGTTGCATATGATCACGCTGTACACCGCGCAAACCCCAAACGGCCGCAAGGTATCGATCGCGCTGGAGGAAATGGGCCTTGCGTATGAGGTCAGGGCGATGCGGCTTGCGGCCCGCGACCAGAAGCGCCCCGAATTTCTGACCATCAACCCCAATGGGCGCATCCCGGCGCTTGTCGACAGTGACACCGGTGCGGCGGTGTTCGAGTCGGGCGCATGCCTTGAATATCTGGCGGAAAAGTCGGGCCAGCTGATGCCGCAGGACCTAGCCGGAAAATACGAGGTTTTGGGCTGGGTGTATTTTCAGGTGGGCGGCGTTGGCCCGGCCATGGCGGTGGTCAACACCTTTTTGCACTATGCCAAATTTGATTTTCCCCCCGCGATTGAGCGCTATCAGACCGAGGTGCGGCGGCTCTATGGGGTGTTGAACACCCGGCTGGGTGCGCAGGCCTATCTGGCAGGTGATTATTCGATCGCGGACATCACCAATTACACCTGGGTCAAGGGTCACGACGCCAACGAGATTGGTCTGGATGATTTTCCACACCTTCAGCGCTGGCTTGCCGACATCGATGCGCGCCCGGCGGTCAAGCGCGGCTGGACTGTCCCCGGCCCGGATGACAGGCTGGCTTTCCCTGATCAATCGTGAAGCCTGTTAGAGGGGCGGCGCTCAGACCCCGCGCAGCCGCCAAACCAAAAGCCCCAGACCCAATATCAGCATCAGCCAGGTTTCGGGTTCGGGCACGGCACTAACGGGCGTGAAGGTGGCCCGCACCAACAGGTCGTCATAGTCGGTGGTGCCGCTAAATTCCTCAAAGGCAAAGATGACCGTGGTCAACCCGCTCAGCGTATTGAGATTGGGCACAAAGGTGGCAAACCGGTTGGAGAAAAAGGTCGACAAGCCGCCAAAACTGCTGCCGCCATTCGTTGAGGTTCTAAACCCGAACAGCCGATTTGGGATTTCACCGGCTTCGTCCACTGTTGCGGTGGCGTTGATCGCCTGACCGTTGACGCCATTGGGCTGGATGAAGGACTGGAAGCCCCCGCCACCCGTCGCCGCAATCGACCCACCGACTTCAAAGGCGTTGACCCGGCCCGTGCGCGCGCCAATCAATTCAAAAGAAAAGGTGCCGGGGCCGTCAACATCAATGTCGGCATCAGCAAGCCCCACGGTAAAGCCGTTGTCGAGCAAATAGCTTTCAAAGTCGTTGCCGTTCAGGCGGTTGCCGACCTCGCCGGTGAAGTCAACCACAACGGCGTCGCTGTCCTGTACAATGGTAATCTGCGCTGCAGCAGGGGCGGAGACCCACAAAAGCACTGCAAGGCAGTTCAAAACCAGCAAACGCACCGAAATCCGACGCATAGACCAACCCTTTAAAACGACATGCAGGCCTTGCATGCCAAAGCAATCATTGGCAGTCTTCTACCACAGCGCGCATGGGGAAAGAAGGGCGATGTCAGACCAACATCCTGAAGAAGAGCGCATCGGCGAGCGATATCAACGCCTTGAAGCCGAACGCCAGGCCCGCATGCGCCGTTTTCGCAACATTGGGGCGGTGATTATTGCCGTTGTGTTTGCGGGTGCCGTTGTGGCGATTGCGCTGCGCAGTTCGGAGCCGGAACCCGCCAAAACCCCGGCGATTGCCCGCGCTTTCAAGCCGGTGGATGATTATTTCACCCGCTCGTCCAAGTTTTTCCCGTCCTATGATGTCATCGATACGGTCGCGGGCGTTGCCGTGTTGGCGTCGGACCTGCGCACGGACCTCAATGAAACATTTGGCCGGGTTGATAATTTGCCCGACAGCGCCGAGCGCGAGGCGGTGGACCGCATCAAGTCGCGGATTTTGATGGCGCGCCGGGCGATTGATATCGGCATGTCGGACGACCCTGATTTTCAGGCGGCAATGCGGCGCTATTATATCAGCACCCTTGCCGGGCGGTATTTAAATTGGAAGCTGACGCCCGCTATCGAAGTCACCCGCGCCGAGGTTGAGGCCTATATTGCCGACAATCCACAGCTGTTTACGGGTCGTCGCCGGTTTTCCTTCGATGCGGTCGATGTTCCGGTCAGCGCCTATTCCAGCCTGGAGAGCGATATTGTCCGCCGCGCCAAGTCGATTGACGAGATTTTGGTGCTGGTCAAGGGGCTTGGCCTGCCATTCAGGCGGCGGCCTTTTGCCATGTATAGCGAGGAAATGCCCACCCAGTTGCTGGCCGTCATGGACCGGGTGATCAACGACAAGGAAACCGTGTTTCTCAAGCTCAGCGATCAGGCGACGATCATGCGCCTGCTGGCGGTTGATCCGGCCCCCGTTCCGGCGGACGAGCGGTACAGCCTTGCCCTGTCGCGGGTCACTGCGGTCAAACGCGCCGAGGCCATCGCCGCGGTTGAGGCTGAAATTCTGGCAGACCTTCTACAGGCAAACAGCCCCGAGGCTCAGCGCCCCCAACAGCCCATATCCGAGGGCGGCGCAGCACCGGGTGCGAACCCGCAGCCCTAGCGGCGGCATCCGTGGACGCGTGCGCCGATGAAAATGCGCAAAAAGTCTGACCTGCCAAGAAAAACCTGCCCCGTGTGTCATCGGCCTTTTGTATGGCGCAAAAAATGGGCGCGCGACTGGGACGCGGTGGTCTACTGCTCGGAGCGGTGCCGCCGCCAGGGGTTAAAAGCCCGCGCGGACTAACCGTCAAAGAGGGTCGATAAAAAGGCCTGCGCGCTGTCGCGGTATGCCGCGCGGGTGTCGTCGGTCATGCGGTCCCAGGTGCTGAAGACGCGGCCAAGGCGCGGGTTGCCGTCCAGCGTTTTGCGGTTGCGGGCCATAAAGTCCCAATAGAGCGCATTGAACGGGCAGGCATCCGGGCCGGTTTTTTGTTTCACGTCATAGCGGCAATGCGCACAGTAATCGGACATTTTGTTGATATAATTGCCGCTTGCGGCATAGGGCTTGGAGCCCAGCAGTCCTCCATCGGCAAACTGGCTCATGCCGATGGTGTTGGGCATTTCCACCCACTCAAAGGCGTCAGCATATACCGCGAGATACCATTCGTGCACCGCGTGGGGGTCCACCCCTGCAATCAGGGCAAAATTGCCGGTGATCATCAGCCGCTGGATATGGTGGGCGTAGGCCTCTTCCCTGGTTTGGGTAATGGCCTCGCGAAGGCAGGTCATGTCAACCTCGCCGGTCCAGTAAAAGTCGGGCAAGGCTCGGCTGGCACCCAGCGCGTTGCGGGCGGCGTAATCGGGCATGGCCGTGAAATAGATGCCGCGCACATATTCGCGCCATCCAATGATTTGCCGAATGAAGCCCTCGGCGCTGTTCAGCGGCACCTTGCCGGCCTTGTAGGCAGCCTCCACCCGAGTGCACAGGTCCAAGGGGTCCAGCAGGCCAATATTGATATAAACCGACAAAACCGAGTGATAGAGAAAGCGCTCGCCCACAAGCATGGCATCCTGATAGGTGCCGAAATCGGCCAGCTGAGCGGTGATAAAATGATCGGCAGCGGCGTTTGCATCGTCGGCGGTCACCGCGAACCAAAAGGGTTCAAGGTCGCCGAAATGATCGCCGAAACGCGCCCCGACCAGGGCCAGAACCTCGCGGGTGATATCGTCGGGCTCAAAGCGTTTGGGGTGCGGCATGAACAGGTCTGCCTCTGCCGGTTTGCGGTTATCGGCATCATAATTCCACTGCCCGCCCTCGGGTGTATCGCCGTCCATCAACAGGCCGGTTTTCCGGCGCATGTCGCGGTAAAAATACTCCATACGCAGTTGCTTGCGGCCTTTGGCCCAATCGGCAAAGTCAGCGGTCGAGCATAAAAAGCGGTCATCTTCAAAAATCCGCACAGGCGCCGGGGCCTGCGCCATATAGCCTTCAAAGGCTTTGCGCAGTCGCCATTCGCCCGCCTCGGTGATCCAGATTTCGTCTGGCCCAAGCGCCTGTGCATGGCGGTGCAGCTCGCCGGTGAGCGATCCCGTATTATCCGCATCGTCAAGGCGCACATAGGTCACCGCATATCCGGCACCGCGCAGCGTTTCACCGAAGTGCCGCATGGCGGCGAAAATCAGCGCAATTTTCTTTTTATGATGCCGGACATACTGCGCCTCGTCCCAGACCTCGGCCATCAGGATATGGTCTGTCTCGGGGTCGGCGTCCCGCAGGCTGGCAAGCGTCAGGCTCAGCTGGTCCCCCAGGATGAGAGCAAGGCGTTTGGGCAAGGGATATCCTTATCGTTGGCTTAATGCATAAAGGCTTTATACGCGGCATCACGCCCCTTCGATTGACAGGCGTGCTTGCAAGCGACCGTTCGGCTTGGCACGATTGACCCGTTCAGGCCCGGCAACGCAGGAGGCATGCAGTGCTGACCTATCCCTTTATGACGCCCGAGCGCACGGCGTTTCGCGATACGGTGCGCCGCTTTATCGAGCAAGAGGTCAAACCCTTTGCCAGCGACTGGGACGAAGCGGGCGAGATCCCGTGGGCCCTGCACGAAAAAGCCGGTGCGCTTGGTATTTTTGGTCTTGGAATTGACGAAGCTTATGGCGGTCTGGGCTTTGATGATGTGTTTCTGCGCGCGATTGCCGGCATCGAAATGGGCCGCGCGGGCATTGGCGGGGCGATGGCCAGCATTGGTGCCCGCAATATCATGACCGGCCCGCTGCAGGCGCTGGCGAGCGACACGATCAAAGAAAAGGCGCTGCCCGATATCGTGTCGGGTCGTAAGGGCGGTGCGCTGGGCATCACCGAGGCGGGCGGCGGCTCGGACGTGGCAAGCCTTGCCACCCGCGCCGAACGCGACGGTGATCACTGGGTCATCAGCGGCAGCAAAACCTTTATCACCGGGGGCTTGAAGGCGAGTTATTTTGTCATCGGTGCGCGCACCGGCGGGCCGGGTCTGGATGGTATTTCGCTGTTTTTTGTCGAAGCCGACACGCCCGGATTTACCCGCGCCTCGGTCGGCGCGAAAATGGGCTGGTGGAGTTCGGATACGGCGACGCTCTATTTCGACGCTGTGCGCGTTCCGGCCGAGCATATGCTGGGCGAGCAGGACAAAGGCTTTTTGGCGATCATGAACAATTTCAACATGGAACGCCTGGCGATGATCGCCCAGTGCGTCGGCATGGCAGAGGTCTGCCTGGAAGACAGCACCGCCTACGCCGTGGAGCGGCATACCTTTGGCAAACCGCTGATCAAGCATCAGGTGATCCGGCACAAAATCGCCGACATGTCGGCCAAAATTGACGCGCTGAAATCCTATTTGTGGATGATCTGCCACACAATCGAATCGGGCAGTATGCCGGTGGCCGAAATTGCCAAGGCCAAGGTGTTGGGGTCCAAAACGCTGGAATTTTGCGCCAGCGAAGCCATGCAAATTTTGGGCGGGGCTGGGTATTTGCGCGGCCATGCGATTGAGCGCATATACCGCGAGGTCAAGGTGATGGCCATCGGCGGCGGGTCAGAGGAAATTATGCGCGACCTGGCGGTGCGGCAAATGGGGGTGTGACGTCTTGACCGGTTACAGAAGGCGACGCAAATCTTTGTTGGCAGGACAGGGGATCACCAGCACCTGCGGGGTGCCGTCCTGGCGTACCAGTGGAAAAGCCCCCAGCGTGACCGGGATGCGGTATTCGCTCTCGTGACAGCGCGACACCTTGGCCTGGCCAAAATAAGGCTGTTTGGTGCGCAGCGCGTCTTCCATAAAATCGAAGCGGCTGTGATAGCAGGCATCACTGGTAAACTGGTCCAGATACTGGCCCGTATAATCGCCGTGGGTCAGCTCGACAACGGCTGTCCCGGCCAGCGCCACCTTGTACCGGGCACCGCGCGCATAGTCTTCCTGCGAGAACAGAAACATCCACTTCATCACTTTCGAGAACTCGCGCGGGGTGATATTGCTGCGGCACGGCAGGTCGTGGCCCTCGACGCGCGGCATCGCGTCCCATGCCTGGGCAAATTCAATCGCCGGATGGTCGTTGTCAAAATCCGTCTTTGACAACGCCTCAACCGGTGCATCGCACAGCGACGCATAGGTCTTTCGCCAATCGATACCATCAAAACTCATGCATGAGTCTCCGCACCATTCCCAGGCACAAGATTAACACGCAAAAGATTTCCAAATGATAAAGACAGTCGTGACAGAATGTCGCGCTATGAATGTCGATATATTATTTATAACGCCAGCGTAATGATCATGCATTATCTATATCTATAGTTAATAATATTAATATATTTTAATTTTTTATTAAACAAATTCAGCATCTGCATCATGGGCAAGTCTAAGTCCATGTTGCGCCTATAGCCGTTTGAAAACCATAAGATAAAAAATAACCACAACAGCAGGAAATCCCAGCGCGCCCAGGCCCATCCACCACCGGTTTAAAGACCAATAGAACGGGGGCAGCGGCTCTCCTAACTGAATAGCGGTATCGACCAGGTTTTTCATTTTGATCTGTATCCAGACGACCGGCAACCAGCACGCCCCGGCAAAGATAAAAAGCAAGAGAGCCGCCAGAATCCAATCATCGGTTAGGCTATGGCCGCCAAAATGCACCAAGCCCACGCCTGTAAACAGCTGAATGATGACCGCAGGCATCGTGAAGAACCAGTCCGCGCGCACAACATGGCTGACAGTGAAGTGAATGACTTTGACGTCGCCGCGCAGATGAGCACAGTCCATCATCATCACCTTGATCCGTCTCGGCCGCTGTTCTCCGCCATTCTCGCAGAGACGTGGAACGCCTTGCCAAAGGTGATGCAGGACCATTACGCCATTCGGCCTTTTTCCCGGGATAGGGTGGTGGTCAAAGGATATCTTGATGTTTCGGTTGCGCCATTTTTGGGGTTTGTCGCCAGACTGACGGGGCTTTTGGTGCCATATGCCGGCACGGGCATACCGACTGTCGTGGAATTTTCCAGCGATGCGTCGGGGGCGTTGATCTTTGATCGCACGCTGTCTTTCCCGAACAAAGGCGTGGTGCATTTTACATCGCGTATGGAGTGGGTGACGGGCAACGAGCTTATTGAGGTCATGCGGTTTGGCATCGGCTGGCGGCTTGCATATGACTGGACAGGGGAAAAAATGACGCTGTCGCACAAAGGATATGTTTGGCGGGTTGCGGGGCTGACGATACCGCTGCCTTTGTCATGGCTATTGGGCAAAGGGTATGCAGAAGAAAGCCCCTTTGTCTGACCATGGATTTCGTATGTGGACGCATGCCAGGCATCCGGTATTTGGGGCGGTGTTTGGCTATGCGGGTTCGTTCGAGATTGTCGAGAAAATATGCGACCCTGTTTGATTTTGGGTGGTGCCGGAAATTTCGGCAAGCGCATAGCCCAAGCCCTGGTTCGGGATCAAATCCCCGTCATATTGGCGGGGCGCAGTCAGCAAGCGCTGGAAGAGGTCAGGCACAGCTTGGACAGCCCCATTGTGCACACGGCGTGCTTCGATGCCTTTGCCACCCTTAACGCGCAGCTTGCCGCGCTGGCGCCATCATCGGTTGTCAATACGGTGGGGCCGTTCCAGTTGTGCGATTATAGCATCGCGAAAACCTGTATTGATGCGGGTGTGCATTATATCGACCTTGCGGACGCGCGGGACTTTGTAACAGGCATTACGGCTCTTGATCCTGCTGCTACCGCAAAGAATGTCGCGGTCATCAGTGGAGCCAGCACCGTGCCCGCGCTTTCATCGACCGTTGTCGAAGCGCATATACGCGAATTTTCCAAGATTGACGACATGACATTTGGCATCTCGCCAGGGCAAAAAGCAGAGCGCGGCCTGGCCACCACACAGGGCATATTGTCGTATGTCGGCAAGCGTTTGCGGCCTTTTCCATCGTGTAAAAGCCATGTTTATGGCTGGCAGGATGTGTACCGCCAGCATTTTCCAGACATCGGTTCGCGCTGGATGGCCAATTGCGATGTTCCCGATTTGGATTTGCTGCCAGAGCGCTATGGCATCGGCACCATCAGATTCTCGGCTGGGCTGGAGCTTGGCGGTCTGCATCTGGGGCTTTGGGCGCTGTCCTGGCTGGTGCGAATGGGGCTACCGGTCAATCTTGCCCGCTATGCACGCCCGCTGCTGAAAGCAAGCAACATGGCGAACCGCTTTGGCTCGGCTGACGGCGGGATGTTTGTCAGTCTTCGCGGCAAGGATCAGGCGGGGCAGGCCTTGACGCGGACATGGTTTATCATCGCGTTTGACGGATACGGCCCGCATATCCCAACGGTGCCGGCCATTCTGCTGGCAAAACAATGCGCCCGCGGCGAGATGGACCACAGAGGCGCCAAGCCCTGCGTTGGCTTGATATCGCTGGACGCCTATGTGGCTGAACTGGTTGACGGGCCGGTGAAAGTGTATACGCGCTGAGGGTCCTGGCCCTAGTCCTCCAGCCCCAAATAGGTGGCGGTGAACAACAGGGAATCTATCAGCCCGTGCACAAGAATGGCGGGCCACAGATTGCGTTTCAGCAGCAAATAACTTGCCCCGAAGACGACGGCGACCACCCCGGTCATCACAAAGCCGCGCAGGCCCTGATAATAGACATGACCGTATCCAAAGATGACGGCGCTAACGACGACAGCCAAGGCGGGGCCAAACCGAATGCCAGATAAGGTGGTGGTCAAGCGGCCAACCAGATAGCCGCGGAAAAACATCTCTTCCCCAAAGGCGGCGCTGATCCATGTCAGGGCGAGCCATAGCAGATAGTGGCTGAGGTTGCCTCTGACGGCGCCGAAGCGCGCCTCGATGCCGGCGGGCCTGTCTTGCAGGAAGGCAATCTCAAAATACTCGCCCACGACTATGATCGACCCGACCGCAACGGCAAAAGCCAACAGGGTCAATAGGGCCTGCGGAATGACCAGAAGCTTGGCGCGTGCACCGGGCAGCGCTTTCAGGCCGAACGCGCGCCAGCTGAGCCCGCGCCTGTGCATGTAGATGGTCAGGATGACAAGTGTGGCGATCAGCGTGATCGGTCCCGCATATTTCCACAGGACCAGCGATAAGAGGGCCTTGCTGACAAGCGCGAACGCGACAAATCCGACCACCTCAAGGAGGATCGGCAGGCGGTGAGATAGGGACATGTAAGGTTCCTCGGTCGTGACTCAGATTATTGTTGTTATGATGTCTGTGATGGCATTCGGGTGCGAAGGGCCGTCTCTGCCAAAGCGGCGTCGGCCTTCTGAATGGCGGCATCCAAATTCAGGTCGATCTCGTCAAAGAGCGTTTCATAGGCGGCGATCAGGTCGGGCAGAAACTTTTGAAGTGTCTCGCCTTCATGGATGCCAGCTTGCGTGAGTGTGATCAGGTGGCGGCGTTTGTCATGTGGGTCTGGTTCGGTCACGGCGAACCCGTGTTTGTAGAGCCAGGATAAGCGCTGCGCCGTTAACTGGTGCGAATAGCGCAGGCTCGCGGCGATATCAGCCTGGGACTGCGGGCCTTCGGAATACAGCAGCTGAACAATGCCCATGGTTTTGCTGGCGATCCGCAAGCCGCGGTCCACCAGCGCGTCTGCCATTTGATCATAAAGTCGGTCAGCCAACTGTTTGACCCGCAACGCGAAGGCGGCTTCTGTGGTTAGAAATTGTATGGCCATATTTTGGTCCTCAACATATTGCGTAATAAGTTGCGCAATATGTTGCATATGTCAATCAAGTCTGACGACTTTTATGCGGCTGCGGGCTGGCGACCGTTCACCGCCCCATCGGAGCCGTGAGCCTAGCGAACTGGCGCGAGATCAAAGACATGGTGTGCCTAAGCGGTAGGACCTCGAACCCCAGCTAAGCCCGCGACTGCGGGCCGGTGAGCGTTCACCGCCCCATCGGAGCCGTGAGCCTAGCGAACTGGCGCGAGATCAAAGACATGATGCCCAGGGGCGCAATGAGAAAACAGCCCTGTCTGTTTTCATCCTTCGGACCGGGCTTGGCTTTGCCAATCCGTCGTTCAGCGCGTCTGTCGCGCGCTTCACCGAACCGCGGGCCTTTCCGATCCCCGGTGGGCCCATTAAAACACCCCGCACGGAGGCGGGGTGTTTTAAGTGGTGCCCAGGGGCGGAATCGAACCACCGACACGCGGATTTTCAATCCGCTGCTCTACCAACTGAGCTACCTGGGCCCAAAGGTGCAAGATATGAGACGGCCTCAAAACAGGTGTCTTGCGGGCATCCCCCTTGCTTGGGTGTGGGGCGTTTTAGCCGGGCCACCCGCCCTTGTCTAGGCCAAAAAAGGGCGTTTTTGCGATTTTC
>JASBSO010000031.1 GCA_030148905.1 Kordiimonadaceae bacterium | reverse complement strand
GGTCAACCGCGATCCCATGTGATTGTTCACCCCGACAAAATTGCCAAAGCGGGCAAGGTTCCAATCGATCCGTGCGGTCAGTTCCTGCATCGACAGATTGCCGTAAAGCGCATTGGGCCCCGGGTCTGCGCTTGTGTTTTTGGGCTCCATCGGCAGATGGACCAACAATTCGTGCCCGGCGCTGCGCATCGCATGCGTTTGCGCGGCCAGATCATCGGCATAGGGCAGAAAACTGAGCGTCAGGGGTTTCATGTCGGCAAGGGTGTGCATGGCCTCGTCGCTGAGACCCATATCGTCAATAACGATCACAAGCTTGGGGCCGTCACTCGCCCATAGACTGGGCACCCATGACAGCACGAACACAACAAATACACCAATCCGCGCCATGACGGCCTCCATTCGGGACGGGCAGCATAACCTTGGCAATTGACAAGGTCCACGCTGATCATCCATGACAGGCGCAGATATCCATGGTTCGGGTGCACGCACACCCGGCTGCAGAGGACCGAGCATGTTTCTGCTTATCGATAATTACGACAGCTTTACCTATAATCTGCACCATTATCTGATGGACCTGGGTGCGGATGTCGTGGTGCACCGCAATGACGTGATCGACATCGCCGCGATCAAGGCGATGGCGCCCGAGGGCATTATTTTGTCGCCCGGCCCCTGCACACCCAACGAAGCCGGTATCTGCCTTGAGGTGGTCGAGCAACTGGCCCCAAACATTCCAATATTAGGGGTGTGCCTCGGCCATCAAAGCATTGGACAGGTGTTTGGCGGCAAGGTTGTGCGCGCGCCTTATGTTATGCACGGCAAAACCAGCGAGATTGTCCACCAGTCTACCGATGTGTTTGCGGGGCTTCCGTCGCCGTTTTTGGCAACCCGCTATCACAGCCTCATCGTGGAGCGCGACAGCTTCCCTGACGCATTGGACATCACCGCCCAAACGCAGGACGGCCTGATCATGGGGCTGCGCCACAAAGACTATCCATGTTACGGCGTGCAGTTCCACCCGGAAAGCATCGCCTCCGAACACGGCCATACATTGCTACGCAATTTTGTCGGCCTGTGCACAGCGAAAGCCGCAGCATGACAGCCGAGCTGTCTGACATCTTGAAAAGCCTGGTGGCGGGCACCTCGCTCGATACTGAGGCTGCAAACGGATTCTTTGCCGGAATTCTGCGCGAAGGCGCAGACCCGGTGATGACAGCAGCCCGGCTTGCCGCGCTGGCCGCCAAGGGCGAAAGCGCAACCGAGCTTGAGGCCGGGGCGCGGTTTCTGCGCGCACATATGCATCCCTTTGCCAGCGATACGCGCGATATTGTTGACACCTGCGGCACGGGTGGCACCGGCCTTCATACCTATAACATTTCGACCGCCAGTGCGATTGTCGCAGCGTCGGTTGGGGTCAAGATTGCCAAGCACGGCAACCGGGCTGTGTCATCCAAGTCCGGCTCGTCGGATGTGCTGTCGGCGCTTGGGGTCACCATCAGCACAGACCCGGCGCAGGCGGCGGAGATTTTCGATCAAATTGGCCTCAGTTTTTTATATGCGCCTGCCTTTCACGATGTCGTCCGCTATGCGGCTCCGGTGCGCGCGGCGCTGGGTATCCGCACAGTTTTCAATCTGCTTGGCCCGCTGGCCAACCCGGCTGGTGCACGCAAGCAGCTTATTGGTGTTTATGCACCGCATCTTTTGGACGTGTTCGGCGAGGCTTTGCAAAAGCTTGGCGCTGATCATGTCTGGGTGGTGCACGGCAGTGCGGGCGAGGACGAAATCAGCCTGAGCGGAACCACAACGGTTGTTGAGGTCAAGGACGGCACCCTATCCAGCCTGTCGCTGCACCCCAGCGATGTCGGTATCGAAATCCAGCCGTTATCGGCGCTTGAGGGCGGCACACCTGAGGAAAACGCTGCGGCGATGCGCGCACTCTTTGGCGGGGCAAAGGGGGCTTACCACGACGCGGTGTGTCTGAATGCCGGTGCGGCCATCTATATTGGCGGCAAGGCCGACAGCTGGACTGACGGCGTCAGCCTGGCCCGGGATGCGTTGGAAACGCGCATGGCCGCCGATCAGCTGGACCGCTGGATTTCCGCGACACAGGACACCGCAGCATGAGCGACAAACTTCGTGAAATTTGTGACACCAAGCGCGCGCATGTGGCCAAGCAAAAGGCCAAGCGCTCACCGGCTGACCTTCAAGATCTGGTGGCTGAGGCCGCTCCTCCTCGCGGCTTCGCTGCCGCTTTGCGCGCGGCACATAGCACCGAGGGATACGGCCTGATCTGCGAGATCAAAAAGGCCAGCCCGTCCAAGGGCTTAATCCGCGAGGATTTTGACCCACCCGCCCTGGCCAGAGCCTATAAAGGCGGCGGGGCGAGCTGCCTGTCAGTTTTGACCGACAGGCCGTATTTCCAGGGCGAAGACAGGTATTTGCACGCGGCCCGCGATGCGTGCGCGCTCCCGGCCCTGCGCAAGGATTTCATGGTCGATCCCTATCAGATTTTAGAATCGCGGGCGCTGGGCGCAGATGCCATTTTGCTGATTATGGCGGCGCTTGATGACGGCCTGGCGCGCGATATGGAAGCACAAGCGCACGACCTGGGTATGGATGTGCTGATCGAAGTTCATAACGCACCGGAATTGGATCGTGCCTTGCACCTGACATCGCCGCTCATAGGTATCAACAACCGCAATCTGAAAACCATGGCCGTGTCGGTGGAGACCTTTGTCGACCTAGCCCCCCGCGTACCCAAAGACCGGTTTTTGGTGGCCGAATCTGGCCTGGCGTCTCGCGCTGATCTTGCCACATGTCTGTCCGCCGGGGCTGCTGGGTTTTTAATCGGCGAAACCTTTATGCGCCAGCAGGACGTCACCGCCGCC
>JASBSO010000184.1 GCA_030148905.1 Kordiimonadaceae bacterium | reverse complement strand
GGGCAGGTCGTTGCCTTCGCCAACAAGGAAGTGCTGGTGTGTGCCGGTGCCTATGTGACCGAGCTGGCAGACCGCTGCGGGGCAAAGCTTCTGCCCATCGACAGTGAACATAACGCGATTTACCAAGTGTTTGACCAGACGGCGCCCGAAAGCGTTCGGCGGTTGGTGCTGACGGCTTCTGGCGGACCCTTTCGCGAAGGGCCAGAGGATTTGTCGTCGGTTACGCAGAAAATGGCGCTCAACCACCCGACCTGGGATATGGGCCCAAAGATCACCGTCGACAGCGCGACCCTGATGAACAAGGGGCTGGAGGTGATCGAGGCCTTTCATCTGTTTCCGGTTCCGGCGGACCGCATTTCGGTTTTGGTGCACCCGCAGTCGATCATCCATTCGATGGTGGAATATTGCGACGGCAGCATTCTGGCGCAACTGGGCAGCGCGGATATGCGCATTCCCATCTCATATGCGCTGGGTTGGCCGGGACGTGTCGCGGGGGCGGGCACCCCGCTTGATTTTAAAGCGCTCAGTGCCCTGACCTTTGAAGACCCCAATGAAGACCGGTTTCGGTGCCTCGCGCTGGCGCGTCAGGCGCTGAATGCGGGCGGTGATGCGAGCATCTATCTCAATGCCGCCAACGAGGTGGCGGTTGACGCATTTCTTGGCAAGCATATCGGCTTTACCGACATTCCCGCCATTGTTGCAGCCTGTATGGACAGCGCGGACACAAAAGTGCCGCAATCTCTGGACAGCATTTTACATATCGACGCGAACGCGCGCCATCAGGCCCGCGCCATGGTTCGCGGCAGACAATAGGAGGCCCGCATGGGGGCAGAGGCACCCGGCATTGTGTTTACGCTGATCAGCTTTGTTGTTGGACTGTCGCTGTTGGTGTTCATCCACGAATGGGGGCATTACAGCGTCGCGCGCCTGTTCAAGGTGCGTGTGGACGTGTTTTCCATCGGATTTGGCAAGGAAATCTGGGGCTGGACGCACCCCAAAACCGGCGTCCGGTGGCGGTTGAGCGCCGTTCCCTTGGGGGGATATGTGAAATTTCACGGCGACGAGAATGCCGCAAGCGCCGCCAGTGCTGAACAGTTGGCGGAGATACCGGGCGAAGATCAAAAAGACTGTTTTCATTTCAAACCGCTCTATCAGCGGGCACTGATTGTGTTTGCCGGGCCGGCGATCAACCTGGTGTTTGCCATTTTGGTGTTTGCGGGCGTGTATATATCGCAGGGCATGACGGTCTCGCAGCCGGTCTTTGATGCCGTCGCACCGGACGGCCCCGCCGAAGCCGCGGGCGTTCTGCCCGGGGACCGGGTTGTTGCCGTGGACGGCAAAACGATCGAGCGGTTTGGCGATTTGCGTACCTATGTCTTGCTGCGCCCCAATCAAAGCGTGGACATGACCGTGCTGCGCGGTGGTGCCACGCTTGTGCTGCCGGTGGATCTGGGAGCGACCTATCAGGAAGACCGTTTTGGTAACCGCTATGCGCAGGGATTTTTGGGGGTTCAGTCGGTGCCGGTTGATATTGTCTATCCTGGTCCATTTGCTGCGCTTTATGAGGGCGCGCGGCAGACTGTGACGGTCTCAGAAAGCATTTTCACCTCGATCGGGCAAACCATTATCGGCTTGCGCTCGGTCGAAGAGCTGGGCGGACCGATCCGGATTGCCACCATGGTTGGCGAAGCGGCCCAGACCAGCCCCTTGCAGTTTCTACTGTTTCTGGCGTTGATCTCGATAAATCTTGGTATTTTGAACCTTTTGCCCATCCCTGTGCTCGACGGCGGACATTTGATGTTTTATGCCATTGAGGCGATCAAAGGCTCGCCGCTGAATCAGCGCGCGCAAGAGCTGGGATATATGGCAGGAATGGCGGCTATGCTGACTTTGATGGTGTTTGTCACGTTGAATGACTTGCAATCCATTGCGCCCTAGGTCAGTGTGCAACGCCAACCGGGGATTGGTTACGAGTAACAGGGGTTTCGGTACCGGGCTCATGCATAAATTTTTAA
>JASBSO010000019.1 GCA_030148905.1 Kordiimonadaceae bacterium | reverse complement strand
CGATCGAGCGCCAATGGGCGAGGCGTCCCAGCACCTTGGCCTCATTGGCGGGGCGCGCCATCGCGCGTAGCACTTTGGGTGCGGCGTGCTGAAACGGAATGTCGAGATAAGGCAATATGCGCCCCTCGGCCATCAGCGGGATGATGTCATCCACATGCGGGTATGGATAGACATAGTGCATGCGCACCCACACATCGAGGTCGCCCAATTCGCGGGCCAGGTCGGTCAGATGCGCGCGCACCGCGCGGTCTTTCCACATTTCGCTTCGGTGTTTCAGGTCAACGCCATAAGCCGAAGTATCCTGACTGATGATCAGCAGTTCCTGCGCCCCCGCTTCCACCAGTTTTTCGGCCTCGCGCAGCACCGCACGAATGGGGCGTGACGCGAGCCGCCCCCTCAGCGACGGGATGATGCAAAACTTGCACTTGTGATTGCAGCCCTCAGAAATTTTCACATAGCTATAATGCCGGGGTGTGAGCTTCAGCCCCTCGGGCGGGACCAGATGCACATAGGGGTCGTGCGGCTGCGGCGCGGCCTTGTGCACTTCGCCGACCACCTGTTCATATTGGTGCGGGCCGGTGACGGCCAGCACGTCGGGGGCCACCTCGCGCACCGCGCCTTCATCCACACCCAGGCAGCCGGTGACGATCACCTTGCCGTTTTCGGCCATGGCTTCCTTGATGGCGGCGAAGCTTTCTTCCTTGGCGCTGTCGATAAAGCCGCAGGTGTTCACCACCACCACATCGGCGCCCGCATAGTCAGCGGCAATGGCGTAGCCTTCGGAGCGTAGCTGCGTGAGGATGCGTTCGCTGTCCACCAAGGCCTTGGGGCAGCCGAGCGAAACAAAACCGATTTTGGGGGCCATATGCGTCATGCGCGCTGGTGTAGGCGCTTTGCTGCGCGCCTGCAAATCATTTTGGCGGGCGTTGACACCGTCCTCTGTCTGCGCAACCATGCCTATATAACAAAATGATATATGCGAGGATAGGATGATATACCCCCTTCGGTTGGTGGCGGTGTTGTGCGTGCTGTGTGCGGTGCTACCCGTCCGCGCAGACACAGGCGACCATTTTGATGCCGCGCGCAGCGACATGCGCGCCATGATGAACAGGGTCAGCGCGCATTTTTCTCTGCCGTCCTTGTCGGTGGCGGTGGCGGTGGACGGCACGATTGTTTTTGCCGAGGCGACGGGTTTTGCCGATGTCGAAGCCGGGATGCCCGCGACACCCGCCACACTCTATTCGGTGGGCAGTATCGCCAAACCGATGACCGCCGTGACGCTTGCCCGGCTTGTGGATCAGGGCCAGCTCAATCTGGATGACCCGGTGGTGCGCCATGTGCCCGAGGTGGCGGTGCTGAATGCCGCCTTCACCGTGCGCCAACTGGCGTCGCACATGGCTGGCATCGGGCGCCCGCTGGCGGCGCGCAACGTGCTGGAATTTAACGATGTCCGCGACCGCACCAGCCCTTTTGAGGTGCTGTCGCTGGTGACCGATCACCCGCTTGAGGCCGCGCCCGGTGCTGCATTTCAATATACCTCGGCGGGCTATATCCTGCTCTCGGCTGTTATTGAGCGCGCGGCGGGTAAGCCCTATCTGAATGTGATGCAAGACGAAGTATTCACCCCCTTGGGCATGACTGGGGTGGCCTTTGATACGGCTACCGCCGGTGCCGGGCTGGAGGCGCGCTATTATACGCACAAAGAGCCGGGCGGTGGCTATGTGCCTGCCACCGTGCGCCGCGACCGCAGCTTTCTGTTTGGGGGCGGCGGTTATATCGCGACGCCCAGCGATCTGGTGCGGCTGACCGGTGCCTTCGCGAAAGACGGCTATCTCTCGGCCGATATGCGCGAAGCACTCCAAACGCCCGTTCGGCTTGATAGCGGCGCGGTGAACGAAGAGGCCTACGCCCTTGGCTGGCGCACCGGGCCGATGCGCACCATAGCCGAAGACGGTGAACCGCTGGCGGTGGTCCATCACGGCGGGGTGACGGCGGATGCTGCCAATGCCTTTGTGGTCTATGTGCCCGAACACCGCGTGGCCTTGGCCTTTGCCACCAATATGGTGCCGCCAAAATTTTGGCAGATTCGCGGGGCCATGGGGCGTGCGGTGATGGCCTTTATTGACGCAACTGAGCCAGGCTAACCGCCTACAGCATCAAGGATGCTGATGGGAAGGCTGACAAAAACTTTCACCGGCGTTGGCACAAAGCCGTAAGCCTGCGCGCCAGCCAGTAATGTGACGGCGAAACAGCCGACAATTTCGGTAAGGATAATCACATGCAGCCACAGGTCGCGCACGGGCGGCACCCAGCGGTGCCAGGCATCGGGCACCAGCCGGCGCGGTGAAAACATCAGGGCACCAACAAAAAATGTCAGGCTCCACAGCACCGGGCCGGGGCGAAACAGCGCCGAGAAAAAATCAATGGGTTGGTAAAAGCCAACCCCATGCCAAAACGCCTTGGCCCCCAGCAGGCCAAAGCTTGATGCGGTGACTTGGTTATAGGCAGCGACCGCGGCAAAGCAGGCGGAAAACAGCATCACCCACAGCAGCTTCATGCCCCGGTTTTGCAGATGCGTTATCGCTAAAAGCGCCAGGCCAAAACCGCCCCACATCGCTGCAACGGCAACCAGATTGCGCTTGGTGTTTTGAGACGACAACAGGTCACTGAGCCCCCAATACAGGTCGCGGTTGAAGTGCAGCACGACCACACTGACCAACACAAGCCCAACTGCGGCAAAGGCCGATCTGCGATGTATGACCATAAAGACTTTCCCCCTTGTCCGGCCCTTAGCATAGTAGCGGGATGAGCAACACCGAGCCAAGACAGAATAACGGAGCGGGTACCATGAAAACAATCGGCGTCATCGGCGGGATGAGCTGGCAGTCCTCGCAGCTGTATTATCGCTGGCTGAATGAGGCGGTAGCGGCGCGGCTCGGCGGTTTGCACTCCGCCAAGATCATCATGTCCAGCGTCGATTTTGCCGAGGTGCAGGCGCTTCAGGCGCGCGGCGACTGGGATGCCGGTGGCCAGCTTTTGGCCGATATTGCCCTGCGGCTGCAGCAGGCAGGCGCGGACATCATCCTGCTGGCCACCAACACCATGCACCAGGTTGCCTCGGCGATTGAGGCGGCGCTTGATGTGCCGTTTTTGCATATCGCCGACGCAACCGCCGAGGCGGTCACGGGGGCAGGGCTGCGGAAAGTTGGCCTGCTGGGGACGATCTACACGATGGAGCTGGGCTTTTACCGGGACCGCCTGGCACAGCAGGGCATTGAGGCCATTGTGCCGGGTGCGGATGCGCGCCGCGCAGTGAACGATATTATCTACGGCGAGCTGTGCCAGGGGCAGGTCAGGCCTGCGTCTAAGGCGCGCTATCTTGATATTGTCGGCGATATGTGCGAGCGGGGCATCCAGGGGCTGATTTTGGGATGCACGGAAATCACCATGCTGATCGGCGCGGCGGATGTGCCCTGCCCGGTTTTTGATACGACGCGCATTCATGTGGAGGCGGCGGTTGATGCCGCGACGGGGTAATGGACAGAGACGAGTTTAAAAAGCACGGCCATGCGCTGGTGGACTGGATGGCGGACTATTGGGACCGTTTGCGCGAGTTTCCGGTGCGCGCACAGGTGGCCCCGCACGACATTTATGAGGCGCTGCCGGCTGCCCCGCCCGAAGACGGCGAGGCCTTTGACAGTATTTTCAAAGATTTTGAAGATGTGCTGATGCCCGGCATCACCCACTGGCAACACCCACGCTTTCTGGCCTATTTCCCGGCCAATGTGTCGCCGCCCAGCGTGCTGGCAGAAATGCTGGTGTCTGCGATGGGGATCAACGGCATGTTGTGGGAAACCAGCCCCGCCGCCACCGAGCTTGAAATGCGGATGATCGACTGGATGATCGCTGCCATCCATGCCCCCAAAGACTGGACGGGCTGTATTCAGGGCAGCGCATCAGAAGCGACCTTTTGTGCGATTTTGATGGCACGCGAGCGGGCGACGGATTTTGCATCCAATCAATTGGGTTTGTCTGGTCTAGGCCGCTTGACGCTCTATGTCAGTGCCGATGCGCACAGTTCCATCACCAAGGATGCGTGCATGGCGGGGATTGGTGAGGAGGGCGTGCGGCAGGTGCCGGTTGACGCCGAGGGTCGGATGCACATTGGTGCCCTTCGGGCAATGATCAAGTCTGACCGTGAGTCGGGTGCATATCCGATGATGGTGGTGGGCACTGCGGGCACAACATCCACTGGCGCGGTCGATCCCTTGCCAGAGATTGCAGATGTGGCGCGCGAAGAGGGGCTGTTTTTCCACGTCGACGCGGCCTGGGCCGGGACGGCGATGGTCTGCCCCGAATTCCGCCCGCTATTCGTGGGCGTTGAAGCCGCAGACAGCTTTGTGTTCAATCCGCACAAATGGATGGCCATGCAATTTGACTGTTCGGTCCATCTGGTCAAAGACCAACATCAATTGACGCGTACCATGGCGATTCTGCCCGAATATCTGAAAACCATTGAGGATGACCGGGTGGTGAACTACCGCGATTGGGGTATCCCGCTTGGTCGGCGCATGCGCGCGCTGAAAATCTGGTTCACGATGCGCACATATGGCCTTGCGGCGATCCGCGCCAAAATTCTGCAGCATTGCCGCTGGGCTGAGAGCCTCTATGACAGCTTGCAGGATAACAGAGAGGTCGAACTGGTGACCTCGCTGAATTTTTCACTGTTTTGCTTCCGCTTCCGTACCGAAAACGCTGCCAGCAGCAATGCCTTCAATCAAGCGGTGCTGGATGCCGTCAATCAGGACGGCTTTACCTATATCACCAAAACGCTTGTCGGTGACAAACTGGTGTTACGGTTTCAGGTGGGGGTTTGGGACGCCGAGGCCGCCGACATAACGGCGGCCTGGAAACGGATTGCTGATATTGCGCGTCAGACCCCGGTGCCTAGCGCGACAGAATAATTTCGACCCGGCGGTTGCGGTCTTCGCGGACATTGTCGTCGGTGCGCACCGCAAGGTCGTGTTCACCGAAACTGGCGACCGAAATCGCTTCAGCGGGAACACCCTCGGCAATCAGCGCGGCGCGCACGGCTTCGGCGCGCCGCTGGGCCAGTATGTCATTGTAATTGCTACGGCCTGCGCTGTCGGTGTGACCCTGGGCGCGCACCGACACAATGTCAAACCGGCGATAGGCATCGGCGGCATCCGCAATGATTTTGGCGGCGCTAGCGGTTATGTCGGCTTTGTCAAAATCGAAATAGACCAAAAACGGGCCAGGAATGGGCGCAGGCTTCGGCTCGGGCTTGGGGGCCGGTTTGGGTGCAGGCTTGGGCTCGACCTTTGGTTCGGGCCGGGGAGCAGGTGCAGCAACAGGCCGCGGCGTGGGGCGCGGCGCGGGTGCGGCCTTGCGCGGTTCGCCGAAATGCCAGCTGAGGCGGGCAAACACCTCATGATTTTGAAAGCGGAAGCTCGCAGGCCCGGCAATGGTGTTGAAATCGGCGCGGCGGGTGCGGAAATAGCGATACCCGATGCCCAAATGGGTGTTGTCGGCCAGCGCGCGCTCGACCATGACCATGGCTTGCCCGGCAAGCTGCCAGTCGTCTTCGTCAATAAGCGTGCCTGCGCTGGTGGTCAGGTCATTCACATCCAGATAGGCAAGGCCAAGGCCCAGGCCCACGCTGGACGACCAGCCACCAATCTCGAACAGGTCGTGATGTGCATTGACCATCAGCGCCTGCGTGCGGCGTGTGCCCTCGGCGTCAAATTCGCCAACCCCGCCAAACAGGCCGGGTGTTTCCACTTCCACCTCGTCATGGATGTTGCTGCGCAGGGTATATTCCAGCTCAAAGCGAAACTTGCCGTGCCGCTGGCCGTAAAAGGCCCCAGCCAGAAAACCGACATCGGCGCTTGAGTCAGCCTCAAGCCCGAAGCCGGGCGAGATATCCTGCTCTTTCGAGAAGGTCGGGCCAAACTGAATGCCAAAATAGTCACCGTCGGTTTTGTCGGCATAGGCGGGCACGGCGATCGCCAAAACGGCACTCGCTAGGATGGGTCGAAACATTGTCTAAGCTCCCTGAGACAACGACTGAAAGCGTCAGTCAGATATTATGGATATTTTGCCGGAATCGACCAAAAACGTCGAGCAAAGATTTGATGCCTGCGTACTGTGCCGCATGCACCTATGCCCCGCCCTGGTGTTAGAGGCCAACGAGCGCGCGCGTGAAGTCTTTGGCGGTGAAGGGGCGCAGGTCGTCAATGCCTTCGCCGACGCCAATGGCGTGCACGGGCAGGCCAAAGCGGTCGGCACAGGCCACCAGCACCCCGCCGCGCGCCGAGCCGTCCAGCTTGGTCATGATCAGGCCCGAAATATTGGCAATTTTCTGAAAGGTTTCCACCTGGCTCAGCGCGTTTTGTCCGGTTGTCGCATCCAGTACCAGCACCGTGTCGTGCGGGGCGCCGTCCAGCTTTTTGCCGATGACACGGGCAACCTTGGCCAGCTCGGCCATCAATTCCTCGCGGTTTTGCAGGCGGCCTGCAGTGTCGATCATCAACACGTCGACACCCTCGGCAATGGCACGCTCCACGGCCTCATAGGCAAGTGCTGCGGCATCGGTGCCGGTGTCTTTGGTGACAACCGGCACACCCACCCGG
>JASBSO010000179.1 GCA_030148905.1 Kordiimonadaceae bacterium | reverse complement strand
GATGGCAGCCCCGCCATTGCCAGCCGCTGGCTTTACCGTATCGAGGCCTTGCGCGCGGGGCCCATTCCGCGCGCAAGGCGGCTTGCTGCGCTGATCGACCGGTTTGAAGACACAGGCCCGCTGACGCCCCTGCCTGCACCGAGGCCGACCCCGCCGCTGCATGCCCGGCCGAAGGCGCTGTTTGTCACCGATATTGAAATGCTGATGCGCGATCCGTACAGCCATTATGCCAAGCGGATTTTAAAGCTGACGCCGCTTGACCCCGTTGACGCCGACCCGTCAGCCGCCATTCGCGGTACGGTGATCCATGATGCCTTGGAGGCATTTTTAAAAGACACACAAGCGGGCAAGCACCGGCCATATGGCCCGCCAGCGCGCAGGAGGCTGTTGGCGCTGGGGCAAAAGCTGTTTGCCCCGCTGTTGGATTTTCCCGCTGTGCACAGCTTTTGGTGGCCGCGCTTTGTGCGAGCGGCGGACTGGTTCTTGAACGAACAAAAAGACCGCGACGGACGCTTTGAAACGGTGGGGCTGGAATGCGATGGAGCGCTTGAGCTTGAGGGTCTTGATTTTACCCTGATGGCGCGCGCCGACCGGATTGACCGCATCGTGTCAGACGGCGGTTTGGACATCATCGATTATAAAACCGGCTTGGTACCCACCAAGGCCCGCATCGAAGCGGGCTTTGCCCCGCAATTGCCGCTCGAGGCCGTGATCGCCGAGCGCGGTGGTTTTGACGGTGTCCCGGCCGCCAAAGTGACCCATCTGTCGTTTTGGCGGTTATCCGGTGGCCGCGAGGCCGGGAAAATCGAACCTGTGCGCAGCGACATCGACGCGCTTGTCGAGGCCGCCGAGGTCGGCCTCAGGGCGCTGGTCAGCCATTTTGCAAATCCTGAAAGCGCTTATCTTTCGGCCCCGCACGCTGACCCGGAGCTTGCCGCCTACAGCGATTATGACCATTTGGCGCGCACGGTGGGTGGCGCGCTGGCGGGCGGTGCATTTGCGGGGGACGCCTGATGGCCGGTCCGCGCATGACCCCCGAACAGGCCCGCGCTACCAATCCTGCGCGCAGCATATGGGTGGGGGCGTCGGCGGGAACCGGTAAAACCCATATTCTGACCGCGCGCGTGCTGCGCCTGATGCTGGAAGGCGTCCCGCCCGAGCGGATTTTGTGCCTGACCTTCACCAAGGCGGCGGCGAGCGAGATGCAGTCGCGCATTTTCGACACCCTGTCGACATGGGTTTTGATGGCAGACAGTGCGCTGACGGATGAACTGGACCGACGTGTGGGCATGCGCGCCGACGCCGATATTTTGGCCCGCGCGCGGCGGCTTTTTGCCGATGTGCTGGAGCTGCCTGCCGGGCTGCCGATCCAGAATTTTCACAGCTATTGCACCCAGCTTCTGGGGCGCTTCCCGATCGAAGCGGGCACGCTGCCCGGCGCGCGGCCGATCGACGAGGCCGACGCCCAATTGCTGGTGCGCACAGCGCGCGACGCGGTGCTGGCCACCAGCCAAAACCCAGGCGAGGCGGCGCTGAAAAGCGCGGTCGAAACCGTTGCCGCCCGGATCAGCGACACCAGTTTTGACAAGCTGATCCACCGTTTGATCAACGAACGCCGCACCTTTCAGGCGGTCGAGCGGCGCTATGGACTGAACGGTCTTGGGCCAGCGCTGTTGCGGCGTGCTGGTTTGCCTGCGGACAGTACGGCAGAGGCGGTACGCCATGCGTTTTGTGCTCGGCTTGGGCAGCAGCGCCGCGGCCTTGCCCGGCTTGCCGCCGTTATGGCCGAAGGCAAACCAACCGAGCAGGGGCACGCCCAAAGCCTGATGGCTGTCTTGCAGGCACTGGACGGCGGCGAAGAGGCCTGGGCAGATGTGGAAGACGACTATCTTGCCGTGTTCCTTATTCAGGACGGCAGCCCGCGCAAATCGATTTTGACCAAGGCGACGCGCGAAGTGCACCCCGATTTGGATGACCTGTGCGGCGCGCTGCAAAGCCAGGCTGCAGACTTTCGGCAGGCGCTGCTGTCACTAGAGCTGGTGGACGCCACGGCGGCCTTGACCCATCTTGCCATACGGCTTGTCGGTGCTTATGAGGCTGCCAAACGGCAGGCGGGCAGTCTTGATTTTCAGGACCTGATCGACCGCGTTGTCGCCCTGTTTTCGCGCAGCGACATGGCGCCTTGGGTGCTCTATAAACTCGATGCGCAAATCGACCATATTCTGGTCGATGAAGCCCAAGACACCAACGCCGACCAGTGGCGTGTGGTGGAGGCCATGTGCGCCGAATTTTTTGCTGGTGAAAGCGCGCGCAGCGACATCATTCGCTCGGTTTTCGCGGTTGGCGACGACAAACAGTCGATCATGGGGTTTCAGGGCGCCGACCCGCGCGAATTTCTGGCCGCCCGCCAGCGCCTCTTTGCCCGCGCCGAAGCCGCCGACTATGCCACCGACACGGTGCCGCTGAACCGCAGTTTTCGCTCGGGCCGGGCTGTGCTGGAATTGGTGGACGCGGTTTTTGCCGACGGCGCAGCTGCTCGCACGGGCCTCAGCCTCGACCCTGCGCCCATCCGCCATGACTATAGCCGCACGGATGCCGGTGGCTCGGTCACGCTGTGGCCTATGTTGGTGCCGGATGAAGGGGCAAAACAGACGGGCTGGCGGCTGCCCAGCAGCAACGAAGACAGCACCGACACCGCGCGCCGCGCGGCCCGGCTTTTGGCGCGGCATATCGCCAACCGTTTGGCGGGCAAGGATATTCTTCCTGCCAAAGGTCGAGCGATTGAGCCCGGAGATATCCTCATTCTGGTGCGGCGACGTAGCCGATTTTATGACCAGTTGAGCCGCGCACTGAAAGAGGCAGGCGTTCCGGTCGCGGGCCGCGACCAGATGCGCTTGCTGGACGAACTCGCGGTCCTCGACATGCTGGCGGTCTGCACCGCGGCCTTGCAGCCGGGCGATGACCTCAACCTTGCTGCGGTGCTGAAAAGCCCGCTTGTGGCCTTAGGCGAAGACGATCTGTTCGCCCTGGCGCATGCGCGCGGCAAGGCGTCGCTATTTTCGCGGCTGGCGGCCTCGGAACGCCCGACACATCAGGCGGCTGCGGCGCGCCTCAATGCGCTGATCGCGGGGGCGGAGCATCGCAGCCCGGTCAGTTTTCTGGCGCATCTTTTGGGGCCGCTTGGGTGCCGTGCCAGCCTCAGGCGGGCTCTGGGCAGCGAGGTTGACGAGCCGTTGGATGCGCTCTTGGAAGCCGCCCAAGCCTATGAGGACAGTCACAGCGACGGCCTACAGGGGTTTTTGCGCTATATGCAGGGCGGCGGGGCCACGATCAAGCGCGACGCCGATGCCGCTTCGGATGCTGTGCGAATCATGACCGCGCACGGGGCCAAGGGCCTGCAGGCCCCCATTGTTTACGTCACCGAAACGGTGGCAATGGCGTCTGCGGCGGACGATGTGCAACTGATTCGCAGCGTCGACGCCAGCGACCCCACCCTATGGTGGACATCGGGCCTGAAGGGGGTGATGGACACCGAGAAAGACCGGCTGAAGGCCGACCTGCTGGCGGAATATCGGCGGCTGTTATATGTCGCGCTGACCCGGGCCGAGGATGAAGTGCATATTTTGGGCTGGCGCGGGCCGCGCGCGGCCCCAAAAGACTGCTGGTACCGCGCGGTTGAAGATGCCTTTGACCGGTTGGACGGCGTAGACACCGCCACCATAGACGGGCTGGAGGTGCGCCGCCGCCAAATCGCGCACACCGGCGACGTACACAGCGCGCCGCGCGTCGCGCATGTCCGCACCGAACTGGAGGATGCGCCCTGGCTTTATGAGCCAGCCCCGGTTGAGGCGCGTCCCGTGCGCCCGCTTGCGCCGCTGCGCGAGGCATCACCGCCCGCGTCCACCAGCCCGCTGGTGCGCGGTGCGCTCAGCCCCGCTGATCGGGGCAGCACCATTCACCAATTGCTGGAATGGGCGGCGTTTCTTCCACCGCAGCAGCGGCGCGACCGCATGGCAGCCTGGCTTGCCCAGCCGGGCTTGCAGATCGCAGCGCCGGTTCAAGCCGATATTCTGGCCGCCGTGTGCCGCGTGTTGGAGCACGCCGACTATGCCCCGCTTTTTGATGCGCATAGCCGTGCCGAGGTCGCGCTGTCGGGGCTGGTGGACGGGCGGGTGGTCAGCGCGCGGGTCGACCGGTTGCGGGTAACGGATGACCGGGTGTGGGTCGTTGATTTTAAAACCCACCGCCAGGTGCCCGAAAGCGCAGATGATATGCCATCAGATATTGTTGATCAGATGGCGACTTACGCACATTTGATCAATAAAATCTATCCTGAAAAAGATCAAAAAATTGGTGTATTATTTACAGAATTGCCAAAAATTATCTGGTTGAATAAAGAAAATCTATTGTCACGATACACATAAAATTGCCCAGATAGACACGCCTGCCACCTTGATAGATGCGGGTGTGCATCTTATCTTGTCAGCAATGCCGGAGACCGGTAATCACAGTGATGTACGAGATGCGTAGAAAGGAAGTCCAATGGCAACGATTGCAGTGACTGATGCTGAATTTGAAGATGTAGTGCTGAAAAGCGATAAGCCCGTCCTGCTGGACTTCTGGGCGCAGTGGTGTGGCCCGTGTAAAGCGATTGGCCCCATTTTGGAAGATATCTCCAACGAGCGCGACGATATCATCATCGCCAAGATGGACATTGACGATAACCCTGCAACGCCGACCAAGTTTGGTGTGCGGTCGATCCCGACCATGATCGTTTTTCAGGGCGGTGAAGCGGTTGCAACGACCATGGGTGCCAAGCCCAAGGCGCAGCTGAGCCAGTGGCTCGACAATGCGGTTGGTGCCGCTGCGGCTTAAGCACCACCATAGCGGATACATCAAGGCGCTGCCGGGACACCGGCGGCGCCTTTTTTTATTCGGGGATCAGGCCCGCTTTGCTCAGTGCCTGGCCGACAAGATACAAACTGCCGGTCAGCAAGACCGCAGGCGGCCGCTCGGGGTGCGATTCGATCGACACCTGCTTGAGCGCGGCTTCGATCCCGCTGGCGACGGTGCCCTGCATGCCCAGATCGCTGGCGGTGGCCGCAAGCGCGGCGGGCGGCATCGAGGCTTCGCCGGCAATGGGGACGGCAATCAAGCGCGCGGCCTGTGTGCTGATCGGTTCCAGAAACGCGCGCGCATCCTTGTTTTTCATCATGCCCACAATGACGGTCACCGGCTGATCCACTGCGTCGAGGCCGCGCAAAAACCCGCGTAAAACTTGCCCGGCGTCGCCGTTATGCCCGCCGTCCAGCCACAGGGCAGCGCCTTTGGGCAGCAGGGCATTCAAGGGTGTGTCGGCAACGGGTTGCAGGCGCCCCGGCCAGCGAATCCAGCCCAGCCCGGCGCGTATGGCGGCATCGGGTATGTGCACGGCGCGCTGCGCCCGCACGGCGGCGACGGCCAGCCCAGCGTTGAAGATTTGATGCGACCCGGCAAGATTGGGTTTGGGCAAGTCCAGTGCACCGTCAGCGTCGGACAGCCGAAATGTGTCGCCGCCGCCTAAGTCTAACTGCCAGTCGATACCGCCGAGCCGGCAGTCCGCCCCGACGTTGCGGGCGTGCTTGCGCAGGACCGACAGCGCTTCATAGCGCTGCGCCGCGATCACGGCGGGCCGGTTTTTGCGCATGATGCCGGCTTTTTCACCCGCGATGTCTTCCAGCCGGTCGCCCAGAAAGTCTTGATGATCAAGCCCGATCGGGGTGATCACCGCTGCCGCACAGTCGTCCAGAATGTTGGTCGCGTCCAGGCGGCCCCCCAGACCGACTTCAAGAATGACAAGGTCGGCGGGCGTGTCGGCCATGGCCATAAAGGCGGCGGCGGTGGTGATTTCAAAAAAGGTGATGGGGTCGCCGTCGTTTTTGGCGTCGACATGGGTCAACACCTCCAAAAGCGCCTGCTCGTCGATCAGTTGACCGGCGAGGCGGATACGTTCGCGAAAATGGACCAAATGCGGCGAGCTATAGGCGTGTACGCGCAGACCTGCGGCCTCGGCCATGGCACGGATGGCGGCGGCGGTTGACCCCTTGCCGTTGGTGCCGGCGATGTGGATCACAGGCGGCAACCGGCGCTCGGGATTGCCCAGCTTGGCCATCAGGGTGTGCATCCGGCCCAGCGACAGGTCGATCTTTTTCGGGTGCAGCGCCATGAACCGCGCCAGCATATCGGCGCTTGACGGCGCGGGCATGTCTGGCGCGCTTATTCTGCGGCGATCGCGCGGCTGCGGTAGCGCCCCGCCATCAACAGCGACAATATTGTACCCAATTCACGGTTCAGGTCTTTACGGTGCACCACGCGGTCCACCATGCCGTGGTCGCACAGATATTCGGCGCGCTGAAACCCTTCGGGCAGTTTTTCGCCGATGGTCTGTTCGATCACCCGCGGTCCGGAAAAGGCGATCATCGCCCCCGGTTCGGCCAAATGCACGTCCCCCAGCATGGCATAGCTTGCCGAGACCCCACCCGAAGTCGGGTCAGCCAGCAGCACAACATAGGGCAGGCGTTCTTCGCGCAGTTCCTGCAACACAGCCGTGGTGCGTGGCATTTGCATCAGCGAGAGGATCCCCTCCTGCATGCGCGCGCCGCCCGAGGCGGTGACCATCACAAAGGGCAGATGCCGTTCGATCGACCGGCGAATGGCGGTAATGATACCATCCCCCACGGCCATGCCCATCGAGCCGCCCATGAAGAAGAAATTCTGCACCGCAACCACGGCGCTTTGCCCGCCGATTTTGCCCTCAGCCGCCTTGATCGCATCCTGATCGCCGGTGGCAGCGCGGGCGGCGCGCAGGCGCTCAGTATAGCGCTTGGTGTCGCGAAATTTGATCGGGTCAACCAGAACGTCCGGCATGTCGACCAGTTCGTAATTGCCGCGGTCAAACATCATCGCCAGCCGGGCATCGGCCGGCATGCGGCCATGATGCTCGCAGTGCCCGCACACATAATGCGCGGCTTCATATTCCTTCTGGAAGATCATCTGCCCGCAATTGGAGCATTTGTGCCAGAGATTGTCCGGGGTTTCGCGCGGGTTCAACACCGCCTGCAAAGGCTTCTTAACGTAGTTCGTCAACCAACTCATCGCAGTCCCTTTTCCTGTCGCAAGCCCGGTGGTTTAGGCGCGTGCACCCTTAACGCCCTTGGCCAGCGATGCAACAAAATCCAACACCTCTTGGGCCAAGTTTAGCCGAGGCGTGCCGTTTTCGTCCAGCCTTGCGGCAATCTCGCCGACAATAGCCGAGCCAACAACCGCCGCATCGGCGACACGGGCGACCCCAGCGGCGGCCTCGGGCGTTTTGATACCAAAGCCGACGGCAACCGGAATATCGGTGACGGCGCGAATGCGCGCAACCGCGGCGCCGATGTCGCTGGCCTCGGCCGATTTTTGCCCGGTTATCCCCGCGACCGCCACATAATAGAGAAACCCGCTGGCGCCCTTTGCAATCCGTGCCAGGCGTTCGCCGTTCGATGTCGGCGTGGCCAGGCGGATGAGATGCAGGCCTGCTTTTTCCAGCGGGCCTTTCAATTCGGCGTCTTCTTCGGGCGGCAGGTCGACGATGATCAGGCCGTCAACGCCGGCCTTTGCCGCCGCCGCACAAAAGGCATCAATGCCGTAGCGCAGCAACGGGTTGAAATAGCCCATCAGCACAATGGGTGTGGTGCTGTCGCCCGCGCGAAATTCGGTGACCATGTCCAGGGTTTTGGTCAGCCCGCCGCCCGCTTTGATGGCGCGCTGCGACGCCTGGTCAATCGCCGGGCCGTCGGCCGACGGATCGCTGAACGGCATGCCAAGCTCGATGATGTCGGCTCCAGCGTCGGGCAGGCCCTTCAGGATGTCCAGTGACGTGGCATAGTCGGGATCGCCGCCAGTAATGAACGGGATAAACGCGGCGCGCCCTTCGGCTTTGAGCGTGATAAAACGGTCGGTCAGTCGGCTCATGGTCTCTTCACCTAAAGATCTGCGCCCAGGGCATCGGCGACAGTGAAAATATCCTTGTCGCCGCGACCCGACAGGTTAACCACGATGATGTGGTCCTTCGGCAGGGTGGGGGCGAGGGTTTGCACATGCGCCAGCGCGTGCGCGGTTTCCAGCGCCGGGATGATCCCCTCAACCTCGGACAACAGCTTGAAGGCTGCAACCGCTTCGTCGTCGGTGGCGCTGGCATAGGTTACGCGCCCCTGTTCGTGTAGCCACACATGTTCGGGTCCGATACCGGGATAATCGAGCCCCGCCGAAATGGAATGCGCCTCTTCGATCTGTCCCTCGCCGGTTTGCAGCAAATAGGTGCGGTTGCCGTGCAGCACGCCGGGCGATCCGCCGGCGATGCTGGCGGCGGTTTTGTCGGTATCCAGACCGAAGCCGGACGCCTCGACCGCGACCGCTTCAACATCCGGGTCGTCAAGGAAGGGGTGAAACAGGCCGATGGCGTTTGACCCGCCGCCGACGCAGGCCACCAACGTGTCGGGCAAGCGGCCCTCTTGCGCCAGGCATTGTTCGCGGGCCTCGCGGCCGATGACCGACTGAAAATCGCGCACCATCATCGGATAGGGATGCGGGCCAGCCACGGTGCCGATCAGATAAAAGGTGTTGTGTACGTTCGTCACCCAGTCGCGCAGGGCTTCGTTCATCGCGTCTTTCAGCGTCGACGAACCCGAGGTCACGGGGTGAACCTTGGCGCCCATCAGGTTCATGCGAAAAACATTGGGTTTTTGCCGTTCGATATCGACCGCGCCCATGAACACCTCGCATTCCATGCCGAAACGCGCGCACACGGTTGCGGTGGCCACGCCGTGCTGGCCTGCACCGGTTTCGGCGATGATGCGGGTTTTGCCCATCCGCCGCGCCAGCAGGATTTGACCGATGGCGTGGTTGATTTTATGCGCGCCGGTGTGGTTGAGGTCTTCGCGCTTGAGGTAAATTTTGGCGCCGCCCAAATGCTCGGTCAGGCGTTCGGCAAAATACAAGGGCGACGGCCGCCCCACATATTGGCGCAGCAATTCGTCCATTTCTGCCAGAAAGGCTGGGTCTTTGACCGCCTTTCGGTATTCCGCTTCCACCTCCAAAATCAGAGGCATCAAGGTTTCAGACACATAGCGGCCGCCATAAGGGCCAAAATGGCCGCGCTCGTCGGGGCCGGCGGTGTAGGTGTTCAGCGCCATCTTTTCCGTCCAGATTTGATTTTGACCGTTAGCTAGCCGCTTTTGCCGCGCGGATAAAGGCCTTTATCCGCGCATGCGACTTGATGCCCGGCTGGGTCTCGACGCCTGAGGCGACATCAACGCCGGGCGCGCCGCTTTCGGCGATGGCACGGGCGACCGTGTCGGGGGTCAGGCCGCCCGCCAGCAGCCATGTCGGCGGGCCGGTATAGCCCTGCATCAGGCCCCACGGAAACGACACGGCATTGCCGCCAGGGCGGGTGCTGCCCGCAGGGGGCTTGGCATCAAACAAGATGCGATCGGCTGCGCCGACAAATGCGGTGGCGGCCTCCACATCAGCGGCGGTGCTCACACCGCACGCCTTGATGATGTTCAACCCGACCGCGTCCTTGATCGCCGCCAGCTCGGCGGCAGAATGCGGGCCGTGCAGCTGTAGGTAATCGAGTTGAAGGTCGCCCGCAAAGCGGCGCACCGCCTCAAGGTCGGCATCGACCAGAACGCCCACCCGCGCCGGGCCTGATGGGAGGCTTGGCCCGAGACTTTTGGCCTGGTCAAGGTCGATATGTCGCGGGCTGGGGCCGAAATGAATAAAGCCCAGAAAATCGGCGCCGTTGTCGGCGGCGCACCGGGCGTCCTCGGCGCGGGTCAGGCCGCATATTTTGACAAGGGGCTGGGCCATAACGCGTTTATTTTTTCCCCAGGCGGTTGGCGAATTCGGCAGGTGTCTTGGTCAGCGTGGCGGTCATGGCCTTGGCCAGGTCCTCGCCCATCAGCATGCCCGCATTCCAGGTGGCGACATAGTCCAGCCCGTCGGCGACGCTGTGGTCGCGCGCGTGGGTGATCACCTTTTTGATCCCGGCGATGGCGAGCGGCGTTTTGGCGGCGATGGTGTGGGCATAGTCGCGTGCTTTGACCAAAACCTCGTCTCGGTCCTTGCCCAGCGCATTGACGAAGCCGTGGCTCGCCGCCTCCTGCGCCAGATATCGGCGCCCGGTATAGGCCAGTTCGCGCACAATGCCGTGCGGGATCAGGTGCGGCAGGCGCTGCAAGGTGCCGATATCGGCGACAATGCCGACTTCGATTTCCTGCACGGTGAAAAAGCTGTCCTCGGCGGCGACGCGCAGGTCGCAGGCGCTGACCAGATCGACCCCGCCGCCGATACAGCCGCCGTGAATGGCGGCGATCACCGGCTGCGGGGCGCGTTCGATCGCGGTGAAACAGTCCTGCCAGCGGCGCACATGGCGGTATAGCTGCTCGCGCACGCGGGCCGGGTCGCCGCCAGGGTCGGCAATGGTTGCGCCGGCTTCCTTGAGGTCCAGCCCCGCCGTGAAATGCCGCCCCGCACCGGCAAGGATCACCGCACGAATGTCGGGGATGTCCGCGATCTCTTTAAACGCCGCGCCAATGTCGGTGAACATGGCATCGTTCATCGCATTCAACGCCTCGGGGCGGTTGAGCGTGACAGTCAGGACGTGTCCGTCCAGTTCGGCGCTGAGCGTGGCATAGCCTTCAAGCATCGGGTGGCTCCCTCGTCGATCAGAGAAACGGGCTGCCATGCTAGCCGCGCCTGCGCGCTTTGCCTAGCGCGAAGCGGATGCGCCGCCAGCCCCCGTGCGCGCCAGGCGCAGATCCACCCCCGTGCTTTGGCTGCGGTGGCGGATGGTATATTCGGTCCCGGCATCGACGATCTTGCGGGCAGAGATTTCATAGCCGTCCGACAGGTCGGGTGTCCAATTGCCGGGAAGCGTGACCGTAAAGGTTTGCGCAAACCCCCGCATTTGCAGACCGGTTGTCACCACCTCGGGCAGGGGCAGCAGGGCATTGCTTTGGGTGATCAAAATCCCCGAGCCGATCGGCCAGCGACCGGCAAAATCGAGCGCAAATTCAAGGCTTTGATATTGACCAAGCGGCGATGCGAGCCGCACCTCCCACCGGTTGACATCGTCCGGTAGTTTTGTGCGTGTTGCCTGAAGCGCCGTGTTGTCACCCAGGCGGATATTGCTGAGGTCAAGGGCGGATGCGGCCACGATGCGAACGGTGGTCAGCGGCATGCGCTGGTCGTTTTTCAGCCGCAGCCACAGGGCACCTGCGACATTATTGCCAGATTTTTCGGTTGGATTGATGGTCAGCGCGCTGTAGACGCCCAATATTCTGGGCGTTTCGCCAAATGCAGGCACCGACAGAAGGGTAAACAGCAAAACAAATTTCAGCACATGGAACATAGGTCGACCTTTTTGCTGATGTTTTACCTTTCCTTTATGAAGCTGTGCTGAATATAGAGAGATGACTATGTGCAGGCTGGGTTGCGGGGAATGGGGAACCGCACTGATCGTCAGCCTGCAACAGCAGGGGCATGGGATGTTACGCATTGGTATTGTGATGGGCTGTATTCTGGCGGTTGCGGGGGCAGGATTGCCCGAAGCGCATATGGGCTCGCGCCAATGTTTGCACCTGTCCTATTCGGGTGACAGTGTTTTTGCCGAGCGGATTGCCCGCGATCTGGAATATGCGCTGAATCAGCATGGCATCTGCACATGGAATCCGGCTTTGACCCGCTCCCGTTCGCAGATGAGCCTGAAGGCGGGCGCCATCGACGGCGAAATCGCCCGCATTGGGCGGTACGGCGAAATGCTGGATGATTATATTTTTCAGGTCAGCGAGCCGGTATCAGTGGTCACGGGCTATATTGTGTCGCGCGACCCTTTGGTCACCTCGGTTGCGGCACTGGGCGACAAAGCCATTGGGATATTGCGGGACGCCGTATGGATGGAGGAGATGGTTGCAGGCCGAGACGCCGTCTACCGGACAACCAACGTTGACGAACTGTACCGCCTTTTGGACCGGGGCCGTGTGGGCGCGATTTTGGTGTCTTATCACGCTTATGAGCAGGTTCAGGCTTTGGTCGATTTGCACAACACCGAGGTCATGCGCCAACCGCTTTATGTGTTTTTGCGCAGGGAACATCAAAATCTGGACGCGGTGATCAGCACAGCGATCAAAGACTTTAAAGCGGCGCACGGCGAGTTGGGGCAGGCACGCCCTGTGATGTTGCCTTAAACCAAAAAAGGCGTCCCCGAAGGAACGCCTTTGAGACGTTTCAGCGCTTACGCCTAGAAATTGGCGGCGTCGAGCGCCATCACATCATCTGCGCCCGCTTCAACCTCGGCCAACAGGCTTTTGGTTTCGATGATCCGGCGATTGATATAATAGCGCCCGGTGGTCAATTTGGTCTCGAAATAGTCGGTGTCGCTGGTGCCGCCGTCGAGTTCGGCCACCGATGCGCGCGCCATTTTCAGCCACATCAGGCCCACCAGAACATGCCCAAACAGGTGCATATAGGCGGTTGATCCGGCACCGGCATTGTCAGGATTGGCCATGGCGTTCTGCATCAGCCACATGGTGGCGGCCTGCAGGTCTTTGGACGCAGACTTCACCCCCTCCTTGAACGGGGTCAGCCTCTCGTCGTCCGCGGTGGCGGCAATTTCTTCTTTCACATGCGCGAAAAAGGCCTGAATGGCGCGCCCGGCATTGGCGGGCAACTTGCGGCCAACAAGATCGAGCGCCTGAATACCGTTCGCGCCTTCGTAAATCATCGCGATCCGGGCATCGCGGACAAACTGCTCCATGCCCCATTCCTGGATATAGCCGTGCCCGCCCAGGCATTGCTGCGCGTTGGTGGCGTTGGCGTAGCCCAGATCGGTAAACACGCCTTTGACCACCGGAGTCAGCAGGCCAAGAATATCGCTGGCCCATTGGCGTTCGTCTTCGGTTTCGGCCTTGTGTTCGAGATCAACAAGCTGGGCCACCCACAGCGCCGCCGCTCGCGCGCCCTCGTTAAAGGATTTGGAGTTGAGCAGCATGCGCCGCACATCGGGGTGCACGATAATCGGATCGGCGGCCTTTTCGGGCGCTTTGGCCCCGGTCAGCGCGCGGCCCTGAATACGGTCGCGGGCATAGTCGGCCGCATTTTGGTAACTGACCTCGGACTGCGCGAGGCCCTGAACACCCACACCAAGGCGTGCGGCATTCATCATAATAAACATCGACTTCAGGCCCTTATTCGGCTCGCCGATCATATAGCCCTTGGCCCCGTCATAGTTCATCACGCAGGTTGAATTGCCGTGAATGCCCATTTTTTCTTCAATCGACCCGCAGACCACCGCGTTGCGGTCGCCGAGCGTGCCGTCGTCGTTGACGAGGAATTTCGGCACGATAAACAGCGAAATGCCTTTCACGCCCTCGGGCGCATCGGGCAGCTTGGCCAGCACCAGATGGATGATGTTTTCGGCCATGTCGTGCTCGCCCGCCGAGATGAAAATCTTGGTGCCGGTGATGTCAAAGCTGCCATCGGCGCTCGGGACGGCCTTGGTGCGCATCAGGCCCAGATCGGTGCCGCAGTGCGGCTCGGTCAGGTTCATGGTGCCGGTCCATTCGCCCGCGATCATTTTCGGCAAATAGGTCGATTTTTGTTCGTCAGTGCCATCGAGCGTGATGGCGGCCATCGCACCTTCGCTCAGACCCGGATACATGGCAAAGGCCATATTGGCCGACATGCGCATTTCTTCCATGCAGAAGCCCAGCACATGCGGCAGGCCCTGGCCGCCATAGTTTGGGTCGTGGGTCAGGCTGGTCCAGCCGGCCTCGATATATTTGGCGTAGGCCTCCTTGAAGCCGGGCGGGGTGGTGACGCTGCCGTCTTCGGCGCGGGTGCAGCCAACCGTGTCGCCAATCGCATTGAGGGGCTGCAGTTCCTGCTCGCAAAATTTGGCGCCTTCTTCCAAAATGGCGTCCACCAGGTCGGGCGTGGCATCGGCATAGCCCGGCAGGTTGGAATAGTTCCCGATATTGAGAACCTTGTTCAGGATGAAGCGGAAGTCTTTTACAGGGGCGCGGTAAGTCGGCATGGATCAGATCCTCTATGGCTATAAACGCTCAACGCGGCAGCGTTGACGGCGTTCCGTCTTCTATCAAAAATGGGGTGATGGGTTCAGGGTCAAGGCCGGTTGCAGAATCGATCCACCGGCCCGATGTTTCGTCGAAGGTGACCCGCTCAAGCGAGTCGCAAAACTGGCTCAGCTCATCAATGGTGGCGTCGATATCGCGGCGCTGGGCTTCCAGGTCTTTGATACGGCGCTGACACTTGGACAATGCAACCTTGCGCTGGCGTTCGCGGCCGTTCGACGTTTCATACAGCGCTAGCATTTCGCCAATCTCGGCCAGCGAAAACCCAACCCGGCGGCCGCGTAAAATCCAGGCCAGGCGCACGCGGTCAGCGGCGCTGTAAATGCGGGTTTGGCCGTCGCGCACCGGGCTGATCAGGCCTTCATCCTCATAATGGCGAAGCGTGCGCGCCGTGATGGCATATTCGCGCGTCAGGTCGCGAATGCTATAGGTGCGGGGCGCTGTGTCATTGGATCGGGTCATTGGCGGCAGCATATGTGATGGTTGAGTGTTGGTGTTATATGTAACGTTTACGTAAACGTCAACTTTGTTGTGCGCCAAAATCTTAACAATACCGTGAGCATGTCCATCGGGTCATGAAATTGCCGCACGCGTGCCGGTATCGTTCGTTTCTTTGATCATATACCACATAGCGAGACCGTCTGATGTATAGTTTTGTTCTGCCGCTGATCCTCCTTTTGGGTAGTGTTGCGACCCCAGTGAAAACCGATCCTGCAAAAGCGGGTTTGCTTGGTGCGGGGATCGAAGGGCACTGGATGACCGAAAACCAGCGCGCAGTGGTGGAAATTGCGGCGTGCGAGGGCGAGACGTACTGTGGTCACTTGCGCTGGGTGAACCCCGAGAACCCGGCGGTGATCACCGACCGCAAAAACAAGGACAAAACCAAGCGCGACACCCCGCTTGTCGGGCTGAAGGTGCTGTGGGGTCTGCGCATCAAAGATGGCCGCTTTGTCGACGGCAAGATTTACAATGTTGAGGACGGCAACACCTACGCCTCGCGCATCAAACCGGTGGCTGGCGGTAAGGTCCAGGCCGAAGGCTGCTTTCTGGTGGTGTGCCAAAAACAGGTCCTCACCCGCTATGAGGGCAACCTGCCGCCCAATTTTGCCGACTAGGCGTCCGCGCCGAGGTCTTGTTTCTCTGAGGTCGAGGTCGTATTCTGCCGCCATCTGACAGGGAGGATGTTATGGCCGCGCCAAAGTTTGAAAGCTTTACCGAGTTTTTCCCCTATTATCTGGCAGAACACGCCAACCTGACCTGTCGGCGTTTGCATTATGTCGGCACCGTTCTGGCGACGTCGGTGGCGCTTTATGCGGTCCTCACCGGTCAGTGGGCGATGCTGATCCTCTATCCGCTCATCGGCTACGGCTTTGCCTGGGTTGGGCATTTTAAATTCGAGCGCAACAAGCCCGCCACCTTTGACTATCCCTTCTGGTCGTTTATGGGCGACTACCGGATGCTGTGGCTGGCGGTGACGGGCCGCCTCAAGGAACCGCTGATGGCGGGCATCAAACTCCACGGCAAAGCCGCGCACGGCTAGGCTGCTTTTTGCGACTTTTTGGCCGGTGGGTTTGCCCCCGCGGTGTCGGGCTGTGGTTCAAGCGCGGCTGAAGACTTTGCACGCGCCTCGGACAACAGCGTTTTGATCTCGGCTGCAAAAGACGCCGTGTACCAACCGTCAAGGTCATTGAGGACAAATTCCAGATAAGGGTTGGATGCGACGATATCCTCCATCTGGGATCGCCATTTCTGCTTCACCTGAGACGGAACACTCCAGCCTTTGTCCTGGAGAATGAAAGCCTGCTCTAAAATATCCAGCATTTCGCGGGTCATGCGGTAACACGCCAAATCGCCTTGGGGGTCATCTGAGAAATTCTCAAGGCTTGACCAAAAAGGCCAGCGTGACGGTGTGGGTGTATTGCGCTCTATCAGTTGTTTCAGGCGTGGATAGTGCGCCTCATAGGACCATGTCTGGTTCAGTTGCTGGATATGATATGCCTCTTTCAACAGCGCCGAGTATTTTTCCTCTACGCGAACGAGCGACTCAAATTGTTTGAGCGTCAGGTCGTTGTAAAATGTCCTGGCGGTAAAAATAAGAACCAGAATGCCGGTGCCATAAGCCGCGATTTCTGATGTCAGCCGTATCCATTCAATAAGGTCTCGTTCCATCAACCAATCCATATTGCGTTCATTGGTTTATGGACTTTAGGCAAACTCTCGCGGTCGCGCCACCCACCAGCTTGCTGCTGCCACCAGCCCGGTGAGCACCGTGCCCCAGGCCATATCGACCACGGTGACAATCACCGGCCAGTTGTTGAATGCGGCCAGTGCCGTCATGTCATAGGTGCCGTAGGCGACAAAGCCGAGACACGCCCCGCGGACAAGCGCACCACGCAGGGTGACGGACGGCAGCACCGCAAAGCCGACAATGCCGGCAATATAGATCAGATAAAACAGCGCCGCCGCCGTGTAATTGACCGCCTCCGCCATATGGCTGGCGATATGCGCGGCGTAAAAATCGGGCCCGACCTGGGTAAGCCAAACCGCATCGATGGCCAGAAAGGCGAGAAAGGCGGCACCATATGCGCGGGCAATGCGGCCGGGGGGCGGGGAGACTTGGGTCATGTCGGGCTCCGTATATGATGAGGTCATATGTCTGTTTACGCAGGGCG
>JASBSO010000001.1 GCA_030148905.1 Kordiimonadaceae bacterium | reverse complement strand
CCTCCATAATAGCGTTTACCTGGGTATCCTTCGGCATATTTGTTGGTAAGAACAGAACCTTGCGCCTGTAGCACCGCTTTCGACACAATATTTTCAGATGCAATCAGCTCGATTTGCCGACTTTGGCGGTCATATTCATCGTCAATCGCAGCGGCAAGTGCCGGGTCAGTCTCGCGAAGTGCCTTTGCAAAAAAATCTGCAGACATAGTCAGCCCTATTCATGTTTAAGCGCGGAGAGAGTGATTAAGACGCCGACAATTTGTCGACCCGGCGTTGATGCCGCCCCCCTTCAAATTCCGTGTTGAGAAACGCGTCCAGGCAGTCTTCGGCCACTTGAGGACCAATCAGGCGCGCACCCAAGGCCAGCACATTGGCATCATTGTGCGCACGCGACAAGCGGGCTGATGTCACATCATGCGCGAGGGCTGCGCGAATATGGTCAAAACGGTTGGCGGCAATCGAAATCCCAATCCCGCTGCCGCACACCAGCACGCCATATGCCCCGGGCTCATCCTTGAGCGCGCGGGCAAGCTTCTCCCCGTAATCGGGATAATCGACCGAATCAACGCTGTCACACCCCAGGTCAACAACCCGTGTCTTTGCTCGATTTTCAAGATGCGCCATCAGGCTTTTGCGCAGGTCAAACCCTGCATGATCGCTGGCGAAATAGACAGACACTTGAGGCACGACAACTCCCTTCCAACACGCGCTGCAGCATAAGAGCCTTTTGACAATTGGCAAAGGGTCAAAACCGGATTTTCCCTGTACGCGGTGCCAATGCACGATTTTTTAACCATACAATTTTAAGCTTATAAAATGTCGGGATTTAAAGGTCTCGCCTATTCAAGACCCAAATGTTTACTGAAAATAAACTTTATTCGACAACAAGTTTAGTACTATGTTGCCGTTATCGGAAAGTATATGTGCTGATGCGACGCGTTCGCATCTCTCGTATTCGCGAAGAACGGACTCCGGGGTTGAGAAATGAAGGACGAAAACTTGGCCGACGATCAGACGAGTATGTTGCTGGGTCTCACCGCTGATGTGGTGGCGGCTTATGTTGGAAATAATGAAGTTGCGGTCGATGAATTGCCGGGGGTTGTTGTGTCTGTTCACGCAACGCTGATGGATTTACGCAGCGACAATAACGGCACCTCTGACCCACAAAAGCCGGCGGTTTCGGTGAAGAAGTCCATCACGGATGAGTATATCATCTGCCTGGAGGACGGTAAAAAATTGAAAATGTTAAAACGCTACCTACGGACGCATTACAACCTATCTCCGGAAGAATACCGCCGCAAATGGGGATTGCCCGCTGACTATCCTATGGTCGCACCGAATTACGCGAAAAAACGGTCTGCGTTCGCCAAGAAAATCGGATTGGGCAAATCGCGCGGCAAATAACGGCCCTGCAATAACCGTGCATAGGTGCTCAGTTTCGATTGCGCTCCTGGACAAAGCGCAATTTGCGCGCAGCCAACTGCTTTAGCTGCGCTTGCGGCGTTTGCACATCACCAACAATCGAGACTTCGTCACCCGTTTTGCAGCAAATGGCCGTCACCTTTACGGACCGGCCAAAAGCGCGCATTTCTATAATGATATCGTCATCCGACTCGTGGCTTGCCACTGGCTTTCTCTCGCACATGGTCTGGAGCCGACACCCCAGCCGGACTTAGATACCAAAGTGCAATTTGTCTGACCAGAAGCGTTCCAGATTTCTCAGCCCGCGGCGAAGGTTTTTCAGCTCGTCATGCGAAATCAACTCATCCGCCATCAATTCGTCCAGCTGCGCCTTGTAAAGCGTATCGATATCGTCGCGCACCGAATAGCCCTTTTCGGTCAAGGATATGCGCACCGCGCGACGGTCATAGTCTGACCGCTCGTGAAACATATACCCCATATCCACAAGCTTCTTCAGATTATAGGACACGTTCGAGCCCTGATAATAGCCGCGCGATTTCAATTCGCCTGCCGTCATTTCATTGCTGCCGATGTTATAAATCAACAACGCCTGAACCGGGTTGAGGTCTTCTTTGTCGATTTTTTCCAGATAATTTTTGATCACATCCAAAAGACGCCGGTGAAGACGCTCTACAAGTGATAAAATGTCGAGAAATAGAACCTTAGGTTCATTAAAATCATATGTTTGCATCGCATTTTCCCATCACAAAGCATGCTACGCTTGTTAATTTACGCAAAAATTATAGCATTTTTTGGAACGAATGCCCCATGAAAGCTTTTTTTTATAAAAATTTTATCGATTGACCTCAGCGCTTCCGCATTCGGGCCGGATCGCATAAACTGCGATAAACCCTGATCAGGAAAGAGATAATGACCGCAACATTCCCCGCTCGCCGGATGCGCCGACCCCGCCAGCACGCCTGGTCACGCGACATGATGGCCGAAACCACGATCACACCCAAGGATCTGATCTGGCCGATTTTTCTGACCGAAGGGCAAGATCGCTCAGAACCGGTTGCGTCCATGCCAGGCGTTGCGCGCCTCAGCATTGACCGCGCTGTTGCTGCGGCCCGTGAAGCCAAGGCGCTTGGTATTCCCTGCCTTGCGCTTTTTCCCAATACGCCCGCTGACAAGCGCTCTGATTTTGGCGACGAGGCGCTAAACCCCGACAATCTGATCAACCAGGCTATGCGCGCCATTAAAGATGCCGTGCCCGATATCGGACTGTTGGCGGATGTGGCGCTGGACCCCTATACCAGCCACGGGCAGGACGGCCTGGTGGAAGACGGGACAATTTTGAACGATCCCACTGTGGGCATCCTCATGCAGCAGGCCGTTGTTCAGGCCGAAGCCGGCGCTGATATCATTGCGCCTTCGGATATGATGGACGGGCGCGTCGCCGGTATTCGCGATGCCTTGGACAAGGCAGGCTTTGAGCATGTGCAAATCATGGCCTACAGCGCCAAATACGCCTCGGCCTTTTACGGCCCGTTTCGCGATGCGGTGGGCTCTGGCGGAGTTCTCAAGGGCGACAAGCGCACCTATCAAATGGACCCGGCCAACATCCGCGAGGCCCTGACCGAGGTTGAGATGGACATCGCCGAAGGCGCAGACAGCGTGATGATCAAACCCGGCATGCCCTATCTGGACGTTGTGCGGGCCGTGCGCGACCGTTTCAACATCCCGACATATGTGTATCAGGTGTCAGGCGAATACGCGATGATCATGGCCGCAGTCGAGCGAGACTGGCTAGCACTGGATAGCGCGATTTTGGAAAGCCTGATCGGTTTCAAGCGCGCCGGTGCTGATGGTATTTTGACCTATTTCGCACCCCAGGCCGCCAAATTGCTGGCCGATTAATCGTCTGCCGGCTGGTCCGGCAGGGGCGGAAATTCAACCAGCAGAAATTTTATGTTGGTGTTCGGCGCGCCCATTGTCCAGCGCGAGCCAAGATCAGACGGCGCATAATAAACGGGGGCAAGTTCGCTGGTTGTGCGGCCGCGGCAAAAATTGCGCGCCGCCGTTCCGGTATTGGGTGCCCACGCGCGAAAGCTTTGCTCAGACAGCGGTGTGTCGTCATCCCATGTCGGTACGGCGACACCATTTTCGCATTCAACGCCCAAGCCGATCCAGGCCGGCAACTGACGCAAATGCAGGATATTGCCGACCAGATAATAATGGGTGGTGGCGTCGGGAATTTTGGCGAGATAGCCCTCGCGGCCCTGATGCCGGTAGCCTTTTACCGTGAATTGCGCATGCGCCCAGCTGTGCGGCGGCGAGCCCTGAAATTCAAAAATCTGGTAAAAGGTGTCTGTGGCCTCGCGGTAAAACACCTCGCCCATGGGAACAGCCACAGCCGTGCCGGTGGCATCGGGCGCATAAATTTGCATCAAAAAGGCCAAAATCAGACTCATAGGATTTCCCTAGCCAAGAATGACGACAATTCCAAGGCAGTTTCTCAGCGCCGTTATGTCTGACGGTCGCGCATCAGCGACTTTAATATACCGCGCCAGGTTTGCACATGCTGGCTGGTCAGATTTTGGTCCTGAATCAGGTTTCGAAGCATCCGCGCCTGCACCTCGCGCCGGTCGGGGCTGCGGAAAAAGCCGCGTGCCACCAGCGAGGCAAGCAAATGGTCATAAAAGCCGGTAAGCTCGGCCTTGCTGGCGCGCGGGGGCATCGCAGTATCCAGCCGGTTGGCACCACTTGTTTCATGCAGTTCATACGCCACCAGAATCACCGCCTGCGCCAGGTTCAAACTGCCAAAGGCGGGGTTCACCGGAACGGTCAGGATTTTGTCGGCGCGAGCAATATCCTCATTTTCCAGGCCTGAGCGTTCGCGCCCAAACAGAATCGCCGTCTTTTCGCCGCGTCCTTCCGCATCAAGAATCAAGCGTGCCGCTTCCTTTGGCGTGACAACGTCCTTGATCATGTCGCGCGGGCGAACCGTGGTGGCAAAGCACAGCGCGCAGTCCTCAATGGCTGCATCGGTCGTAGAAAACACCTGTGCCGCGTCCAGAACTGTATCCGCGCCCGATGCTGCAGGCCCGGCGTCCGGATTGGGCCAGCCATCGCGCGGTGCCACCAGGCGCAGGTCGGTTTGGGCAAAATTGAGCATCGCCCGCGCGGTTTTGCCGATATTTTCACCGAGCTGCGGTTCGACCAATACAAAGGCCGGGGTTGGAAGGGCGGTCAGATCAGGCACGGCGCCAAGTTGTCCCATCAGGGCCGTCTTCAAGCGCAATACCCAGCGACAGCATATGGTTGCGAATCCGGTCGCTTTCGCCGAAATCCTTGGCGGCGCGGGCGGCATTGCGGGCGGCGATGGCCGCCTCAATATCGGCCTCGCTGACCCCGTCCGGCAGGCTGGGCCCGCGCCAATCGGCAAGGGACTGGCCCAAAAAGCCCATGAATCTGGCCCCTGCCTTCAAATTTGCCGCATCCCCCTCGGAGGCGAGGCGGTCCAGTTCGGCAATCGCCTTGGGGGTATTGAGGTCATCCGATAAAGCGGCGATCACCCCGTCGGGCACCACGGCGGCGGCATCCACGCCGTCGGTCATGCTGTACCACCGATCGAGCCGTTTTTTCTGCTCGCGGATACGGTCGACCGAAAAATCAAGCGGCTGGCGGTAATGCGCCACCATCAGCGACAAGCGCAGCGCTTCGCCCGGATGATCCGTCAGCAGGTCATGGACGGTGTGAAAATTGCCAAGCGATTTGGACATTTTTTCACCGTCGACGG
>JASBSO010000251.1 GCA_030148905.1 Kordiimonadaceae bacterium | reverse complement strand
ACCGCAAGGCTGCGCATAAGTTGGTGACCAGCCATCTGCGGCTGGTTGCCAAAATCGCCATGGGATACCGGGGATACGGCCTGCCGGTCGCTGATCTGATTTCTGAGGGCAATGTTGGCATGATGCAGGCGGTTAAGCGCTTCGACCCCGACAAAGGGTTTCGGCTTGCAACCTACGCCATGTGGTGGATCCGCGCAGCCATTCAGGAATATATCCTGCGCAGTTGGTCGCTGGTGAAAATCGGCACAACCGCTGCGCAGAAAAAGCTGTTTTTCAACCTGCGCAAAATGAAAAACCAGATCATGGGTGCTGATGATGGGTCGCTGAAACCCGAACAGATCGGCGAAATTGCCGAACGCCTGAACGTCAGCGAAGACGATGTGATGTCGATGGAAGGCCGCATGTCAGCGCAGGATCACTCGCTGAATGCACCGCTGCGTGCTGACGCTGAGGGCGAGTGGCAGGACTGGCTGGTCGATGAAAACCCCGACCAGGAGACGCTAGCCGCCGAAAGTGAAGAGCTGGACCAGCGCCGCCAGATGCTGGAGGATGCAATGGGCATGCTGAACGAGCGCGAGCGGCATATTTTTACCGCCCGCAAGCTGGCCGAGCCCCCGCTGACGCTGGAAGAACTGAGCCAGACCTATGACGTTAGCCGCGAGCGCATCCGGCAGATTGAAGTCCGTGCCTTTGAAAAGGTACAAAACGCGATGCGGCTGGCCGCAAGCGAAAGCGGCCTGGGCAATATGCAACTGGAGTCCGAAGACGCTAAGCGACGGCCTGGGTTGGGCGCCTGTGCAGAGGCGCCGGTATTGTCTTCAAACTGGGCAACTTCTGGTCCCCACACTTCGATGAGTTGCTGGCGCTGGGTGTTGAGCTTTTTCAGTTCATCCTGTGCCAACGCCTGCAAAATGACCGCAGCAACCATCGGTGCCACAATCAACAAAACCTGACCAATGCCAGCGCTTCCCCAAATGATCGCCCAAGTGATTGGGTCTTCGAAAACGCGGCCAAAGGTCACCGGTGACATATACACCTGAATTGCGATCGGCATCAGCCCGGCCAGATTCATGAAGGCCACCGTTTGCAGCCGCGCCGCGCGTTCAATCCCGCGCCCGGTCATCGCCAGCACAAAGGTTGGCACCAGCCCCATCAACGCAATCAGCGCCACCTGCCAGCTCAAAACGCCAACCACCAAAATCACCACCAAAAGCAGGATGATAATGGCGCTATCATCGCCGCCACTGTGACGGCGGCGCACAGGGGCTTTTTTCTTCGTGCTGTCCTTGCCCATACGCCCCTCCTACAACACCAGGATCACAATTGTGCCAACCAGACACAGCAGTGCAAATGTTCTGGCCCCACGCGCGCCGCGCGCCATGGCGATCGGATCCTTGGGCAATATCTTTTGGCTGAGGCGCTTGCGCTCGCGGTCAATCCGCATAACGGCGGTGCGCGCGGCGTTAAATTCGCGCGTGTCCTGCGCCTGAAATTTTTGCAAATTGACCTCGCTGGTCAATTTCGCAATGTCCCCGCCCTTTTTGACTTTGTCCAAAAGGGTTTGCACAGCCTCGCGGTTTTTCTTATTGCGCAGGCTTTTCACCGCAGGGGCCAGCCCTTCCACCAGTCGGTTGGCCAGCGACACAAGCGCGCCGACGCCCGTGCTGACCTGCAGCATGCCTAAAAATTCCATACTGGCGATGGCAAAGCGGGTCGGATCGGTTAGCACAGAGCTTAGCTTGGCAAACTCGCGGTCCAAATTCCCGCCATGCGTCGCAATAAAGGCGGCGGTATGGCGGTCTTGCAGGATATTTTTTGCGCCCCCCTCCTCGGCCCAGCGGTCCAGCGCCGACATCATCTGCTTGACACTGGAAATCCACAGGCGTGAGAAACGCGGCGACAGGCACGGCAGCGACGGGTTGAGCATATACAGTGCCCGCTCGACACCTTTGCCTAGCTGTTTGTCATGCAGTGTGGCGATAAACTCGCGCAGTTCAACAAGGCGCTTACCCATCGACGGGTTGTTCGTACCCGCAATATCGACAAGGTTTTTGAGATGCTTCATGTCCATCAGCTCGACCAGCAAGGTCAGCTTGTCGCGCTCGTCATGCGCCAGAATATCCGCCAGAAACGCAGGCAGGCCATCCAGCCACAAGGTCAACCCTTTGTAGCGTATCGGCCCTGATGGATCGAGGAACATGCACACGCGCGACACCATGCGCGCCTCTTCCAAAGAAGACATGCTGCCATAATTGCTGGCCGGCTGAACATTGAGAAGACTTTCAACCCGTTCGGACAACACCTCATCGCGCATCGCCAGCTGCACCCAAGAGCCGAAGTCCTGCTTGCGCAGATAAACGGCGGCGTCCTTCTCGTCTTGGTTGAAGGCATCCGCCAGCAGACGGCGGTCAACATAAGCCACACCCTTGAAATTGGTGGGTCGGTTCATCGAAAAGGCCTTGAGACTGGCACGCTTGGGCTTGGCAAGTCCCTCGAACCAGTCCAGCACGTCTTCGGCTTCCCAGCGCTCGTCCAGCATATCGGCCATCAGCCCGCGCACGAGGTTCCCCAGCGCGCCGGGAATGTCGCGCCCACCCGTCAGCGACCAGTAAGAGCCCTGATTGACGCGCGCAATCAGCGCAGCCGTGCGCTCTTTGCCTTGCCAGCGCGGCCCGCCCAGATAAATACTGGCAAGCGCCACCCCAAATTGAAAGAAATCACTGGCTGTGGTTCCACCACCGCGCGCTGCCTTTTCGGCAAAGGCAAGCTCAAGCGGCTCGCAGGCCAAGGGAATATTGTACCCAACCGGGGTGGAGATGCATTCGCCAAGAATGACGGTATCCGAATCTTCGGATTGAAAATACATGCGCGTCGGCATGACATTGCGGTGCAAAACACCGTGCGAATGCAGCGTTGCCAACGCCTTAACAACACTGATTACCACCGTTTGACGAAGGCGCGTGGGGCTTAACCCCTCCATCACCTGACCTTCGGGGCTCATCAGAACACCGCCTGTCGGGCGGGTGAAGATTGTCACCATGCGCTGCTCGACCGAGCCCCCAAGGGAGAGGTTCATCAACCCGCGTGCAACCGGTGAGACAATGTTGGAGATATTCTGTTTTTTCAGAATAGTATAAGCGCGGGCGCGAATGGGCACTGTCCGGTGCTGCACCAGCGCATAATAGGGTTTGCCGGGCGATTCGCTGTCCACCGCGACATAGGCCGTGCCCCCCGCCGTGGAAAACTCGGGCAACGGCTTTTTGAGATTGACCTCATACCGGTTCTCAAAAACCGTTTTGCCGGTCGGGACTGGTGCAACGTCCTTGCTCAATATCAACTCGCTTCTTGGCGACCACCCAAAGGAAGCGCCCCCATGTGCGCGCATCATCTAGCGCACAGCACCCGCTTCCACCACGGGCAGAATCGCACAGGCAAGAGGCAAAAGCCAAGTATTATTATTAGATTAGTTCAGATTTGGAGACTTTTATACTTCAGTCCTGAAAGGGATCACGCACCAGAATTGTATCATCGCGTTCTGGGCTGGTGGACAGCAGCGCCACCGGCACACCGATCAATTCTTCGATACGGCGAATATATTTAACCGCCGTTGCCGGCAAATCGGCCCAGCTTCGCGCGCCATATGTGCTGTCTTTCCAGCCCTCAAAGCTCTCATAAATCGGCTCGATCGCAGACTGATCCTCCATCCCGTAGGGCAGATAGCCGATCTCTTCACCTTTATGCTTATAGCCTACGCAAACCTTGATCTCGTCCAAACCGTCAAGAACATCCAGCTTGGTCAGGGCAATCCCGTGCACACCGCCCAGCGTCAGGCTTTGGCGCACCAGCACCGCATCGAACCACCCGCAGCGGCGCGACCGCCCGGTCACCGTGCCAAATTCCTTGCCTTTTTCACCAATATACTGGCCGATATCGTCGGTCAGTTCGGTCGGAAACGGACCCGAGCCCACGCGCGTAGTATAGGCCTTGGTAATCCCCAAAATATAATCCAGCGCCCCCGGCCCCATGCCCGAACCGCCTGCCGCTTGCCCGGCAATGGTGTTTGACGAGGTGACAAACGGATAGGTCCCGTGATCCACGTCGAGCAAAGTGCCCTGCGCACCTTCAAACAAAATCCGCTGCCCGTCGCGCTTAGCGTCGTCCAGCACGCGCCAGCTGTTGCAAATAAAGGGGGTGATCCGATCAGCAATATCCATCAATTCATCGATGATGCTGTCGCTGGAAAACTCGTCAACGCCGAGGCCGCGTCGCAAGGCATTGTGGTGCGTCAGAGCCACCTCCAGCCGCGCTTCCAGATAGGCGCGCGACAACAGATCGCACACACGCACAGCCCGGCGGCCCACCTTGTCTTCATAGGCAGGCCCAATACCGCGGCGCGTGGTGCCGATTTTTACACCCTTGGTCGCGTCTTCGCGCAGGGCGTCCAGCTCGCGGTGATAGGGCATGATCAATGTGGCGTTGGCGGCGATCTTCAGCGCGTCGGGGTTGATTTCAACGCCCTGGCTGGCCAGCATGTCCATTTCCTTGATCAGGGCCCATGGATCAACAACAACGCCGTTGCCGATGATGCTGGTTTTCCCGCCGCGCACAATCCCCGACGGCAAAAGCGACAATTTATAGACCTTGCCGTCGATCACCAGCGTATGACCGGCATTGTGCCCGCCCTGAAAGCGCACAACCACGTCGGCGCGTTCGCTCAGCCAATCAACAATCTTGCCCTTGCCTTCATCGCCCCACTGCGAGCCGACAACTACGACATTGCCCATGATTTAACCCTCGTTTTCCTGTCCGACGGGCAATAGCCCGCCAGCATCTGTAATCCACTGGCAGGACTGCGCCTGCGCAGCTGCCATGACATCGTCGTCGCGGCTCAGGCCGGCAACCACACTATATCCATCCGCGCGCAACGCGCGCACCTGTGTCGCATCTGTGCCAACCGGCGCATAAACCCGCTCGGGGCCTGCGTGCATTGGCAGAATGTCTAAGAGCCGGTCCAGGTAAAGCGAAAACCCGGTTGCGGTCTCGCTGTCCCGCTTTGACAGCTACTACCCGCACGAGGCCTGGACCTGGGAGA
>JASBSO010000250.1 GCA_030148905.1 Kordiimonadaceae bacterium | reverse complement strand
GCCTGGGACGTGCAAAGCCAGGCCGAGGTGGCGATGGACGCGCTCCGCTGCCCGCCCGGCGACTGGCCGGTGGAAAAGCTTTCGGGCGGGGAAAAACGCCGCGTGGCGCTGTGCAAGCTGTTGCTCGAAAAGCCGGAGATGTTGCTGCTCGACGAACCCACCAACCATCTTGACGCCGAAACCGTGGCGTGGCTGGAGCGCTTCCTGCAAGACTATAAGGGCTGCGTCATTCTGGTAACGCACGACCGATACTTCCTCGACAATGTGGTGGGGTGGGTGCTTGAGCTGGACCGCGGCAAGGGCATTCCGTTCGAGGGCAATTATTCCGCATGGCTCGAGATGAAAGCCAAGCGTATGGCGCAGGAAGAAAAAGCCGAAGCCAACCGGCAGAAGGCGCTTTCGGCGGAGCTGGACTGGATCCGCCAGTCGCCCAAGGCGCGACAAGCCAAATCAAAGGCGCGGATCAAAAGCTATAACGAACTTTTGGAAGCCAATCAGGAACGCGCGGCGGGCAGTGCCCAAATCAAAATCCAGCCGCCCAAGCGTCTGGGCAGTCGGGTGATCGAGGCCAAGGGCCTGACCAAGGCTTTTGGCGACAAGCTGCTGTTTGACAATCTGGAATTTTCGCTGCCGCCCGGCGGTATTGTTGGGGTCATCGGCCCCAACGGCGCCGGGAAAACTACGCTGTTCAAGCTGATTACGGGTCAGGAACAACCGGACGGCGGCAGCATCGAGGTGGGTGACACGGTCGAGCTGGGTTATGTCGATCAGTCGCGCGACGCGCTCGATGCCAACAAAAACGTCTGGGAGGAGGTCTCGGGCGGCGAAGACGTGTTCTATTTCGGTAAAACCGAAATCAACACCCGCGCTTATGTGGGGGCGTTCAACTTCAAGGGCGGCGACCAGCAGAAAAAGGTGGGTATTCTGTCGGGCGGCGAGCGCAACCGCGTCCATCTGGCCAAAATGCTGAAAGAGGGCGGCAATGTCCTGCTGCTCGACGAGCCGACCAACGACTTGGATGTGGAAACCCTGTCGGCGCTCGAAGAGGCGCTGGAGCATTTTGCCGGATGCGCCGTGGTGATCAGCCACGACCGTTTCTTCCTCGACCGGATCGCCACCCATATCCTTGCCTTTGAGGGCGACAGCCATGTCGAATGGTTCGAGGGCAATTTCGAAGCCTATGAGGACGACAAAAAACGCCGTCTGGGCGTGGATGCCGACCAGCCGCACCGGATCAAATACCGCAAGTTCGAACGGTAGGGCGGGGCAAAGCGCATGTCCTTGACCATTCGCCCACTTACCCACGGCGACGAAGCCGAATGGCGGTCGCTGTGGCGTGCCTATCTGGCCTTTTACCAAACCGAACTGCCGGGCGAGATTTATGCGTCCACCTGGGCGCGGCTTCTGGGCGATTTTCATTATGACGTGCGCGGCTTGGTGGCCGAGCTGGACGGCAGGCTGGTTGGCCTAGTGCATTATCTGTTTCACCGGCACGGCTGGAAAACCGAAGAGGTTGTCTATCTGCAAGACCTCTTTGCCGACCCGGCGGTGCGCGGGCGCGGCGTGGGGCGCGTGCTGATCGAAGCCGTCTATACCGCCGCTGACGAGGCCGGATGCCCAAGCGTGTACTGGCTCACCGAAGAGACCAATTATGCGGGCCGGATGCTTTACGACCGCATTGGCACCCGCACGCCCTTCATCCGCTACGACCGGCCATCACCCAAACTATCCTGAGGCTTGCACTGCCACCTGCGGTCACTACACTGAACGCAGGGAGGGCCAGCCATGACCACAGATCAAATCGCCATATTGGCGCTGTTTGGCGCGCTGTTCGTGGGCTTTCTCTCAGGCCGCTGGCGTTATGACATGGTGGCGTTTGCGGCCTTGCTGGCGGCACTTTTGTTGGGCCTGGTCCCGGTTGAGGCCGCGTTTTCGGGCTTTGGTCACCCGGCGGTGATTACGGTGGCGGCGGTGCTGATTGTCTCGCGCGGGCTGTCGGTTTCGGGGGCGATTGACCGCATCGCGCACCATATTGTGCCGGCGACCCAGAATATGTTTCGCCAGATTGGCACGATGGCGGGCATTTCGGCGCTGATGTCGGCCTTCATGAACAATGTGGGGGCGCTAGCGCTGTTGATGCCCGCGGCGATCGAAAGCGCAAAACGCACCAAGCGGTCGCCGTCGCTTCTTTTGATGCCGCTCAGTTTTGCCTCGATTTTGGGTGGTTTGATCACCCTCATCGGCACACCGCCCAATATTATTATCGCGACCTACCGGGGCGACGCCATGGGTGCACCTTTTGCCATGTTTGATTTTGCCCCGGTTGGGCTGGCCGTCACGGCCGTTGGTATTCTCTATCTGGCGCTTGTCGGGTGGCGGCTGGTCCCCAAGGCCCGCCAAGGCCAAGCGGCGGGCGAGGCCCTGCTGGATATCAGCGGCTATATTGCTGAGTTGCGCGTGGGCAAGGACAACAAATGGGTGGGCAGGTCGCTGGCCGAGCTTGGCGATGTGATTGCCGAAAAAGATGGGCAAATCGCTGGGCTTTTGCGTGGGTCGCAGGATGCGCTTTTGACCGCCGGGCGGCACCGGCTAAGAGCGGGCGACGTGATCTTGATCGAAGCCGAGCCTACGGCGTTTGAGACTTTGGCCGAGGCGACAACGCTCAAGCTGGTGGCCAAGGTGCCGGAGGGGCACAAAACCCTGTCGTCGGACAGCATCGCACTGATGGAGGCGGTGATTACCGCTGACAGCCGCCTGCTTGGCCGTATCATCGGGGATATGCGGCTGCGCTCGCGCTACGGGGTGAATTTGCTGGGCATATCGCGGCAAGGCCAGCCGGTGCGCCAGCGCCTGCATAAGGAACGCCTGAAAGCCGGTGACATTTTGCTGTTTCAGGCGGATATCGACGGCGCAGCGGATACCCTGTCGCGGCTTGGGTTGCTGCCGCTGGCGGCGCGTGATCTGGCCTACGGCAAGCGCGACAAGGCGGGCCTTGCCACCGTAATTTTGGTGGGTGCGATTGCGCTTGCCACTTTTGGCGCGATCAAGCTGACGTTTGCCCTCGTGCTGGCTGGGTTTTTGATGGTGGCGACGCAGATTGTGCCGCTGCGCGATGTGTATGACAGCATCGAATGGCCGGTGATTGTGCTGATCGCCGCGCTTATTCCCATTGGCGGCGCGCTCGAGAGCACAGGCACCACCCAGCTGATTGCGGGCGGTATTCTGGCGGCAAGCGGCGGCGCTGCGCCGTGGGTGGCGCTCACGCTGTTGTTTGTGGTTACCATGACGCTCTCGGACGTGATGAACAATGCCGCAACGGCGGTGGTGATGGCGCCCGTGGGCGTGGCCATGGCCCAGACACTGGGCGTCAACCCCGACAGCTTTTTGATGGCGGTGGCGGTCAGCGCGTCCTGCGCCTTTCTTACCCCCATCGGGCACAAAAACAATGCGCTCATCATGGGGCCGGGGGGCTATCATTTTGGTGACTATTGGCGCATGGGCCTGCCGCTTGAGGTGCTGGTTGTGCTGGTCGGTGTCCCGGTGATCCTGATCGCCTTCCCGCTCTAAGCGACACGGCCCTGCCGTCAGGGTTCAGCATTTGCCCGCATAGGCTGTTTCGCGTTAGGCTTTCGATGTGAGGGAGGGAGCATCAGCGTGCCTACGAACCGTAGAAAAATGATACTCGGCTACACGTTCATGGGTGTTCTGGCGGCTACACTTTATTTAGTACTGCTTGGAGGCGATAAACAGCCTCCAATACCGCGCGAAGCCGATGGCATCTGGCACGAAGGGGTGATCGTGACTGTGCGGCATTATGGCTTCAGCCGTCCGACACCGCCGGACGGCCTCAGCTTTGAGGTTGACGGTATTTTCCCCGACTTTGCTCTGCACGCACGTGACGTGGAGCGGCTGGTTGACAAGATTGTTAAAGGCCAAAAGGTGCGGGTTCTCTATCACCCGGACGTCATTCTGCTTCAACCCAACCCAAATCGGTTGCTTGCGCGGCAGAGTTACCCCGACACCTTTCTGCAGCCCATGCGGCTTGTCGTCGACGGCGAAGAAGTGATCACCTACGCGCAGTTTTTGGCGACGCTCAGTGGGCAATAGTGCAATGTCTTTCTACCGAATGGATATTAACTACGATAAATTTTCTCAGGAGAGGTGAGATGATTTGGGCAGTTTTCTTTTAAGTATTCCCACATGTCATTGATGTGTTTGGTATCAATTTGTATGTTGGATAATTGAGCTTTCTCCATAAGTTTAAACCTTCTCAAGTCAAGACGTAAATCACTCCTGAGTTCATTGTTCAATTTTTCAATCTCGCTCCAACCAGATAATGTAGTCATGCTGACATCAAGCAAGGCTTCCCAGGTGTCTTTCGATTTGGCGATATCTTTAAATTTTTTGGCACTTGCGAAAACCTTGACAAGCTTCGTAACAGGGAGCGCGTAGCCAATGATGGCTTTTGATATTTCACCTGCAACTCTAATATTATACTTCTGGTGTATTTTCTCTGCACTCTTCTTCATATCACCATATATTTCATCAAGACGATCAATATATCCGTTGATCCGGACATATGTTTTGTCGATTTCTACGCGAATACGTTGGCATTCTGAGAAGTATTCAATTTTATAGTCGCACCAGCATGTGCAGCCTTTCAGTTCCGTTTCGTCCCCGAAGTCCATGTCGCTCGGGTGTTGAAGTCCGCCCGACTTTCCGCGGATAACAAAGGGCTGATTGATCGGGATCCATTTGTTCGCAAGATGATGGTGTGAATTGGCAGAATGGTTGCGTCCTACGCGCCAACGCTTAAAACTATAACCTGTTCTTACTGCCAGGTCATGGCGCGCTTTAAGCTCTCTATATCTTGCCCGTATTTGCGCATCCGATGATTTCGTATCTATCGATTGACTATGCCCACCGCACTCGCAGCATGGTTGCTCTTGTATCAATGCTTTCAGCCGCTGTTCGCCCTCGCGCAGTTGGTCGCTCAGGTCGTGAATGTTGATATGTCGTGTGTGGTGCATGGCAAATTCCGTATTTCCGTTCTTTGTTGAAAACAATATAACCGAAAATCGGAATATAATAAATAAAAATTTACGATTATAGATATTTTTGCTAGGTGCATGCGATGTTCTGTCACCGGGCATGACAAGGGGTTTGCCTTGTGCTTAGAGTGCGCGTGTGGGTTTTGTGGGGAAACTGGTGTTTCAGGTGTTGCGTGCGTTGTGGGGTGTTGTGCTTGTGCTCGGGCTGAGTGGGCAAGTATCGGCACAGGGTGATTATCTATTGCTGCGGAGCGAGGCCTGCTACACCACGGCGCCTGTGCAAACGCGCCCCGAGGCGATACCGGGGAAGACCTTTCACTGCGCTGGGGAGGAAGGTCGCGCCGTCGAGGGGCAAATCCTCTGGTTCCGTGTTCAGCACGCGGCGCTTGCCCGCAGTGAAGACTGGATCGCCATGCCCGAATTTGGGCGCGCGGCGGCTTTGCATGT
>JASBSO010000248.1 GCA_030148905.1 Kordiimonadaceae bacterium | reverse complement strand
CATAAGCGCTGACTGTGGTGCAGCACCGTAACAAACTGGGAGGATAGACAAGATGGCCAGCAAGGCTTCGACCCCGATTAAGTCGCCAGGAAAGCGCTTTCTTGATTGTGCCCAGCGAAACGGTGTCGAAATGCTGGATTTCGGGTTCTCCCATGCTGCCGATACGAGCGCGGCAGTTTTGGATGAGCGCGCACCTTGCCATGCACAACCGGGGTTTCGGTCATGGACCAATGCCCATATGGGCTTGTTTGTGTCGAATACTGGGCCCTGCGAATTCGCTTTCAGAGCAAAAACATCGTGCGATATCCTGGTCGCCGGTGTCGGTGTGGATCCGTCGCAAGCCCGCACCTTTCACTTGCCCGATACGTCGCGTGCGACATCAAGCGGGACAGCGTTCATGGTATTGCCACGCGGGTCAGTGTTCGAGGTGAACAGTGGCGAACACGGATTGCACTCCGTCACTCTGATCGTCGCCACCGACTGGTTAAAGGCGCTTTGCGACCAGAATGATGCCGCCACCCCAGAGATCATTGGCTCTGCATCCCGGCGAAGAGAGCCGGTGTTTCAGGACCTGGCCCCCTCATTTTCTGTGCTTCAGCTCGCACGGGAGATTTATGCTCCCACATCCACCTGTGCATTCGATTTTCTGCACTATCAGGCAAAATCTCTCGAGCTGCTGTCGGCGTTAATGAACACTCTGGTGGCTCAGCCCAAAGCTGATGCGCCCAGGGCGCAACTCAACGCGGTCGAATATGCTGCAATTTGCAGGGTCGCCAGTAAGATCGAAGAAGACTTAACCCGCGATACAGCGATTGATGACTATGCCGCGCTCGCTGGCATGAACAGGACCAAGCTGCGCGCTCTGTTCAAGCAGGTTTACGGGGTGACCATTTCAGACTTTCGCAACGCCGTGATCATGCGCCGTGCGCACCGGCTCTTGCGCAATACAACTCTTCCGATCAAGTCGATCGGTCACCAACTGGGGTATAAGGAAACCTCGAGCTTTAGTGTGGCTTACCGGCGATATTTCGGCATGTCGCCCAAAAATGAACGGGTGCACCACTAACCAATAAACTTTGGCATTCGAAACACTGACTGCGAAACTCACAAGGCGCATCTTGTAAACTTATGTGCGTGTACGCAACCAAGGCGTGTTGATCTGCAGTCCAAGTATAAGGCGGTACCATGAATTCAGAATTTTCGCTTACCAAGACAGATCTGGGTCACCTGCGCCACATTGAACGGCTGGCCAAACAGCTGCCTGGCGACTGGTCAAACATGGGATCGGACTGGTGGGATATCGGCGAAGGCGCCCAGCAATATATTCTTGCGTTCATGGCCTATACGCTTGGGATCGTGCAGCACCGGCACACCCCGGCATACCGCGAATTTTGCGACAGCACGTTGCGCGCCCTGATCGACAAGATGATGCTGCCCGATATTTGGGAGAAATGGATCAATGCCAGCCGCGGCGGCAAGGTCGTCGATCCCGATCAGAAGGAACTTGGTGCAGGATGGATTGACCCGCTCAAACGCCACAATATCATGTTCAAGGGGCACCTGCTGCAAATGGCCGCCTTGCACGAGATGCTGTACCGCACTGGAACATACGCCCAAGACGGTGCCTTCACCTTCGAATTTCTCGCCACCACATGGGGCAATGGCGACGAGGTCTTTCGATATGACCTGAAAAAACTCGCCCGGATCGTTTATGACGAATATGTCGAATCCAATTATGAAGGCGTGCAATGCGAACCCAATCGCGTCTTCCCCATGTGCAATCAGCACGCGCTTTTGGGGCTGAGGCATTTCGATCAGGCATTCAATACCGAATATGCCAGCGACGTCATGCCCAAGTTTAAGGCGGCATGGGAGCGCAAGGGCTATACCGACTGCAAGACCGGCTCGCATATGCGGCTGCGTCACGTGCGTCAAGATACGGTCTATCCCACCTGCCACCCTTGGGCCGATGGCTGGACGGGTGTTTTCATGCACGCCTGGGACCCGGATTTTATCGAAGAGCTATACCCGCGCCAGCGTGAAAGCCATCTGGAAAGCATCCTCGCCGGTGACGAGCCCGCCAATTTTACCGGTGGCATGGTGCCAACCACGGCGAAAATCGGTTTTGCCATGTTTACGGCACTCGCCGCCGAAGTGGGTGACCGCGAAACCCGCGACCGTCTGCTCGAACAGGCTGACCAGCGGTTCAGCCCGGTCTGGGATGAAGGCCGTTTCTATTATCCGCGTTCCGACAATTGGACCCCGGCGGACGGCGGCCCGTCACGAGGCATCGACACCCTGTCGGGCAATGCGCTCTTGCCGATGGCACGCTTGAATGACGGCAATGCCTTGGTTGACCTATATAGTCGCCCGTGGAGCACCGCAGACCGCAACAGCCCGCATATTGCCGATGTTGACCAGCAGGTTGCAGGTGTATCCAGCGCGCATTACGACGCGCCTGAGGACAGCCTGCGGCTGGCGTTTCTGCCGGGCCCGCACCCGGGCGACCTGACATTTACCGTGCGCGGACTGACCGCTGGGAAATCCTATCAGGTGTTGGTAGACGATGATCCCGTTGGCTCGCTCGAGGGGAAAGCGGATCCGATAAAGACCGCGTCTTCACGTGGCACAGGCTCCACATTTGAAGCGGTCAGGATTGACGCCCGTCAACCGCGCCGGGTCGTCATCACACCCGCCGCATAGGGCCTGTGTCCTTTCGTTTACCTCTTGTAAACGGGTCCTGATACCGGTGCGTATCGCACCACCCCTGCCCTGCCCGACACTGCGTTTTTCGCAATGGAAATTGCGGAATTCGCATGAGTTTGCACCTGCTCGTCAGCCGCGCGGAGCTATACTGCGCGTTGGGGCATTTTACAGGGAGTGGGGATATGAAATTTCAGTATCTTTCCGCTGCGAGCATCGCGGCGATTGCGTTGGCCGGTGCTGCACATGCGCAAGAGTCGAGCACAGAGCCGACAAGTCAAATGATCGACGAGATTATCGTCACCGCGACCAAGCGCGAGTTGACACTACAAGAGGTGCCTTTCTCGATCCAAGCCTTAACGGAACGGGAACTGCGCAATCGCGGATCCTCTAACCTTGAAGAGATTGCCGCCAATGTCGCCGGTTTTACAGTGCAAAATCTCGGCCCCGGTCAAAGCCAGGTGGCGATCCGGGGCATCTCGGCTGGGCAGATTGTTCGTGACCTGCCAGGCGTAAAGGAACAGGTGGGGATTTATCTTGATGAGTCCCCGATTTCGCTTTCGCTCTTCACCCCCGACCTTGATTTCTTCGATACCGAGCGCATCGAAATCCTGCGCGGCCCGCAAGGCACGCTGTTTGGGTCGGGCTCGCTTTCGGGCACTGTGCGCTACATCACCAACAAGCCACAGCTGAATGAATTCAGCGCCACCATCGAGCTGACCGGCCGCGCGCTGACAGACGGTGATCTTGGCGGCGACATCAAGGGCGCGGTCAACATTCCGGTGGTCGAAGACAAATTGGCGCTTCGCGTTGTGGGGTACGCCACCGCCTTTCCCGGCTTTATCGACCGCATAGATCCGACCGATTTCTCAACCGACGACGACGCCAATGACGGGCGCCGCTTCGGCACGCGCATATCGGCGCTCTTCCAGCCCACGGACGGCATCAAAAATACGCTGCGCATGCTCTATCAGGACGCCGATATTGATGGGTTCAACCGCGTTGATATTTATAATGTTCTGGCCAATCCCTTCACCACCACGCGGCCAGCGGTCGAACTTGACGACCGAAACCAGGTCACCTCGTTCGATGAAAATTTCTCAGACGAATATCTGTTGATCGACAACACGCTTGAGATCGAGTTCGGCAGTGTCGCACTGACGTCGGTCACCACCTATACCAACCGCGATATTGTTCAGGTGCGCGATTCGTCACAGATCGTTGGGGCTGTTCTCGCTTTGCAAGGGTTCACCGATCCGGCGATCATCACCAATGATGCTTCGGCCACCGACGTCACCGACCTTGAAACCTTTTCGCAGGAAATCAGGCTGGCTTCGATCGACCCGGTTGAGCTGGGCGGGGCCACACTCGATTGGTTGATTGGCGGGTTCTATTCAGACATTTCGCGCGAATATGGTCAGCAGATTTTCTCTGCGGGGATCGAGGCGAATACTGGCTTTCCAACGGCAGCGGCTGCCTCACAGGGGCTAGCAGGCCTCGATATCCTGTTCGCATCGGACATTCCCTTCGATCTTGAACAATTTGCAGTCTTTGGTGAAGCCACGCTGCATATCGGCGAGCGGCTGCACGTCACCGGCGGCTTCCGTTATTTTGACTTTGAGGAAGACCGCGTGTTGACCTTTGACGGCCTGTTTGCAGACACATCGCTCAACGGGCCGGGAGACGTCGACTCCGACGGGTTCAATCCGCGTGCAATTGTCGCCTATGACGTCTCGGACCATGTCCAGGTCAACGCGCAGGTCGCCAAAGGCTTCCGCCTTGGCGGTATTAACGATCCGATCAACATCGGTGTTCCCGAATGTACACCGGACGTCACGTCGGTATTCGGCGGTCAGCCCACATTTGATGATGAAGAAGTCTGGAACTATGAGCTTGGCATCAAGGCCCGGTCGGCAAATGGGCGCTTTACGTTCAATGCTGCCGGTTTTTATACCGACATCCAGGACCTTCAAGCCGTATTTGATGTTGGTGCATGTAGTTCGCGGGTTATCCTGAACATCCCCGAAGCACGCGCCATCGGTGCCGAGGCCGAATTGTCCGCCAACGTGCTGGAGGGCCTCGATTTCAGCATCTCGGCAAGTTATGTCGACACCGAAATCGAAGAGGGCATTGTAGGACCAGACGGCGGTTTCTTGCCCGGCACCACACCGGGCAACCGACTGCCGACGGTTCCGGAATTTCAGTTCGCCGCCGCGATCACCTATGAACGTCCCATCGGTGATTTGATGGGTTTCACCACGTTCAGCTTCCAGCATGTTGGCTCGCGCTTTACCCAGCTTGCAGATCAAGAGCCCGGCTTCGGTGTGATCCCGCTCGGTGTGGTCGGGTTCGGTGATCCCAGTGTCTTTGCGATCGAGATTGATCCCAAACTCTCTGCCTACCAACTCGGCAATCTGCGGGTCGGCGTCAGAAGCGATAGCTGGGAGGTGGCTGTCTTTGTCAACAACCTGTGGGATGAAACCGCTGAACTCGCGCTCGACCGCGAATTGGGTCTGCTCGCTAGGGCTGGCGTGCTGATCAACCCGCCGCGCACCTACGGGCTGATGCTGCGCGCCACCTATTGACGCGCAGCGCGCGCTGGCACCCCCGATCACCTTTTGTCATTGAGCCTGTGCGGCCTATGCCGCCAGGCTTTATGGCAGAAGCAGTAATAGCACAATCAGCGCAAGCGGCCCGTAACGCAGCGCGCCGCGCCAGATATGGAATGTCGCCTCGCTCCCGAAATCCGTACGCGCGATACGGCCGCCCAGCGGCCATGCCATGAACAGCAGGATCAAAAGTGCATTGGTCGACAGAAAGACATTGGCGACAAAATAATCGAGCAAGCCGAAGATCGTCATATCGGCAAAGAATGGCACAAAGAACAATGGCCGCAGGTCAGCAAAAACATTGAATGACAGCAGCGACGGCAACCCAACCAACCAGATCGCCGCTCCGGCAAAGATCGACAACCTGACCCGGCTCAGCCCCGTCTTTTCCTGCAACCAGGCCACGACCGGCTCTAAGAGGCCGACACCCGATGTAAAGGCACTGACCACAACCAGGAAAAAGAACATCACGGCGATTATTTCGCCCGCAAACATCCGGTCAAAGGCGATCGGGAGCGTGATGAAGATCAATCCCGGTCCAGCCGATGGCTCGAGCCCAAAATGAAAGACGATCGGGAAGATCGCAAAGCCTGCCATCAGCGCGATCAGGATCACCGACAGACAGAGTGCAGCGCTTGATTGCGGTACGGATATCTGCGGCGGCAAGTAAGACGAATATGTCATCAACACACCAACACCGATCCCGGCCGTGATCAGTGCCTGCCCCATGGCCGCGATGACCGCCTCGCGTGTGATGCCAGCAGCATCGACCGAAAACACATAGCGCGCCGCATCGGACATGCCGAATGCAATTGCATTATAGACCAGCAAGATCAGCAGGATCAAAAAGAGCGAAATCATCTTGATCTTGGAGATCACCTCGATCCCGCGGTGGATGCCGCGCGCAATGATGCAACACACCGCCGCGATGAACACAAATTGCATGATCGCCTGACGCCAGGGCGAGGCGACAAGCTCGCCGAACATCGCCGCTGAAGCGGTGGGGGTAATATCCGAAAATCCGCCAAAAAGCGCGATCCGCGCATAATCAAGGCTCCACCCGGCGATAACACTGAAATAACTGAGCCCGAAAAACGGAATCACCAACCCCAGATAGCCAATCAGGCGCCAGAAAGGGCTGGTCTTTTCTTGTGCGACGGCGGCATTCACGCTGGCGGTGGGGCTGCCCTTGCCGAACTTGCCCACCGACATCTCGGCGATCATCACCGGCAGGCAGAACAGGATGACGAACAGAACATAAAGGAGGACAAATGTGCCCCCGCCGTACTGGCCAGCAATGTAGGGAAAGCGCCACAGGCTGCCTATGCCGATCGCTGCGGCTGCCGCGGCATAGTAAAAACTCAGCCGGGACGACCAATTTTCGCGGTCAGTCGTCACTCAGGATAGTCCATCAATGATTGCGGGGCCCAGATGTCGTATGGAAACGGCCAATATACAAAGACCTCGATACACAGCCTCAAAGGGCTTCACCG
>JASBSO010000245.1 GCA_030148905.1 Kordiimonadaceae bacterium | reverse complement strand
CCACGGGATCGAGGAAAACCGCTTTTCGCGCGGTCAGCCCGAGCACGGGGCGTGGCTTGCCGATGACCTGGAGCGGCTGTGCGAACTGCACGACCCGTCGACCATCGCCGCTGTGATCGTTGAACCCCTCATGGCGTCGGGCGGGGTGTATATGCCGCCCAAAGGCTATTTGGAGCGCATCCGCGAAATATGCGACAAGCACGGCATTTTGATGATCATGGACGAGGTCATCACCTGCTTTGGCCGCATCGGCAAACCGACAGCGACCGAGTATTTCGGCGTGGTGCCCGACATTGCCTGCGCCGCCAAGGCGATCGCCAACGGCGTGATCCCCATGGGCGCGACGCTGGTGCGCGATTTTGTCTATGACGCCTTCATGCAGGGGCCCGAAAGCGCGCCTGAGCTGTTCCACGGCTATACCTATTCGGCCAATCCGATGGCGTGCGCGGCGGCACTGGCGATGCTGGACCTGTCGGCAGAACAGGGGCTGTTTACCCGTGCGACCGAGTTGTGGAATTATTGGGAAGACGCAGTGCACAGCTTGCGCGGCCTGCCTTATGTGCGCGATTTGCGCAATATGGGTCTAATTTGTGGAATCGAGCTGGAATCGATTCCGGGTGCGCCGACCAAGCGTGCCTTTGGCTGCTTCTTAGAGGCCTATGAACGCGGGCTGCTGATCCGCACCACAGGCGATAATATCGCGCTCAGCCCGCCGCTGATTATCGAAAAGTCGCATATCGATTTTGCCTTTGGCACGCTCGCTGATATTTTGAAGGGCCTGAACTGATGGGCGAGGTCATCCCGCATATCATTGGCGGTGCGCCGCAGCGGTCCGGCGCTGTGCAGCCTGTGTTCAATCCCGCCACCGGCGAGGAAATTGCGCAGGTGACCATGGGCGGTGCCACCGAGGTGGACGCTGCGGTCAGGGGCGCCGCCGAGGCCGGGGCCGCATGGGGCGATACGCCGCCCGCCAAGCGCGCGCGGGTGATGTTTGCCCTGCGGGAGATTTGTGAGCGCCGCAAGGACGAAATCGCCCGCACCATCAGCCGCGAACACGGCAAAACCCACGCCGATGCGCTGGGCGAGGTGGCGCGCGCGCTGGAGGTCATCGAATATGCCTGCGGCGCGCCTGAGTTTTTAAAGGGCGATTTCAGCCGCAATGTCGGCCCCGATATCGACAGCGCGTCCGAGCGCCAGCCACTGGGTGTGGTCGCGGGCATTACACCCTTTAATTTCCCCTCCATGGTGCCCTTGTGGATGATCCCCATGGCGCTGGTGTGCGGCAACAGCTTCATTCTCAAACCGTCGGAACGCGACCCCTCGTCGGCCAATCTGATTGCCGACCTGTTGGATGAGGCGGGCTTGCCCAAGGGTGTGTTTAACGTGGTGCACGGCGGTAAGGATGCGGTGGACGCGATCCTCGACCATCCGGGTATCATGGCGGTCAGCTTTGTTGGCTCAACGCCCATCGCCGACTATGTCTACCGGCGCGGTACCGCTGCCGGCAAGCGGGTACAGGCGTTGGGCGGGGCCAAGAACCATATGGTCATCATGCCCGATGCCGACCTGGATCAGGCGGCGGACGCCTTGTTGGGCGCGGGCTTCGGCTCGGCGGGGGAGCGCTGCATGGCGGTATCGGTTGCCGTGCCTGTGGGCGAAGACACCGCTGACCGGCTGGTTGAAAAATTGGCCCCGCAGGTGGCAGCGCTCAAAATCGGCCCGTCAACCGACCCGGACGCTGAAATGGGGCCGGTGATCACCCGCGCCGCACAGGACCGCATCGAGGGCCTGATTTCCAAAGGCGAGGCTGAAGGGGCCAAAGTGGTGGTGGATGGGCGCGGCTTCCGCCTGCAGGGTTACGAAGGCGGCTTCTGGGTCGGCGGTACGCTTCTGGATCATGTCGGAACCGAAATGACCGTGTACTGCGAAGAGATTTTTGGCCCTGTCCTCAGCATTGTGCGCGCGAGCAGCTACGCCGATGCGGTCGATATGATCAATGCGCACGCATATGGCAATGGCACCGCCATTTTTACCCGCGACGGCGATGCGGCGCGCGATTTCAGCAAACGCATCCAGGTGGGCATGGTCGGGGTCAATGTGCCGATCCCGGTGCCGGTCGGCTATCACAGCTTTGGCGGCTGGAAGCAGTCGATTTTCGGTGCGCACGGGATATACGGGCCCGAGGCCGTGCATTTTTACACGCGACTGAAAACCATCACATCGCGCTGGCCCACGGGCATTCGTGCGGGCGCGCAGTTTACATTCCCCAGCCTTGAAGACTAATCTGCGCTTCGGGGTTTGATTGGGGCAAATCGGACAACATTACAGACAAGGGACGGCAGTATGGCAACTTTGAAAGCAGGCGTGATTCAGGTCGGGCTGAAGTCATCGACCGACAACGACCCCGAGACTATCCGCAAAGCGATGATCGAGGCGCATATCCCCTTTATTGAAGAGGCGGGCGAGAAGGGCGTGCAGGTCTTGTGCTTTCAGGAGGTGTTTACCCAGCCCTATTTCTGCCCGAGCCAGGCCACCAAATGGTATGACGCGGCGGAGGAGATCCCCGACGGGCCAACCACCCGCCTGATGCAGGACTATGCCGAAAAGTACAAAATGGTGATCGTCGTGCCGATTTACGAACGCGACATGACCGGGGTCTATTACAACACCGCCGCCGTTATCGACGCCGACGGCACCTATCTCGGCAAATACCGCAAAACCCATATCCCGCAGGTGGCCGGATTTTGGGAGAAGTTTTTCTTCAAGCCGGGGTCGTCCGACTGGCCGGTGTTCGACACCCAATATTGCAAGCTGGGGGTTTATATCTGCTATGACCGCCATTTCCCCGAAGGCTGGCGCGCGCTGGCGCTGAATGGGGCAGAGCTGATCGTCAACCCCTCGGCGACGGTTGCGGGCCTGTCGGAATATCTCTGGAAGCTCGAGCAGCCCGCTGCGGCGGCCGCCAATGGCTGCTATATCGCCGCGATCAACCGCGTGGGCACCGAAGCGCCCTGGAATATCGGCGAATTTTACGGCCAAAGCTATTTTGTGAACCCGCGCGGGCAGATTGAAGCCGAAGCCAGTCGCGACGGCGATGAACTGTTGGTGCACGACCTCGACATGGACAAAATCCGCGAGGTGCGCAATTTGTGGCAGTTCTTCCGCGACCGTCGGCCCGAGACATACTGGCCGCTGACCGACGGGGAGTAAGCCCATCGCCCGGCTCGACAGCGTGACCCGCATCATGCACTTTCGCGCGCTGGCGAAAGACCGGCTGCCTGCGCCCATCTTTCATTATATGGACGGCGGGGCGGAGGACGAATGGTCGCTTGCCAACAATACGGACGCCTTTGACCGCTATGAATTTCTGACCGAGGTGTTGAACGATGTCGCCGAGGTCGATCTGACAACTCGGCTGATGGGTATCGACCTGGCCTTGCCGTTTTTCCTGTCGCCCACGGGGATGACGCGGCTGTTCCACCACAAAAAGGAACTCGCCGTGGCCCGCGCCGCGCACCGGGCTGGCACGATGTATAGCCTGTCGACGCTGGGCACCTCGACCATCGAAGATGTGGCTGCCGCCAATCCGGGTCCGAACCTGTTTCAGGTCTATCTGTTCAAGGACCGCGGCATTGTCCGTGACTGGGTGGCGCGTGCCAAAGAGTCAGGCTTCAAGGCGCTGGCATTGACCGTTGACCTTGCCGCCCACGGAAACCGCGAGCGCGACATTCACACCGGCATGGTCATGCCGCCCCGCTGGTCGCTGGGTAGTCTGGCCAGCTTTGCCGCGCATCCGCACTGGTCGCTCAATTATCTGCTGCACCCCGATTTTCGCATCGCCAATGTGCGCCCCGGTGACGACACACTCGATAAAGCCGGGGCTATGAGCCTGCTGCAATATGTCGGCGAACAGTTTGACCATCACCTCAATTGGAAGGACGCCGAGTGGCTGGCTGGCGAGTGGGGCGGGCCGCTGCTTTTGAAGGGCGTCACCTCGCCAGAAGATGCCGAGCGGGCGCGGGATGCAGGGGCGACGGGGCTGATGCTTTCCAACCACGGCGGACGGCAGCTTGACGGGGCTGCAGCCCCGGTGGACTGCATCCGGCCCATCCGCGACCGGGTGGGCGATGCGCTGACGCTTATTGCTGACGGTGGTATTCGGCGCGGCACACATATCTTGAAGGCGCTGGCGCTTGGGGCCGATGCCTGCTCAGTCGGGCGCGCCTATCTTTATGCGCTGTCAGCGGCGGGCGAAGCGGGGGTTGACCATATGTTTGCCGTGCTGCGCAAGGAGCTTCAGCTTGCCATGGCGCTTTTGGGGGTGACCAAGGTGGCGGACATCGGCGAACGGCATATCCGCCGGGTCGGCCACTAAGACATTTAGGGGGGAAGCATGGACCGCGATCCAAGCCTGTATAATGCCGATTTGGCACCGACCGATGCCAGCGCCCGCACATGGGACTGGAAGGCCTTTGCTGCGCTTTGGGTGGCGATGGTGGTGTGCGTGCCAACCTACACGCTTGCCAGCAGCCAAATCGCGCTGGGCATGTCGTGGTGGCAGGCGGTGCTCACCATCTTTCTCGCCAATGTCATTGTGCTGGTGCCGATGATTCTGGTCGGCCATGCTGGGGCGAAATACGGCTTGCCGTTTCCGGTGTTGCTGCGCTCGGCCTTTGGCACGCACGGGGCCAAGATCCCAGCCGTTGCGCGGGGGCTGGTGGCGTGCGGGTGGTTCGGCATCAACACCTGGATCGGCGGCTCGGCGATCTATGTGATCCTGAATACCCTGACGGGCGGTGCGCTTGCGGGCGCTCCTTTGCCCCTGTTGGATATCGATTTTGCGCAGCTGGTGTGCTTTCTCGCCTTTTGGGGGCTGCATGTCTATTTCATTCGCGCCGGGACCGAGTCCATCCGCTGGCTGGAGGAACTGGCCGCGCCCCTGTTGCTGATCATGGGGTTGGCGCTCCTTGCCTGGGCCTATGCCGCCGCAGGCGGATTTGGCGAAATGCTGTCGCAGCCAAGCGCCTTTGCCGTGGGCGGGGCGAAAGAGGGTCAATTCTGGTCAACCTTTTTCCTGTCGCTCACCGGCGCGGTGGGCTTTTGGGCGACGATGGCCTTGAACATCCCCGATTTTACCCGCTTTGCCAAAAGCCAGCGCGACCAGATTTTGGGCCAGGCGATTGGCCTGCCGCTGCCGATGGCGTTGTTTACCTTCATCGGTGTGGCGGTGACCTCGGCCACCGTGGTGATTTACGGCGAACCCATTTGGGACCCGGTCCAGCTAGCCGGGCGGATGGGCGGTTTCGGTGTGATCGTCGCGCTCGCCGCGCTCGGTATCGCGACGCTGACCACCAATTTGGCCGCCAATGTTGTGGCGCCAGCCTATGGCTTTTCCAATCTGGCACCAGGGCGGATCAGCTTTCGCATGGGTGGTTATATCACCGCCGGGATCGGCATTGCGATGTTCCCCTGGAAACTGCTGGAAAGCGCGGGCAGTTATCTTTTCACTTGGCTGGTGGGCTATTCGGCGCTTTTGGGTCCGATTGCGGGCATTCTGATTGCCGATTATTTTATCGTGCGGAAAACCAACCTCGAAATTGAGGACCTTTTCCGGCATGATGGGCGCTACAGCGCAGGTGGCGGTTGGAACCGGGCAGGGCTGACGGCACTGATTGTCGGGATTGTGCCCAATTTGCCGGGGTTTTTGGCGGCGGTTGGTGCGCTGAGTGACGTGCCCGCGCTATTTGTGACGCTATACAGCTATGCCTGGTTTGTCGGCTTCTTTGTGTCGGCGGCGGTGTATCTGCTGCTGGCGCAGATGCAGATGCGCCGCACATAGGCGAAGATGGGAGATTTGACATGGCACTTTTGGTCGCGGGCGGCACGGTCGTCAACGCAGACGGTCGCGCGCGCGCAGATGTGTTGATCGAAGGCGACAAAATTATCGCGGTTGGCGAGGGGTTGGACGCGCCGTCGGACGCCGAGGTGATTGATGCGGGCGGTGCCTATGTCATGCCGGGCGGGATTGGCCCGCACACGCACATGCAGCTGCCGTTCATGGGGACGGTGGCCAGCGAAGATTTTTATACCGGTACCGCCGCCGCCATGGCGGGCGGGACGACAATGATCATCGATTTTGTCATCCCCGATCCCGAACAAAACATCATGGAGGCCTATCACACCTGGCGCGGTTGGGCCGAAAAGGCCTGTGCCGACTACAGCTTCCATGTGGCCATCACCTGGTGGGACGACAGCGTACACGCCGATATGGGCACATTGGTGCGCGATGAGGGGGTGAACACCTTCAAGCATTTCATGGCCTATAAGGGCGCGATTATGGCCGATGACGAGGTGCTGTTTAACAGCTTCACCCGCGCGCTGGAACTGGGTGCCATGCCGACCGTGCACGCCGAAAACGGCGAACTGGTGTTCCAGCTTCAAAAGAAGATGATGGACATGGGCATCACCGGGCCCGAGGCGCATCCCTTGTCGCGCCCACCCGAGGCCGAGGGCGAGGCCGCCAACCGGGCGATCCGCATGGCCGAGGTGATCGGCTGCCCGCTCTATATCGTTCATGTCTCGTGCAAAGAGGCGCTGGATGAGATCATCCGCACGCGCGGGGCCGGGCACCGGGTGTTTGGCGAGGCGCTGGCCGGGCATTTGCTGATCGATGACAGCGTGTACCGTCACCCCGACTGGGACGTGGCGGCCGCGCATGTGATGTCGCCGCCCTTCCGCGCCAAGGAACATCAAGACGCCCTGTGGCGCGGCCTGCAGGCGGGGCACCTGCAAACCACCGCGACCGATCATTGTTGTTTTTGCGCGCCGCAAAAGGCGATGGGCAAGGATGATTTCACCAAAATCCCCAACGGCACCGGCGGCGTTGAAGACCGGCTGGCGGTGTTGTGGACCAACGGCGTGCGCACGGGCCGGTTGACGATGGAGGAATTTGTCGCCGTCACCAGTACCAATTCGGCCAAAATCTTTAACATTTACCCGCGCAAGGGGCTGGTGGCGCCGGGCGCGGACGCCGACATTGTGATCTGGGACCCCAATGCCAGCAAAACTATCTCGCGCGACACCCACCACCAAAAGGTCGATTACAATATTTTTGAGGGCATGGAGGTGACCGGACTGGCCGCCATCACCATCGCCGCCGGGCGGGTGACCTACCGCGACGGTCAGATAAACGCCGGGCCAAATACCGGGCGCTATATCAAACGCCCGGCGGGTGCATCAATGTTTCAGGCCTTGTCGCTGAAAGCGCAAATGCAGCCTATCGCACCCGTTGTACGGGAATAATAAGTTGCTCAATCTTGTCTTTCGGGCGTAGACTTTTCCAAAGACAGATAAAGTCGGGGCAAAAGCAGGATCAAAACTGTGCTTCAGGCGACATGGAAAAGCCAATACGAATCGATTTGCAATGCGCCTGTGACTTTGGTCGAGGCCAAGGATATCGAAACTGGCCACCCGGCAATTCAATTCATTGACGAATTTCATGCCTTGCGCGCCGAAAATGATGGCACCCCGCACCGCCGCCAATTGCTGCCGTCGCGGTTTCGCAATTTCCTGCGGTGGTTTTTTATTTTCGAACGCGAAGAACAAGCCGAAAGCCCGCGCTTCATCGTCCGTCTTGAGGGCACGAGCGTGGTCGAGCTGACCCATCACGACTATACGGGCCGCTTTTTGGACGAATTTACCAACAGCCAGTGTTATGGCGGGCGGCACCGGGTGCTGGACCAGGTCAGCACCTTGCACGAACCCCGCTTTGCGCGAATCATGGTCAAAGACGCCACGCTGGCGGAATACCGCACCGATGTTTCGGTTGGCTTTTTCCCGTTCATTGCCGGCCGCGACAATGACCGACAGCAGATTGTTGCGGTTGTTGCCCCACAAAATCAGGACCTGCGGGCGCTTCTTTAGCACCTTGGTTTAGTTTTCCACAAAATTTGCCGGTTTGCGCGTTCTGGGATTCGACTTGGGGCGTCTCCTGCCCTAATCTGCGCCGCACCGGCGCAGGGCCAAATGGCTCTGCCCCGTGTGTTTAGTGGCCTGAATACCCATAAGGGGGGAGATTATGAAACCATCAACCTTGAAACTTGCGGCGACCGTATCGCTGCTGGCGCTTGCTGCGTGCGGTCAATCCGAGACGACGTCGTCTGACACCCAAAATCATAACGTTTCGCAGGCTGCGGCAAGCCCCGAACTTGGCAGCTTCGGCGTGGACCTGAGCGCCCGCAACGAGGCCGTTGACCCCGGTGATGATTTCTTCGCCTATGCCTCGGGCACCTGGTATGACGGGTATGAAATCCCCGCTGATAAAACCAGCTTTGGCGCCTTTAATGCGTTGCGCGACCGCTCGGATGAACGTGTGCGCGCCATTATCGAAGATCTGACCAGCCAGGACCTGGCACAAGGCAGTGTCGAGCAGAAGGTCAGCGATTATTATGCCAGCTTCGTCAACAACGAAGCGCGCAATGCTGCGGGGATCACGCCGATGCAGCCGCTGCTGGACGAGATTGCCGCCGCCAATACGCACGCCGATATTGCGGCGCTTTTTGCCAAATCGGGGGAGGAAAACCTCAATTCCCCACTGGGCTTTGCCATCGGGATCGACCGCAAAAACCCCGATAAGTACAATTTCAACCTGTCGGCCAGCGGCCTTGGGTTGCCCGACCGGGACTATTATCTTGATGACAGCGAGCGGTTCCAGAGCATCCGCGCTGCCTATGTCGACCATATTGCCGAAATGCTTGGTTTTGCCGGCGTCGAGGACGCGGGGGCCAAGGCCGAGGCGATTTTGGCCGCAGAGACCCGCGTCGCCGAGGCGCACTGGCCGCGTGCCGACCGGCGTAACCGCGACAAAACCTATAACCCCACACCGGTGGCAGAGCTGGGGACGCTCTATCCTGGCGTGGATTTTGTGCGCATGCTGGACATCATCGGCGCAGACATCGACACCATCAATGTCAGTCATCCAACGGCGATTGCGCCCATTATCGATGTGATCAACGATACGCCTGTCGAGACCTGGAAGGCCTATCTGACCTATCACGCGATCTCGAACCACGCACCTTATCTGTCAGAAGCGATCGATGACGCCAATTTTGCCTTTTACGGCAAGGTGCTGCGCGGCCAGCCCGAACAGCGCGCCCGCTGGCAGCGCGGCGTTGCGGTTGTCGGCAACCGTCAGGGTCTGGGCGAAGCGCTGGGCCAGATTTATGTGGACCGCTATTTCCCCGAAAGCGCCAAGGCGCAAATGGAAGATCTGGTGGAAAATCTCCGCAAAGCCCTGGGCGAGCGGATTGATGACCTGGACTGGATGGGCGAGGACACCAAAGAGCAGGCGCAAGCCAAGCTCGCCGCCTTCCGGCCCAAAATTGCTTATCCCGACAAGTGGAAAGACCTGTCTGCGATCGAGATCGTGCCGGGTGACCTTTATGGCAACTACAAGCGCGTTTCCGCCTTTTTCTACGAGGACGGGATCGACCGGCTGAGCCGCCCAACCGACAAGGACGAATGGTTCATGACCCCGCAAACGGTCAATGCCTATTATAACCCGCAGTTCAACGAAATCGTTTTCCCGGCGGCGATCCTGCAGCCGCCCTTCTTCGACCCCAGCGCCGACCCGGCGGTGAATTACGGCGGCATTGGCGCCGTGATTGGCCACGAAATGGGCCACGGTTTTGACGATCAGGGCTCCAAATCGGATGCGGGCGGCGTTCAGCGCAACTGGTGGACCGACGAGGACCGCGCCAATTTTGAGGCGCGCGCCAATATGCTGGTTGAACAATATAACGGCTATGAGGCGGTCGAAGGCAATTTTGTCGATGGCAGCTTTACGCTGGGTGAAAATATCGGCGATGTCGGCGGCCTTGCCATGGCCTATCACGCCTATAAATTGTCGCTGGACGGCAAGGAAGCCCCGGTGATTGACGGTCTGACCGGCGATCAGCGCTTTTTCCTGGCCTGGGCACAGGTGTGGAAGTCCAAATCGCGCGAGGAAGCGACGCTTCAACGCCTCAAGTCGGACCCGCACAGCCCCAACATCTTCCGCGTCAACGGCGTGGTGCGCAATCATGACGCCTGGTACGAGGCGTTTAATGTCACCGAGGATGATGCACTGTACCTGCCGCCGGAGGAGCGCGTGCGGATCTGGTAGGGCGCAGAAAATTCAACATGTGAACGCCGGGGGCTTGCTCCCGGCGTTTGTCTTTGGATAGCCTCTAGAATGAAAAGGGGAGGGCGGTGATGCTACGCATTTTGATTTTGGTTCTGTGTTTGACGTCGGCGGCGGTCGGGCAAGGCTATCATGACAATACGGGCCGGGGGGATGTGCTCGCGGGCGGGGCGCGGATGATCCCTGTTGACACGCCTGCGGGCACTTACCGCGTGTGGACCAAGCGCGTTGGCAACAACCCCAAGCTCAAGCTGTTGCTGCTGCACGGCGGTCCCGGCAGTTCGTCCGAATATTTCGAGGCGATGGACAGCTATCTCCCCGGCGCCGAGATCGAATATTATTATTATGACCAGTTGGGCAGTTACCGCAGCGACAAACCCGACAATGACGACCTGTGGCGGCGCGACCGCTTTGTCGAAGAAGTCGAACAGGTGCGCACTGCGCTTGGCCTTGGCCCCGATAATTTTTGCCTCTTGGGGCATAGCTGGGGTGGTATTTTGGCGATCGAATATGCGCTGAAATATCAGGCCAATCTGAAATGTCTCGTTATTTCGAACATGATGTCGTCGATCAAGGGCTATAACGCCTATGCCGAGCGGGTGCTGGCCAAGCGCTTCGACCCCGCAGCGCTCGCGAAAATCAAGGCCTATGAAGCAGCCGAAGATTTCTCAAACCCTGAATATTTAAGCCTGTTGGAGCGCGAACATTACGAACGCCATGTTTTGCGCATGCCCGCGGCCACATGGCCCGACCCGGTGCAGCGCGCCTTTGCCCACACCAATAGCCATATTTATGTGCTGATGCAGGGACCAAGCGAATTTGGCCTGCGCGGGCGCCTCTTGGATTGGGAGCGCTTTAATGACCTCAAGCGCATCGACGTGCCCGCACTGGTGATTATGTCGCAGTGGGACACCATGGACCCGGCCCATATGCAGGCGATGGCGCGCGAGTTGCCGCAGGGTGTGCTGCTGAACCTGCCCGACGGCTCGCACATGGCGATGTATGACGACCAACAACGCTATATGCGCGGCCTGATCAGCTTTATGAAAAGTTTGGAAGATTAGCCAAAATCGGTGTGGCCGGTGGGCGTACAAGCCCTCTTTCATGCATTCCCCATCCGGACAGCAGGCTGCAGGCCCAGGAACTGCGGTTTACGTTGGTGGGCCAGCAGACGTGCATGGATTGTGCTGGCCTTGCCGATTGGCGGATGATCGATTAGCATGCCATTTCAAAATGATAGGGGGTTGAGATGATTTTATTCCGAAAACGCGTGCAAACTGCGCTTCTCACCTGCCTTTTCGCGTTTGGGGCGACCGCGGCGTCGGCCGCGTTGGAAAAAGATGCAGGATCGGCAAAGCCCGATGACGCGGGTCTAAGCCCTGAAACATTTTACGCCTATATGGACGACATTTTGGACACTGTCGTGGTTGATCTCGGCCATGCCGGCAGTGAATCTGCGTCTCCTCCGCGCCCGCCAACGGGGACGCGGATCGCGTTCGGCAGCCGCAAAGCCACGCGCCTGTCCGGCAACCGCGTCATGTATAGCTTTATGGCCGATGAAAATATCGACTTCATTCGCGTGGCGCGGCTGGGCTTACAAGCAAGCGTCGAGTCGATCGACATGCCCAATCTGACCAAGGACGAGCAGCTCGCCTTCTGGCTCAATCTTCACAACATCACCGTTATGGAAGTCATCGCCAACCGGTACCCCGTGCGCAGCATGAAGACTCTGATCTTCGGCAAGAGAGACGAACCTGCGGTTTGGGACGAAAAAATTGTGAAGGTTGGCGGTGTTGACCTGTCTATTCATGATATCGAACAACGCGTGATCACGGGCTGGAAAAACCCGCTTGTTCTCTACGGCTTTTACATGGGGGCCATCGGCACACCCGATATCCGCCGCCGGGCGTATCGCGGCAGCAGGATTTGGTACGCGCTTGAGGACAATGCCCGCGAATATATCAACAGCCCGCGCGGGGCCAAGGTGTGGGGCAAGCGCCTCCGCGTTGCCCGCTATTATGAAATGATGGGCGAGACGCATTTCCCCGACTTCAAAAATGACGTGAAAAAACACGTTGTTCGGTTCATCCGCCAACCGAAAATTCATGCCATGGCCGGCAAAACAATCCGGCTGTCTGCAAACATTCAGGACTGGGATATCGCCGATCTGACCTCCGATAAGACGGTCACCAGTGCGTTCACGCCCATATCGAAAGCGGGTCTGTTGCAACTACAAAGCGCCGACACCACCCAGGTCAACCCGATCAACGTGACGCAGCTTCTGCAGGCGGAAAATATTCGGTTCAACAAATACCCGCCGGAACTGAGGGAACTGATCGCCAGGGTTCAAAAACGAAATTACGAACATCAGCGCGAGGGCACGGTTGACATCGAAGAGGTCAGCCACGGCGAAACGCCTGAGGATGAAAAACCCGGCCCGGACGAGTAAGGGCGTAGCAGTCATCGGCACCCACCACGCGAGAACGCCGGAGGCAGGGTCTCTGCTTCCGGCAAAGATGGGCGTAGTTCTGAGCTAGCCCTCAGGCAAAGGGCGTCAAAAACGCGGCGATATTATCGCCCAGTGCGTCGGTGGCGTAACCGCCTTCCAAGATGATGGCTGACGGTAGCCTAAGCCCGGCAATGGCGTCGGCGATCATGCCGATATGGTTTGTGCCCAGCGTGAAGGTGCCGAGTGGGTCATCCTCATATGTGTCGGCGCCGAAGGACACCACCAGCGCGTCGGCCTCAAAGGACCGGATCGTCGAGATGGCCGTATCCAGCGCGTGCCGGTACGTGCCCCAGCCCGACCCTTTGGCCAGCGGCAGGTTCACATTGGCACCAAATCCCTTGCCGTCGCCTTGCTCGTCGCTGTGGCCCAGATAATAGGGATATTCCTCGATCGGGTCGGCGTGGATATTGACCACCAGAACGTCCGCGCGCTCATAAAAAATCGACTGCGTGCCGTTGCCGTGGTGGTAATCCACGTCCAGCACGGCGACGCGCTCGCACCCCTCGGCGATCATCCGCTCGGCGGCAACTGCGGCATTATTGACAAAGCAATAGCCGCCGTAACCAGCGCGCATGGCGTGGTGGCCCGGTGGGCGGGTCATGGCAAAGGCATGTTCGCCGGCGGCTGCCCGGTCGGCGGCGGCAACGGCGCACTGCGCACTGGCATAGGAAATGTCCCAGCTGTCGCGGCAAATCGGGGTGCCCGCATCAAAACAATAATGGCCAATCTTGCCGTCGATGGTCAGGGGACGTGTGTCGTGGCGCATACCGCGTCCGGGCCAAACCAGCGGCACAATATCGCCCGTGCGTCCCTCAGCGCGCCAGCGCGGCCAGGCTTCGTTGAGAAACCCGATATAGCCCACATCGTGCACCGCCAAAATGGGTTCAATCCCCACCTCGGGCGCCTCCAGCGGGCGGGGCAGGCCCGCCGCCTTCATCGCACCGAGCGCGCCGTCGATACGGCCTGGATGCTCGAACGGTGCGCGCAAAATACCGTCTTTAATCTCGCCCTGAGTGATATGGTCGGCGTGATTGGGAACCCAGAAAATATGCATAACACCCCTTTTGACGAGCTGAGGGGCTCAACTTGCATTCAATCGGCGAAGCTGGCAAGCACAGTCCTCAACAAGAGCGTGAACGGCAGGCAGACAAGCAGGGGCAGCGGGCAGGACAATGGGCATCAAGGTTTTTGGCATCGGGCTGAGCAAAACCGGCACCACCACCCTGGCCCAGTGCCTAAAGGCGCTGGGCGCGCGACATATGTCGGTGCGCGGCGATTTGATGCAGCATCTTCTCGACCGAAATTTCGACCCGATCTGGGCAGTTCTGGACGCCCATGACAGTTTTGAAGACTGGCCTTATCCGCTGATGTACCGCGAAATTTATGCCCGCTACGGCGACCAGGCGCGCTTTGTTTTGACCGTGCGGCAAAGCGCGGATGTCTGGCTGGACAGCCTGAAGGCCCACAGCCTAACGACCCACCCCACGCGCCATTTCCGCAAGGTCACCTATGGCTATAACTTCCCGCACGGTTATGAGGGCGAGCATCTGGCCTTTTACACCCGCCACAATGCCGGTGTGCATGCATTTTTTGCCGAGAACGGCGCCACCGGCCAACTCATTGAACTATGTTGGGAAAAGGGCGATGGCTGGGCCGAATTTTGCGGCTTTTTGGGGGCGCGGGTGCCCGACATCCCCTTTCCGGCAGCCAACACCCGTACTGAACGCCTTCAGGATGTAGACCCCGAATGGCGCGCCCAGAACCAGCGGTTGATCGACGCCCAGCTAAAGGCGCTTAACCAAGCGACGGGCGGCGGTGTGTAACCCCCATATCGGCTTCGAGTTGTGCCGCGACAGCGATCATTGCCGCTTCGCCGTATAGGGGACCAAATACACTGGTTGTGTGCGGCACGCTGAACGTCGGGCCATCCGGATTGGGCACGGTGCCGAAAATGGTGCGCGTGGGCGTGTCGAAAAACCCCGACCGGAAGGCAAGCTGCGGCGTACCGGTATAATTGGTGATGGTCAGCATCGACTGGGCGAAATTGGGCGCGACGATCACATCAACCCTGTCAAAAATATCGGCCATCTGGTGCATCACCTGACGGCGGACACGCTCCATATTGATATAATCCACGGCGCTGAGCATCCGCACCGCGCGACTGGCGCGCCCGCGCGCTAGTGGGCCCTTGAACTTCAGCACATCAATCTCGCCCGAGCGCACAAGGCGGTCAAAGGCAGCAGCAGCCTCGGCACGAATGATGGGGCGCAGCGCATCCACCGGCATGGCGGGCAGGGTGATTTCTGTGAGCGGGCCAAAGCGGGCCTTGGCGGCGCGCAGCACGTCGCGGTCAATATCGCGGACACCGTCCTCGTCAAAGGCAGCGGGCATATAGCCAACCCTAAGGCCGTCCAGTTCTGCGCTGCCCTGATAGCCAAAGCCTGTGTTGGCCGACCCGGCGTCGCGTGGATCAAAGCCGGTAATCACGTGCATCACCATAGCGGTATCTTCTACGTACCGGCAGAGCGGCCCCACCTTGTCGAGCGACCAGGCCAGCGCCATAAAGCCGCCGCGCGGCACGCGTCCAAAGCTGGGCCGCAGGCCCGCAAGCCCGCACCGGGTTGCCGGGCTGATGATCGAGCCCAGGGTTTCTGTGCCAATGGCAAAGGCGCACAAGCCCGCCGCTGTAGCCGACGATGGCCCGGCGCTGGAGCCAGAGGACCCTTCGTCCAAATTCCAAGGGCTGCGGGTCATGCCGCCAAACCAAATATCGGCAAAGGCCAGCGCGCCTGTGGTCGCCTTGCCCAGTAAAATGGCCCCGGCTTCGCGCAGCATGGTCACCAGTGTGGCGTCGCTGTCGGGCACGCGGTCCTGAAACGGCTCCGCCCCCCATGTGGTGCGAATGCCGGCGGTATCAGCAAGGTCCTTAAGCGCATAAGGAATGCCCAAGAGCGGTTTGCGCTCGCCGCGCGCCAGCGCTGCATCGGCGTCGGCGGCCTGTTGGCGGGCCAGTGCCTCGGTTACCGTAACAAAACAGTTCAGCCGCCCGGCAAAGCGCTTGATGCGGGCCAGGTACAACTCGGTCAGCTCCGCCGCGCTGATCGCCCCGCTATCGAGCCAGCGGCGCAAGTCGGCCAGCCGGGCAAAGGCGATGTCATCGGCGCTTGTGGGCAAGGCCGATGAGCCCTGATGTATCAGCCGAAGGTCAGGTGCGCGGTTCGCCTCTGCGTAGGTGCGCCCTGGCAAGCGGGGGTCAAAGCTGGAGGCGGGCGACAGGCCATTGTCCAGATCAAGCGTTCGAACCGCCTCCACACTGCGCTTGGTGCCGGGATAGTCCTCCAAGACATGGGCGCGCTGATCGTCGGTGAAGCGCACCCCCATCACCTTTTCAACCGCAGCGATGTCTGTGAGGGTTAGTTGCTCGTCCGAGACATCCGGTTCGCCCTCTTGGCTGGCATAGGCACTGCTGGAGGCAAGCGCTGCTGTTGCCGATGCACCGGCGGCAAAGGCCAGAAAATCACGCCGGTTGGGGCCATGATCGGGGCCTTGTTCGGGGCTGGGCTGGTCGGTCATGTGCGGCCTCCGGTATTGAGCTGTTGTTCGAAGGCGAGCGCCGTTCGAATGATATGCCGCAAGTCGGCATGGCGGGGTGTCCAGTCCATATGCGCATGGAGTTTATCCACTTTGGCGACCACCTTGGGGCTGTCGCCGGCGCGGCGCGGCATCACCTTGACCGGAAAATCCACACCCGAGACGTCTTTGACGGCGGCGATGACCTCCATCACCGAATAGCCGGTGCCGTACCCGCAGTTGAACACATCGCTCGCCCCGCCCGCCTCCAGATAAGCGAGTGCCGCCATATGCGCGTCCGCCAAATCGCTGACATGGATATAGTCGCGCACACCGGTACCGTCGGGCGTGTCATAGTCATCACCGAAGACGGCAAGGTGGTCGCGCTGGCCCAATGCGGCCTGGCAGGCGACCTTGATCAGATGCGTGGCATTGGGAGTGGCCTGACCGGCGCGGCCGTCTGGGTCTGCGCCCGCGACATTGAAATAACGCAAGGCCGCAAAGCGCAGCGGGTGCGCGGCACTGGTGTCTTGCAGCATCAACTCGGTCATCAGTTTGGATGTGCCATAAGGCGACAGGGGGCCAAGCGGTGCGTCCTCGGCGACCGGGATGACCTCGGGGTCGCCGTACACGGCAGCGGTCGAGGAAAAAATAAAGTGCGGCACGGCGCGGCGCACCGCCGCTTCGATCAATGTGCGGCTGTTGCCGGTATTGTTGCGGTAATACAGCAGCGGGTTTTCAACGCTTTCGGGCACAATGATCGAGCCCGCAAAATGCAGGATCGCATCAATGTCGTGGTCATTGAAGATGCGGTCCAACAGTGCCGCGTCGCCGACATCGCCTTCAATGAACGTGGCCGCATCGGCAACGGCGTCGCGCCGCCCAGTGGACAAATTGTCCAGCACCACAACCGACCGGCCCGCATCCAGTGCTGCCCACATCATATGGCTGCCGATATAGCCGGCACCGCCCGTAATCAAAAGCGCCACAATCGCCCCCTAAAACGCCAAACCCCGGATGCCGAGGCATCCGGAGCTGACTATAGGGGCGCACTGGGGAGCGTGCAATGCGCCAACGCGGCGCTGAGGCTTTCGCAAAAAGCCTTTTAGAAGGCCCAGGTGAAGCCGAACTGCGCGTGCACTTCCCAGATATCCTGCAAGGTGAAGCCGCCAAAGGGCTCTGGGTTGCCAAAGGCCAGCGTGGCGGAAAGATCAAACCGCATATTGTCCGAGATCTGATAGCCAAGACCCGACGAGACCTGATGCGGCCAATATGGCTGGGCCAGAGTCGCCTGCACCAACTGCACAAAGCCGGGGAAAACCGGCACCGGAACCGGCGCGCCGTCCGGCCCAAGCGGGGCAACAAGCTGGGTCAGGTTGCTGATCGAATTCACCTCAGACACATCGTCACGCCGCAGGTCGAGGTGATAGTTATACCCCGCGCGAAACGCCCATTTTCCGGTTTTGTATTGCGCGCCGATGCCGAAAATAAACTGGTCGACCCACAGGTCTTCATAGAGCGTGGCATTGCCGTAATCGATCCAGATGCCGTCGATTTCAAACAGCCATTTTTCAGAGAACTGATCGGTGGTGGCGATGCCAAACTCAACCTCTTGCGGCTGGGTCAGGTCGACATCGTCGAAAATCAACCCTTGTGGGCCAACGTCAACAGCGGTCACATCCTGCCAGCGAAATTCCATTGGCGTCTGATAGGTGCCGCCGATCATCACGTCGCCAAAGTCATAGGTGAAGCCCACCATGCCGCGAAAGCCAATGTCTTGCGCGATCGAGGTGTTGGAGGTCAGGCCCACTTCAAACAGGCTGTAGCCAAGCTGGGCACCGACACCGACAGTCAGTTTGTCATTGACCTCATAGGCCAGGCCCATATTCGCACCAAACACCAAAAAGGTCACAATCGGGTTGAGCGGCGCGGCGCGGAAATCAGAGGCCAGGCCCGCCGTTGCCCCAAGCCCCATGCCAAAGGACAGTTTGTCGTTGATCCGGTGGCGCACAGCCATGGCCGGAGCAATAAAGTTGTTGAACGCGGTGCCCGCTTCAAACGGGGGCACGACCGAACCATCGTGGGTGGCGTCGGGTTCTACCCGTGTCCAGGCGGCCCCGAACATAAAGTCGGTGCCTTCAACCTGACCGATGGTGGCGACATTACCCATCACCGAGGCAAAGGGGTCTTGCGGGCGGACATAGCCGATCCCCCCCATGCCGCCGGTTGCCGGGGCCATGGTCAGGTTGAAATTGGTGCCAAAATTGCCGGCAAGTGCCGAGGTGGACAGAAGTGCTGACGCGGTCAACCCTCCCAGTACGAAACGCTTTAACATAATCTGCTCTCCCAATTGAGCCTGGACCGAGCGCCGCAAAATGATTGTTTTTTAGAGATACGGCGCCTGTTGGAGCGGCGCGCAGACGCGCGCCGCATCCGGATCAAATTGCGCGGACCTGCGCCATGAAGCCGGAAAATTCACCGCTAAGCTTGTCCATCGCTGTTGCCACCTCGCCCGAGGTTTCGGCAATGGCTTTGGCGCTTTGGTCGGTATCGACAGCATTGTCGCGAACGGTGGACATGCTGGTGCGCAGTTCGTCCGTCGCCGCTGCCGTTTGGGTGATGTTGCCCGTGATCTCAGACGTGGCGACGGTTTGTTCTTCCACCGCGGCCGAGACCTGAATGGACATCTCTTCCACCTGCTTGAACGAGGTTTCGATGCGGCTCATCGCCTCGGTTGCCTCTTGGCCGGTGGACTGCAGCACGCCGATTTGTTGTTCGATCTCGGTGGTGGCGTTGGCGGTTTGCGATGCCAGCGATTTCACCTCGCTCGCTACAACCGCAAAGCCTTTGCCCGCATCACCAGCACGCGCCGCCTCAATCGTGGCGTTCAGCGCCAGCAGGTTGGTTTGCTCGGCAATATCGCGGATCAGTTCAACAACCCGACCGATTTCCATCGCACCGCCAGAGAGGGCGTCCACTTTGTCGCTGGCCTGATGCATGCCGGTGACCGCGTTTTGAATGGCGCTGGAGGTTTCGTTCATGCGGCTGCTGATTTCGTTGAACGACGCCGACAATTCCTCGGATGCCGAGGCAATGGCCTGCACATTTTCGGCACTGCGCTCGGTTGCCCGGCCAACATCGGTCGATGCCCGGCTGGTTTGGTCAGCAATGCGCGCCAGGTCGTCAGACTTGGCGTTCAAGTCGCCTGAGAGAACCGACATGCGGTCAAACTCGGCCGAGGTAATCGTCTCGAAATTCGAGATGATGTCCTCAAGCGCTTTGGTGCGCTTGGCCTGCAAGTCGGCGGCTTCGCGTTCGCGGGCGCGCTCGGCTTCTTCGGCGGCACGGCGGGCGTCTTCGGCCTCGCGTTCGTGGCGCATACGCTCTTCTTCGGCGCGCTTATTCTCGGCCTCCAGTTCGCGCTGGCGATTGGCTGCCTGACGGAATTCCTCCAGCGAGTTGCACAAACCGCCCAGCGCCTGGCTGTGCTGATAGGCTGCGATTTCTTCGTCGGTTTTACCGTCAGCAAGCTCTTTGGCGATCCCGGCGACATTCCGGATCGAAATGCGGATCGAATGCACCGCGGCCAGCAGGACAAAAACTGTCATGACCGCGATGACCAGCATCACCCAGAACATGGCCGAAACAATGAAGTTCACCGTGCCGGTAACGGGCTTGTCGAAGGCCAGCGAATTCTGGAGGAAAATATCTCGGTAGCCGCCAAGTTGTTCGATAAATTCCTCGCGGGTGATATTGCCCACTTCATAGCGCTGAATGGTGGCCAGCGCCCGGTCGGCGGCGGCCAGATCGTTTTCGCACAAGCTAATCGCGCTCGACGTGCCGATCATGGTCATGATCGCTTTATCCATGATGTTGATCACATCCAGACACTGGGCGGGCTGCGCGCGTACGCCGATAACGGCGGCGTGCAGGCTGGTCAGCGCATTTTCATTGCCAGCTTCAAAGTCGCTGAGCTCCATGCTGACATTGTAAGAGAATTTCATATGGTTGAAATTCAACAGGTTAAAGCCAGCCCCTTAGGCGAGCTGACTTTGTGCGAAAATGGCCATTGCGGCCATGAACACCACAAATCCAACCGCGATATTCACGCGGGTTCCGAGTGATTTTTTGTCCAAAAACGCGATCAGATGAGCCGGACCGCTAAGGGAAAAAAACCTGTCTAACATCTCGCTTACCCTTCAACAGGCGACCCCCACAGTCGTTAAGGCCATAGTCGCGAGGAGGGGTAAAAGAATACTTAATTAGATAAAAATTTGTTGATTATTCAAAAGGTTAACATAAGGTTTCAAAGATATTAACAAAGTGAAAATTTACAACTTTCCAGATATTTCTTACGCTATTGTGGTCCACATCACTGTGTTTATTCATGTTGTTGTCTTGGGCTACTCGTCTGTATTGTCCACAACGCCGCGCTGCGGCTGGGTGTTGACGCTTAGCTCAAAGATGTCCGGGCGGCTGTAATGGCCGGTCGAATCAAAGGTCTGATGTTCTTCGGATATCAGGTTTAAATCCACCTCGGCCAATACAACTTCGGCGCGATCATAGACGGGGCCTGCAACATAGTCGCCGGTGGGGGCAATGATGGCGCTGCCGCCATTATGGATCAGGCTGTCGGGTGTGCCGGGCATCGAGGCAAGGATCTCCTCGGCCAGATCATTTCCGAGTCGTAAGGACCGAAACCCGTCCAGCACATCGGCCTTGGACAGGATCGACCCTGCCGCCATGACAAAGGTACGTCCTTCAAAGGCATAATGGCGCGAATTGACCTGATGCATGTCTTTCACAATCGGCCACTGGGCAACGTGAATGGTCTCATGTTTGGCGTGCATGGCCGCGCGGGCAAAGGGCATCCAGTGTTCCCAGCATATCAGGCTGCCAAGGGTGCCGTACGGCGTGTCGACGCTGTGCAGGGTTGACCCGTCGCCGCGCCCCCACACCAGGCGTTCGGTATAGGTGGGCACCAGCTTGCGGTGCGGCAGCGGGGCTGTACCCGGGGCAAAAATCCAGCTGGTATTATAGAGCGTACCGCCGTCGCGTTCGTGCGTGCCCAGCACAACATAGGTGCCGGTTTTGTCCACCACCTCTTGCACGCGGCGGATGTCGTCGTCGTCTTTTTGAACGGCGTTGTCCATCAAGGCGCGGTGCAAAATCTTTGACCCGGCTTCCCCCCACAGCGCAGCGCGCGGCGCAAAATCCAGCCATACCGGGTAGCCCGGCACCCAGCATTCCGCAAAGGCAATGATGTGCGCGCCCTGCTTGGCCGCGCGTTCAATCGCATCGATCGCACGATTTATGCTGTCCGCCTTGTTTAAAAACGCGGGCGGTTCCTGCACAATAGCCAGAACAGGGCGGCGAGAGGTCTTGGTCATGAGATATCGTCCTCAATTGCGGGGTGCTGAGCACAGTCTCTATCACGGGAATGGGTCGGCCTGCTATCACCGAACTGTGAGAAAGCGGGCGTTGAAACCGGCAGGTCGCATTGCCACCTTAAGCGCCATCATATTCAGTATATAAAGGACATCGCAGTTATGACCCTTCAGCAAGATATTCAGGACTTTATGGCCGAAATGGCTGGCCGCATTCCCGATGACGTCAAAAGCATCATGGTAAAGGCGACCCAAGACCTGGCAGCAACCGGCATTGCCGAAAAGTCCCTGGCCGTTGGTGCCAAAGCGCCTGACTTCACGCTGAAAAACCAAAAAGGTGAGGCCGTTTCATCCGCCGACCTTTTGGCAAAAGGCCCGCTGGTGGTTGTCTTTTACCGGGGCGAGTGGTGCCCATATTGTAACCTTGAACTGAAGGCTTACGAGCGTGAGCGTGCCCGCATCGAAGCGGCAGGTGCCACGCTGGTTGCAATCTCTCCGGAATTGCCGGACCACAGCCTCACCGCGGCCGAGAAAAACGACCTAGCCTTTGATATTCTGTCCGACACCGGCTCCGAGGTGTCGAGCAAATTTGGCCTGACTTTCGATTTGGCTGACAGCCTGAAGCCGATTTACGGCAATTTCGGCATTGACCTGCCGGCGCGCAACGGCGACGGCGCATGGAAATTGCCGGTGCCGGGCACCTATGTCATCAACACCGACGGCACCGTTGTCTTCGCCGAGGCCGATGTCGACTATACAAAACGCCCCGAGCCAGCCGACGCGATCGCTGCACTTGAAGGGCTGAACGCAGCTGCTGCCTGATTTTGGCGGACTTACAACATATGGGTCGGCGCGGTCTTTTGGCCGCGCTGGCCATTTTCGGACTAGGATTTGTGGCCCTGGGGTTTGCGGCATTGGCCCAGCAGCCACGCATTTACACCAGCGAGTTCGATGACCTCGCGATCGCCGGATATGACGCCGTGTCGTATTTTGCGGGCGAACCGGTCGAAGGCAAACCGCAGTTCAGCCTGCGCTACCGCTCGGCGGTCTGGCGGTTTGCAAATGCCGCGAACCGCGACAGCTTTCTGCAAAACCCTCAGGCCTTTATGCCGGCTTATGGTGGCCACTGCGCCTGGACGCTGGCAAGCGGGGCCTTTGTGCGTGGTCTGCCGGCAGCATGGGAGGTCCGCGGCGGACGCCTGTTCCTGTTCTACGACGCCCGGGTCAAGGGCTTTTGGGACAACGAGGCCGACCGCAATATTCGTTTTGCCGATGAAAACTATGCGGCGCGCAGCGCCCCCGCCGACCCGAACGAAGTGCCCGATCCCTTTGACGACCGCGCGCGCTGATATACCCCCTGACCCCCGCCCCTGACCGCGTCGTCCGATTTCCCACTGGACGCGGGCAATCTTGCACTTATGATCAGCGCGCTATGTCTTTTGTCCAGTGTTAAGGAGGGGTCGATGCGGCGCTTTGCAGCTATTATGGGGCTTGTGTTCGGAGGCGCAGCGGCGGCAGTCGCGCAGTCCGAACCCATCATCGACTATTCCAGTCGCCTGCACCCGACCATTGCCCGCAACGGCATGGTGGTCAGCCAGGAGTATTATGCCAGCGAGGCCGGGCTTGAAATTTTGAAGGCGGGCGGCAATGCCGTCGATGCCGCCGTCGCTACGGGCTTTGCGCTGGCGGTGACGCATCCGCAAGCGGGCAATATTGGCGGTGGCGGGTTTATGATGGTCTATCTCAAAGAAGAGGGACGCACCATCGCCATCGACTACCGCGAGATGGCTCCATCCGCTGCCTCGCGCGACATGTTTTTGGATGCGGACGGCAATGTTGTGAACCGGCTGTCGCGCAGTTCGATGCTGGCCTCGGGCGTGCCGGGATCGGTGGCCGGGCTGCTGCACGCGCTCGATACATATGGCAGCTTGCCGCGCGCGGTGGTGATGGCCCCGGCGATCCGCTTGGCAGAGGACGGGTTTGAGGTCAGCTTTGCCCTGTCGCAAAGCCTGCAACGCTTTGGCCGCCGGTTGTTGGATGACCCGGCCTCCAAGGCCTATTTCTTCAAGACTGATGGCAGCCCATATGAGGGCGGCGACCGGCTGGTCCAAAAAGACCTGGCCAAAACGCTGCGCGCCATTGCCGCAGAGGGCCGCGACGGCTTTTACAAAGGCTGGGTCGCCGATGCCCTGGTGGCCGCGCAGTCGGGCGAGGGGATCATCACCCTCGCCGACCTTGAAAATTACCGGGTGGTCGAGCGCGAGGCTGTCCGCGGGACCTACGGCGACTATGAAGTGGTCTCCATGCCGCCGCCGTCCTCAGGGGGGGTGCATATCATCCAGATGTTGAATGTACTGACCGGCTATCCCTTGCGCGAATTGGGGCTAAACTCGGCGGCCTATTTGCACCGGATGGTGGAAACCACAAAGCGTGCCTATGCCGACCGGTCGAAATATCTGGGTGATCCCGATTATTATGACGTGCCCATCGCTGCGCTGACCGACAAGGGCTATGCCGACGCTATCCGCGCGGCCATTCCACTGGACCGCGCCACCCCGTCATCCGAGATCGGCCCCGCACCAAAGCTGCCCTATGAAAGCACTGAAACCACGCATTTCTCGGTCGCGGATGCGGCGGGCAATCTGGTTGCCAACACCTACACGCTGAATTTTTCATACGGCAACGGGCTGTCGGTACCGGGTGCGGGCTTTTTGATGAACAATGAAATGGACGATTTTTCGGCCAAGCCGGGCACGCCCAATGCCTTTGGCCTGCTGGGCGGGGAAGCCAATGCCATCGAGCCGGGCAAGCGGCCGCTTTCCAGCATGACACCGACGCTTGTGTTCAAGGCGGGTGAACCGTTTATGGCCACCGGCTCGCCCGGCGGGTCCACCATCATCACCACGGTTTTGCAAACGCTGATGAACGTGATGGTCTTCGATATGAACATCGCGTCCGCTACCTATGCGCCGCGGGTGCATCATCAATGGTATCCCGACCGCCTGTTCATGGAGCCGGGCCATTCGCTGGATAGTCAGCGGATTTTGCGCGATATGGGGCATCCGGTCAAAGACGACCCAACCGACCCATGGGACCGGGTTTTGGGGGCAACGCAGTCAATTACACTGCGCGGCGACGGCCTTATTCGCGGTGCAGCTTCCCCGCGCCGCCCTGGCAGCCACGCGGCCGGGTATTAGCCAAGCCCCACACGAAGCATAAAAAAACCGCGCCTGACGAGGTGTCAGGCGCGGCAAGCGTGAGCGAGTTGTGTATCGCTTATTCGGCGGGGTTCGCCTCGTCGCGGTGCGGCGGGAAATACAGGTTTTTCACCCATATTGCCGCATTTATGACGGCGCGAACCACGATGCCGAAGACCCGGCTGATGTCGCCACCAGCGCGATACAGGGCCGGGACCAGCAACAGCGTGACGAAGAAATCAAACATCACCCCAAAGCTGAGAGCAAGGACCATCGGCTTGAGGAAAGCGGCCTCCTGGCTGCGCTCCAAAAGCATCGGCAACAGCCCGATGACCGTTGTCAACGTGGTCAGGAAAATCGGCCGGAACCGCTTGACCCCGGCTTCCACCATGGCGTCGCGTGCGTCCATGCCGCGTTCCCGCAACTTGTTGCAGTAATCGACCATCACCAGATTGTCGTTCACCACAACACCGGCGGCAGCGGCAATCCCGAAAAAGCTGAAGAAGGTCAGCGGCGTGCCGGTGACGAAATGCCCGATCAAGGCGCCGATATAGGCAAAGGGAATGGCCACCATGATCATCAGCGGCTGCCAGTAGCTTTTAAAAGCTACAGCCAGCAGTGCATACATCGCCAGCAAGGCAACGGTGTAGAGGCTCAAGAGTTCGGCAAAGAAGCGCTGTTGCCCGCGGGCCTGACCGATCGGGTCACGGTCCGCACCGGGAAATTGCTCTTGCCATTTGGGCCAGAAGTTTTCGTCCATATCCTTGAAGATATCGCCGGCATTGTCCTCGCGCAGGTCGGCACTGATGATGGTGGCGCGCTTGCGGTCCCAGTGCAGGATCGCGCTGATTCCGGGCGCGTACGTGATCTCTGCCACGCTGTCGAGCGGGACAAATTCACCCGTTGGCGTGCGCACGCGGAAATTTTCAATGCTTTCCAGGTCCTGACGCAGGCTTTTGGGGTACCGCACTTTGATGCGGACATCCTCGCCGCCGCGCGGCAGGCGCATGGGCTCTTCCCCGAAATAGCCCTGACGCACCTGACGCGACACATCGGCCAGCGTCAGGCCAAGCTTTTGCGCGCCCGGTTTCAGGGTAAAGCGGGCTTCCTGGCTGACACCTTGCAGGTTATCGCGCACATCGAACACCGTCTCATAGGTGCGCAGCTGTGCCATGACCGCATTGGACGCCTCGCGCAGTGTGTCCAGATCAGCGTGCCCGATAGCGAACTGAATGCCGGGATCGGGGTTGTTGCGCTGATAATCAACGGTCACTTCCTCGGCGTCGGGAATATCGCCGATCAGGTCGCGCAGTCTGAGGGCGGCTTCCTTGGCGGTATAGGTTGACCCATCCGCACGAATCGGGCGGTTTTCCGGACGTGCCAGTTTAACAATCGCGATAAGGTTGTCGCTGCGTGCGCGGGTATACCAGGCATCGATCAGCTTGACCGCGCTGTCACCTTGGGCGGCTTGCTCGCGGGCAACCTCCTCGGTCAGCAAGGCTTGTGCTTGCTGCATCTGGGCCAAAATCTGCTCGGCACGGCTATAGGGTGTACCGTCGGGCATGGTGACCTGAATGTTGATTTCGTCCGCCTCGATATCGGGATCAAACTGGAAGCCGACATAGCCCGCGCCCAAAATGCCCGTATTGAAGATGGCGTAAATCCCGATCATCGCAAAGGTAACGGTCCAGCGGTTGTTGGACCCCCACTCGGCCACCGGGCGGTAATATCGCTCGGCTGCGGTAACGATGCCGTCTGCGATCGATTTTTGGATGCTGCTCAGGCGGCCCATATGCTCGCGCGGCTTCATCTTTGACAGGTGCGACGGCAGGATCAACAGCGCCTCGACCAGCGAGAAGATCAGCGCAAATACCACAACCCAGGTGATGTTGCGGGTGAAGTCGCTGGTGTTCCCGGTAATGAAAATCCACGGCAGGAAGGCGATGATGGTGGTCATCACACCAAAGACAACGGGCTTGGCGACAAGCTGTGCGCCGAGCGTCGCGCCGGTGATGCCGCCGCCCGTGCGCCCGCATTCAGTGTGAATGTTTTCGCCGACAATAATGGCGTCATCCACCACGATCCCAAGCACCAGAAGGAAGCTGAACATCGAGATGAAGTTGATCGAAATGCCGATGCTGGGCAGGAAGATAAACGCCCCCAGATAGGCGGTCGCTATCCCGATTGACACCCAGATCGCCACAATCGGACGCAGGGTGAGGAACAGCACGATCATCACTAGCAACAGGCCCAGACCCGCCGAGCCCAAGAGCAAACTCAGATTGCTGCGGAAATTGATCGACCCGTCATCCCACACGCGCAAGGTCACACCTTCAGGCAGGGTTTTCCGGCGCTCTTCCATCCATTTGCGCACCTCATCGGCAGCCTTTTCGATTTGCATCGTTTCGCTGTTGAGGATGTTGATCAACACCGTCGGTGTGCCGTTGACGGTGGCCAGCAATTCATTGTCTTCAAAGCCGTCGACCACGGTGGCAACGTCCTTGACACGTACCTGACCGCCGTCGGCGGTCTCGCGCACGACAATGTCGCCAATTTCATCTTCGCTGTCAGCGAGCGCCCGCGTGGTCAGCTTGGTTTCGCCCGCATCGGTGCGGATCGAGCCCGAGGTCAGGTTCAAGCTGTTTTGACGAATAGCAGTGGCGACATCGGCAAAGGTGATGTCATAACGCTCCAGCGCTTCTGGTGAGACCTCGATCGAGACCTCTTCCTCGCGGGTGCCAAACAGGGTCACCAGCGAGACATAATCCAACGCCAGAACCTCCTTGCGCATGGCATCGGCCAGGTGCTTCAGGTTTTTCTCACCGATATCGCCCGACAGTGCCAGACGCATATAGGGAAAATCATTGGTCCAGCGCTGGATTTGCAGTGGCTCCATGTCCACTGGGAAGGTGCTGATCGCATCGACGCGTTGTTTCACCTCGTTCTGAAACTGAGTGAAATCCACCGTTTCAAAGGCGCGCATCCACACATTGCCCGAGTTTTCCCCGGAAAACGAGCGGATATAGTCGATGCTGTCGAGGTCGGAAAGCGACTCCTCGATGCGCGAAATAACCTGTTCCTCAATTTCCTGCGGCGATGCCCCGGGCCAGTTGGCGGCAATGGTAATGCCGTTGAAATTGACCTTGGGGTCAAGCTCGCGCTCCATGGCGAAATAGGACAACAGCCCCGACACCATGATACCAAACATCAAGAGGTTTGCGGCAACGCTGTTGCGTGCCCACCAAGCGATTAATCCGTTCATGATCGCCCCCCTTAATTCGAGGCTGCGGCAACAACGGCAATGTCGTCTGCCGTGTTGACTGAACGATCACCGCCTTGGGCGACGGCCGTATTGGCGATTTTGACTTTCATGCCATTAAAGGGCGATCGCACAGGCGAAATCACCACTTGTGCACCGCCTGTAATCCCAGAGGTCAAAATAGCTTCATCGCTATTGGTGGACAGAACGGCAACGTCCAGAATTTCCAATGTTTCGTCGTCCTTGACGACATAGACCGTATTTTCTCCGCGCAGGGCAGGGCGCGGGATAACAACAGCATTGTGCGCCTGCGCCCCCTGAATTTCTGCCCGCACGAAAAGGCCAACGGGCAATGTGTTGCCGACGGCGCTGATGTCGTAAGGGTTTTTGACCTCGGCAATGGCGTAATACAGCCGGGTTTGATTGTCGATTGAGGCCTGGGTGCGCACAATCTGGGCATTCCAGCTTTGCAGCTTGCCGCCCATTTCGGCGCTCAGTGTCACAGGAACAACCACCCCATCATCCGCAGCGTTAAACCCGACCGGCAGGCTCAGTTCGCCCAGCTGGCGATCTGTCAGTGGCAGGCGGACCTCAACAACATCGGTAGCAAAAACGCGGCCGAGCGTCGTGCCGGTGGAGACATATTGACCAAGGCCGATGTTGCGTTCAGCCACGCGGCCCGAAAATGGCAGGCGAATATCTGTACGGTCCAGGTTCAGGCGGGCTTCTTCAAGATCAGCTTCAGCGGCGCGCAATTTGGCCTGAGCCTCGGCGACCTGTGGTTTGTTGAGAGCAAGCGGCGTCGGTTCGCCGTCCTTCACCCAGTCTTTCCACTGCTTTTCCTTGATCGCCGCATCCGCCAGTTCGCGGTCGAGGGCAACCTTGGCCTCGGCAACGCGCGATTCTGCCCGGATATAGGCCAGTTTGTATAACGAATCGTCGACCTTGGCGAGCACAGTATCGGGGGTGAACGCCCCGCCTTCGGCAAAGACAGGTGAGACCGCAACAATGCGCCCGCTCACTTCGGGCACAAGATTAATTTCGGTGCGGGCCCGCACTTCGCCTTGTGTCTTGACCGCAATGCGCACTTCCTGTTCGACAGCAGGCGCAACGGTCAAAGCCGCAATTTGACGATTGTCTTCATTTTGTTCGACGGAGGGTTTAAAGGCGACAAGCCCATAAACAATTGCACCAGCCACCCCAAGCGGTACAAATGGGAAGACCCATTTTATCAACGTTTTCATATTTTCCTCGCTCTTATATTATTAAGTCCTCTATCGGGACTTTTGTTTGTTTATGTCACTATAGATATATCAGACCAATACAAAAGTCACCCCCTTTGGGGCAGAAAATTTTTGGCCGGATTGGTGACCAGAGCTGTAAAAAGATGGTAAGCGAGGCCTGCAAATTATGTGCAACACATGAAACCGGTTGATTAATGGCACCGGTGCAGGGTTGTATATATGATGTTGTAAGCAGTGGGGGTAGCCACCGGCGCCGTGACCAAGATGGACGATCAGGACCAAACACTTTCTGGGCAGGCCATCGAAGACCCGCAAATTGATGGGGTTGACTCGGTACTGAATGCTCTGCCCGACGGGTTGGTGATCGTCAGGGATGGGCGCGCCGTCTTTGCCAATCAGGCCTTTCGCCGCATGGCCGCCGGGACAAAGGACCCGGTTGAAACCATTGGTTTGCTGTCCGACTGGCTGGACAGCCGCGACACGACGGCCATCAGCAATTATCTTGATCTGTGTCTCGAGGGCGAGGACGAAGGCGGGGGCGAGTCGGTTGAATTTCGCCTGCGCGATACGCGCGAGCGATGCGTGTGGATGCGTGCCGAGGGGCGGCGGGTTCAGTATCAGGGTGGGCCCGCGGTTCTGCTGACCGTTATCGACATTTCCAGATACCAGCATTATTCGGGCCTTCCGGCAGAGTCGCTGGAGGTCTTTCACGAGATTTTCAATCTCTCGCCCGAACTGATGGCGATTATTGACCGTTCGGACGGCAGCATTGTTGATGTGAACCCGGTCTTTTTGAACACCTTTGGCCGACGGCGCGAAGATGTGATTGGTCGCACCACCGAGGCGCTCAATATCTGGTCAGAGCCGATTTTCTTTTCACGCTTTTTGCAAGAAATGAAGATCAACGCCAGCATGTCCGATGTGCCGACGGTTGTGCGGACACGCGGCAATGTCATTCGGCATTTTCAGCTGGCCGCGCAAAAAATTGACAGCGCCAGCAGGCCGCTTTTGCTGATGGTGGGGCGCGATGTAACCGACGACCTGGCCGAAACGCAGGAACTGCAGCGCGGACGCGACGAGGCCGATATTGCCAACCGCGCCAAGTCAGAATTTCTTGCCAATATGAGCCACGAGCTGAGAACGCCGCTCAATGCGATTTTGGGCTTTGCCGAGATTATCCGTGACGAGCATCTGGGCGCCATCGGCAACCGTAAATACCGCGAATATGCCGCCGATATCCATCACAGCGGCTCGCACCTTTTGGCGATTATCAAAGACATTCTGGACCTCTCCAAGGTTGAGGCCGGGCGGTTGGATGCCTCGTTCAGCTGGATCGATCCGTCGAATGCCCTGTCGATGTGTGCATCGCTCATTGCCCGCCGTGCCAAGGAAGGCGGCATACAGGTGACAACCGAAATTGATGATAATCTGCAAATCGAGGCCGATGAACGCCTGATCAAGCAAATCACCATCAATTTGCTGACCAATGCGGTGAAATTTAACCGCAAGGGTGGACGGGTGACGATGCGGTTTTTGCAAACACCCGATGGTGGGGCCCGGCTCAGCATTGCGGATACCGGCATCGGCATGAGCACCGAAGAAATCCGCATAGCCAAGCGGCCATTTGGACAGGTTAATCGCGGCTCAGCCGAGGCGCAGGAAGGCTCTGGCCTTGGCCTGCCGCTGGTGACCGCCTTTAGCGAAAAACTGGGGGCCAGCATGGGCATTCAAAGCACACCCAATATCGGCACCACGGTTCAGGTTACCTTTCCGCCGCACAAGGTCCGCAGTTTGACCGACGACCGCGATGACGGCGACGATATCTTTTTGATTTAAATCAGCGGGTTTTGTAGGTGCGCTGGCCGATGTCGCGGCGGTAAAACCCGCCCGGCCAATCGATGTGCGCGACCCCCGCATAAGCGGCCGTGACCGCATCTGTGCGGTTTTGGCCCGTGGCGCAGACATTCAGCACCCGGCCACCGGCCGCGCGCACAGTACCGTCCGTGTGTTTTGTGCCCGCCTCAAAGATCGTCGCACCCGCTGCTCGGGCGCGGTCAAGGCCGGTAATGGGCGCGCCTTTTTCATACGCGCCGGGATAGCCCTTGGCGGCCATCACAATGGTGGCCGCTGCACCGGATGACCAGGACGGCGGCGTGCAGTCATCAAGCCGCCCCTCGGCCACGGCCATCAGCAGGGGAAGTATGTCGCTTTCCATGCGCAGCATCAAAATCTGGCATTCCGGGTCGCCAAAGCGGGCATTGTATTCCAGCAATTTTGGACCGTCCTTGGTCAGCATCAGACCGGCATATAAAACACCCTTGAACGGCGTGCCTGCCGCATGCATGGCCGCAACCGTTGGGCGGATAATCCGGGCCATCACGTCGGCCTGGAGCGCATCTGTCATCAGCGCCGAGGGCGAAAACGCCCCCATGCCACCGGTGTTGGGGCCCCTGTCGCCATCATAGGCGGCTTTGTGGTCTTCCGCTGACGCTAGTGGCAGAATATTGGTCCCGTCGGACAGGGCGAAAAACGAGATCTCGTCGCCGACCAGAAACTCTTCAACCAAGAGCGGCGGGCCATATGCCGACAGCAGGTCGCGCGCGGCGGTCTCGGCGTCCGCCCGGGTTTCGGCAATGACCACGCCTTTGCCAGCGGCGAGCCCGTCCGCCTTCAGCACAACCGGCAGGGAAAAGCGGTCAAGCGCAGCCAGGGCGGCGTCAAAGGTATCTGCCTGAACGGCCTGCCCCGTTGGGATATCGGCCGTCTCACAGATGCGTTTGGTATAGCCTTTTGAGCTTTCCAGCTGCGCTGCCGCCTTGGACGGGCCGAAAACGGCAATACCGCGTCCGGTGAGCGCGTCGCTGACGCCGGCGACAAGCGGCGCTTCGGGCCCGACGACGACAAGGTCAATCTTATGCGCCTCGACCACCCCCAATACGGTATCGATATCGCACGGGTCGCCCGCAAGGCATTTGGCGTGCGCGGCAATGGCGTCGCTGCCGGGTAAGGCCAGCAACCCCGTGAGAAGTGGGGACTGCGCAATCTTCCACACCAACGCGTGCTCGCGGCCGCCACCCCCCAAAACCAAAACACGCATATCGACTTCCCTTTGAAACGCCCCGAATGCCCTTGTATAGCTGGGCAAAGGCTTTAGGCTTTTCTAACCACAGCATCCGGCAACAACAAGGGGCAGACGCACCAAAAGATGACCGATACATTGATCAATGTTCCGGAGTTTTCGGTTTCCGAGCTGTCGCGCAAGCTGAAAAAAAGCGTCGAAGACCAGTTTGGCTATGTCCGGGTGCGGGCCGAGCTGTCGGGGGTCAAGCGCGCGGCCTCGGGCCATGTGTATTTTGCCCTCAAGGACGCCGATGCGGTGCTCGACGGGGTGATGTGGCGCGGTCAGGCAGCCAAACTTGGCTTTCAGCCCGAAGACGGGCTTGAGGTGGTGTGCACCGGGCAGTTGACGACCTATCCAGCGCGCTCAAAATACCAAATGAAGGTCGATCAGATGAACCCCGCCGGTGCGGGTGCGCTGATGGCGCTATTGGAAGAGCGCAAAAAAAAGCTGGCCGCCGAGGGGCTGTTCGCGCCCGAGCGCAAGCGGCCAATCCCGTTTCTGCCGCGCACCATCGGGGTGGTCACCTCGCCCACCGGGGCGGTGATTCGCGATATCTTGCACCGGCTGGCCGACCGCTGCCCGAGCCATGTGCGGATTTGGCCGGTCAAGGTGCAGGGCGAAGGGGCCGCGACTGAGATCGCGTCTGCGATTGCTGGCTTCAATGCGATGGACGCAGGCACCGCAGCCCGGCCCGACCTGTTGATCGTCGCGCGTGGTGGCGGGTCAATTGAGGATTTATGGGCCTTCAACGAAGAGGTGGTGGTGCGCGCCGCCGCGAACAGCGCCATTCCGCTCATTTCGGCTGTGGGCCATGAAACCGATACAACCTTGATCGATTTTGCCGCCGACCGGCGGGCGCCCACCCCCACGGGCGCGGCCGAAATGGCGGTGCCCGTGCGCGGCGAATTGCAGGCGCAGATCGCCGACCTTGATCGGCGTATGACCCTGGTCGGTGGGCGGTTGATTGCTGACCGCCGCGAGCGGGTGCGCGCGCTTGCCCGCGCGATGCCGCGCCCGGCGGATCTGCTTGGTATGGCTGGCCAGCGGGTTGACGATCTGGGCGAGCGGTTGCCCAAGGGTTTGCGCGCGGTGGTGACCACGCAGCAGGCGGCGCTGGCCCGGTTTGCGGCGGCGCTCAAACCGTCCTATCTCAAACGTCAGACGGACGCGCTGATACAGTCGCTGCACGGCGCGGCGGCGCGGCTGCGCCCGGCTGCGGAGCGCCATTTGCACATGCGGACAGAGCGGCTGGCGGCCAGTGCCAGACTGTTGGCGTCGCTGGGATATGAAAACACCTTGTCGCGTGGCTATGCGCTGGTTTTTGATAGCGCTGGAGCTGTGGTGAAAGATCAGGCGCGCCTGAAATCCGGGGCCGAGATTACCCTGCGGTTCCGCGACGGCGAGCGCGGCGCGGTTATTGATGGTGGTCAGCAATCGGCATCCTCAAAGCCTAAACCTAGACGCAAAAGTAAACCTCAGCACGACGCAGACAAACAGGGGCAGTTGTTCGACTGATGCCGAAAAGCCATCATCAAAATGCCATAGTCGAGCGCACACAGTGCCCGGCAAAACGAGGGAGCCTATAGCCGATGACCGCTGTGATATTGGCAGCACTGATGAATGCAGGCGCATGCCTTGCCGCGATGACCGGCGAGGTGACGCAGGGGGCCCTGATCACTGCGCAGGCCGCACCCGGCAGCCAGGTGATGGTTGACGGGAAACCAGTGAAAAGCACGTCAGATGGGGTGTTTGTTTTTGGATTGTCGCGCGAGGCCGAAGGCAGTGTTAACATTACCATTACGGGCGAGAGTGGCACCTGCACAGATAGTTTTCAGATTGCCCAGCGCGACTTTGACATCGAGCGCGTCAACGGCCTGCCGCCCAAAACTGTCACCCCGCCGCCCGAATGGACGGCGCGCCGCAAGGTTGAAACCGGCCGTGTGCGCCGTGCCCGCGCCGAGACGACCGACGATCAATTTTGGCGCGGCGGGTTTATCCGCCCGGCAGAAGGGCGATTTTCAGGCTTTTATGGCAGCCAGCGCATATTGAATGGCCAGCCGCGGTCGCCGCATTATGGGCTGGATATCGCCGGGCCCACGGGTACCCCTATTGTGGCCCCTGCGGGCGGGGTGGTGCGGCTCGCCGCACCCGATTTTCTCTTGGAAGGGGGGATCGTGATCATCGATCACGGCTTCGGTGTAACCTCGACGCTTTTTCATATGAACAGCGTGACGGTTGAAGAGGGGCAAACCATCAACCAGGGTGACCCGATTGGCACCATCGGCGCAACCGGGCGGGCGAACGGCCCGCATGTGGACTGGCGGATCAATTGGGGCGCGGTGCGGCTCGACCCGCTTCTCGCACTGGAAGGAGACTGAACGTGCGCTTTGTTCTATTTACCCTGATCGCAGCATTGACGACACCCGCAGCCTTTGCGCAAATTGCCGGCGGCAGCGACGAGGGGTTTGAACTGTACGGTGATATCGGGGTGACCCATGACCGCCGCGACCGGGGGCTGGCACTTTCGGATTTTGATGTGTCGCCAGAACTTCGCTTTGATTTGTCGACAGATAGCGGCGTTTTCGGCGGGCTGTCCGGGTCATATGTCGATGACCTCTTAGGCGGCGACGCGCGCATTCGCAGTTTTGTTGGCTATGCCTTTGACGCAGATGGTTTCACCGTTGATGCTTCGGTGAACCTCGATACCTTTCACGGCGATGGCGCCAGTCGCTTTTTTCCGGAAATTGAGGCCAGCGTCAGCCGTGATTTCGGCCTCCTTTATATTCGGTCCGGTCTGGTCTATGCGCCTGATGGGCGGTGGTTTACACCCGATAACCAAAGTCTTTATAGCTTTGCCAATCTGGAAATTCCGGTCCCGACCCTGCCCGAACTGACGGTGATCGGGCATGTGGGCTATGACATACGCGATGGCCGCGCCGACATTGCCGACTGGCGCGCTGGTGTCAGCTATTTCTGGCGCGATTTCGAGCTGACGGTTGAATATATCGACAGCGCGCAAGACGGCCCGGTGGGCAATGGGCGCGTGGTGACGGGGCTCCGGCTGTATTTTTAGGGTCCTGACCCTAGATCGGTGCGCGGCGCTGGCGTTCTTCCCACGCTTCCAGTGCGGGGGTGACGCGGCCTTCAAGCTCGGGCATTAAATGGTCATTGCTCGCCATGATATGGGCATGCAGAGGCCGCTTGCGGTTGAACAACAGCCGCTCGCCCTTGCCAGTGGTCAGCTGGCCGCCTGCTTCGCGGACAAGCAGGTCGGCGGCGGCGACATCCCAGTCGTTTTTGGGCCGCAGGGTGACACAGCAATCGGCCTGGCCGTCGGCCACATGCGCAAGCCGCAGCGCGATCGAATTCATTTCGGTGCAGCGCATCGTCTCGGGCCAGGGCACCGGCCAGTATTCGTGCGCCAAAAAAGCGGGTCCGCTTCCGGCCATGTGTGCGGCGTCGATATCGGCGGTTGCCGAGACCTGAATATCCGTCCCGTTTTTGCTGGCTCCGCGCCCGTGCGCCGCGATGTAAAGGGCATTTTGAACCGGCGCATAGAGCGCGGCGATGACGGGTTTCGCCTTTTCGATCAACGCCACCGATATGGCCCAGTTTTCGCCGCCCGCGACAAAGGACCGGGTGCCGTCGATCGGGTCAACCACCCACAAGCGCCCGCATTTCAAGCGTTCGGGCTGGTCTTCGGTTTCCTCCGACAGCCAGCCATAACCCGGCCGGTTTTGCAGCAAGGTGGTGCGCAGAAAATTATCAACGGCAAAGTCCGCCTCGGTCACCGGACCGTCGCGGCCCTTGTCCCATTGGCGCAGTTCATTACGGCGAAAATACCCCAGGGCAATACGCCCCGCTTCGCGGGTGACCTCGCGGGCAAGCCGCAGGTCATCATCAAGGCCCCAAGGGCAATCAGGGTCCATCCAAAAGTCGGCTTCGTCGATATCAATCGACGGCTGCTGGCCTTTTGGAGCACCGCCCACAGGGTTACGCCCCGGCGAGGGTCATGCCGTCAATGCGCACGGTCGGAGCGTTGATGCCGTAGCGGAACTCAAGGTCATTTGCAGGCGTTAGGTTTTTAAACATGTCTTTCAAATTGCCGGCGATGGTGACCTCGCTTACCGCATGGGTCAGGGTGCCGCCCTCAATGCGCAGACCCGCGGCACCGCGGCTATAATCGCCGGTCACACCGTTGACGCCCATGCCGATCAGCTCGGTGACGTAAAACCCGTCATCAATCTCGCCGATCAGGTCATGCGGGCTGATGGGACCTGCGGTCATATAGAGGTTGGAACCACTGATGCCCGGAACAGACCCCACCCCACGCGAGGCGTGGCCGGTTATGCCAAGGTTCAACTGCCGCGCCGTTGCCGCATTCAGCATCCAGGTTTTCAACACACCTTTGTCGATCAGATGGGTCACAGTCGTGGGTGCGCCTTCGCCGTCAAAGGGGCGCGACCGCAGCCCGCGTGGGCGCAGCGGGTCATCGATAATCGAGACCGAGGGTGCAAACACCTCGCTGTTCATCGCGCCTTTCAGGAAGCTGCTGCCGCGCGCGATCGCGTCGCCGCTGATTGCCCCGACCAAATGTCCAATCAGCGAATTGGCAACACGCGGCGCAAACACCACGGGCATGCGGCCGCTTTTCAGCTGTTTGGCACCCAGGCGCCGAACGGTCAGATTACCGGCGCTGCGACCAATCTCTGTTGCGCCATCAAGGTCGGCCCAATGCCGCGCCGAGCTGTAGTCATAGTCGCGTTCCATCACACCGTCTGCTTCTGCGATCGCAGAAACCGACACGCCAAAGCTGGTGCTGTCATAGGTGCGGGCAAAGCCGGTGCTGGTTGCAAGCGCGATCTGGCGTGTACTCATTGAGGCACTGGCACCATCAGAATTGGTAACGCCGCGGACGCTGCGCACGGCGTCTTCGGCCGCGCGCGCCTGGTCTTTCAGCGCATCAAGGCCGGGGTCGGTGGCGTCAAACAGGTCCAGGTTTTTGGGTGCGCCTGACAAAAGCGACGCTTCATCCAGCAATCCGCAATGCGGATCTTCGGGTGCGGCCTTCGCCATGGCGACGGTGCGGGCAACCAGTTCGTCCAGCGCCGCCGGTGTCATGTTGCTGGTTGAGGTGATGGCCTGGCGCCGCCCGACAAAGGCGCGCAGGCCAATATCGGTGCCTTCGCTGCCTTCAACGTCTTCCAGCTTGCCTTCGCGCCAGCTGACCGACCGTGAATGACCGGAAATGGCCACCGCGTCGGCGGCGTCGGCCCCGGCCTTTAAGGCGCTTTTGATCAACTGTTCAACACGACCGAGTGGTGATTGCGTCATGGAAGCCCTTATCCTTTTGTCTCTTTGCGGAAAATTGACGTGCCACTGCCGGGCAGGCCGAGCGTATCCCAAATGCTGTCCACCCGGTCAATCACAGCGTCGTCCATAGCGATTTCGCGGCCCCATTCGCGGTCGGTTTCGCCGTCCACCTTGTTGGTGGCATCCAGGCCCAGCTTGCCGCCAAGGCCCGACACGGGTGAGGCAAAATCCAGATAGTCGATGGGGGTGTTCTCGACCGTCACCAGGTCGCGCACCGGGTCCATACGGGTCGACATGGCCCACATCACATCCTTCCAGTCGCGGGCGTTGATGTCGTCGTCCACCACAATGACAAATTTGGTGTAGACAAATTGGCGCAGGAACGACCACACGCCCATCATCACGCGCTTGGCGTGCCCGGCATAGGCCTTTTTCATCGACACAACGGCAATGCGGTAACTGCATCCCTCGGGCGGGAGCCAGAAATCCACAATTTCTGGGAATTGCTGTTGGAGGAGGGGGATGAACACCTCGTTCAGCGCCTCGCCCAGCACGCTGGGCTCGTCCGGCGGGCGGCCGGTGTCGGTCGACAGGTAAATCGGGTCGCGGCGCATGGTGATGGCACTGACGGTAAACACCGGGAACGGCTCCACCGAATTATAATAGCCGGTATGATCGCCGTACGGCCCTTCGTCGCGGTAGTCGGTCAGGCTGACATGACCCTCGATGACAATCTCGGCGCTGGCGGGCACCTTGAGCGGGACGGTCTTGCAGTCCACCAGTTCCACCGGCTTGCCGCGCAAAAGTCCGGCAAACTGATATTCAGACAGCGTGTCGGGCACCGGAGTGACGGCGGCAAGCGTTGTGCTGGGGTCAGTTCCGATCACGGCCGCCGCAGGCAAGGGCTCGGGCGTTTTGTCTTTCCAGCGCTGGTGATGCTGCGCGCCGCCGCGGTGTTTGAGCCAGCGCATCAGCGTTTCATGTTTCGACAGCCGCTGCATGCGGTAAATGCCGAGGTTGAAATTATCCTCGGCCTTGCCGGTTGGCCCCTTGGTGACCACCAGCGGCCAGGTGATCAGCGGCGCGGGCTCACCGGGCCAGCAGGTCTGGATCGGCAGTGTGTGCAGGTCGATGTCATCGCCGGTCAGCACCACCTCCTGACAGGGGGCTTTGCGCACGGTTTTGGGGCGCATCGCCATCACCTGCCGCGCCATGGGCAAGAGGTTGATTGCGTCCTTGATACCGCGCGGAGGTTCCGGCTGTTTGAGGAAGGCGAGGGTCTCGCCGACGCTGCGCAGGCCGCCGGGCTCGCGCCCCATGCCCCATGCCACGCGTTCAACGGTGCCAAACAGGTTGACGAGGACCGGCATGTCGCTTTTCTCGCCGGTTTCCGTGACCACATGCTCAAACAGAATTGCGGGCCCGCCCTCGGCGATGACCCGGGTTTGAATTTCGGTCATCTCAAGATGCGTCGAGACCGGCTGGCGCACGCGCACCAGCCGACCCTCTTGTTCCAGATGATGGATAAAGTCGCGCAGGCTGGAGAAGGTCATGGCCCTTCTATAGGCCCTAAAGGCGCGCCTGCAAACGCTGATTTCGCTCGCATGTCTCAATTCATACGCAGTGAAAACACCTCTTCAACCGGGACACCGAAATAGCGGGCGATTTTCAGCGCAATAATGGTCGAGGGCACAAATCGGCCCACTTCAATGGTGGAAATGGTTTTGCGGCTGACCCCAATGGCGCTTGCGAGGTCTTCCTGGCTCATCCGGTGTTCGGCGCGGAAGACACGGATGCGGTTGTCCAACGCACCGCTCATGCGGTCATGCCGCCTTCATCGCTGCCGGTGTTTTCTGTACGCAAAAGCCAAAAGAACATTGAACTGAAAAACAGCAAACACAGCGTGAGGGTGATGTCGACAATCATTTCGGCAGAAAGGCTGATCGCGTCAAAGGTCATAAGCCCCTTAAA